>JAJECD010000088.1 GCA_022822215.1 Candidatus Poribacteria bacterium | reverse complement strand
GCGACGCACATTTCATCAAATACAACTCCAACTTACTGGAGAAAGACAGATGCTTATTCAACTCATGGCGCATTTTCATGCGATTAACCCCAAAGAACCTTGATAACCGTGGGGTTATAACAACTTTTGATAAATATCAGCTTGATAGTTTCCGTTGGTTTCATCATCAAATATTACATCTCTCTCAAGAGCTATCTTGGTAGGCTTGAATTCCTGGAGTTGTTCTACTAATTGTTCGATTTCGCGTTGGCGTTTGGGAGCGCGGACGTCATCCATTTTGGTATTGAAATAGTCTAATCCATCGTTCGCCAAGTGTGTACTGCCGAGGATCATAATCGTCGGTTTTTGTGTCATTTGCTTGCTTTCTCCTGTAGATGAATTTGTTTGACCATCGCTTACAGCTATGCCTACCGTAAATAACATACCAGCAAGTAGTACCGCTGTATAGGTTTTGCAATTTGCTAAGACTTTCATAAAACGTTCTCCTATCTCTAAGGCGGTTGATAGCCCCAAAAAGGGGTTACCAAATTTCCAACAATTAGGAAAGCACGTTATCGAGTCCCTGTTTTGCCTGAATCCAAGTATTGCAACGGGCTTTCTATATTATAGACCTCGGAGTCTTCCACAATTTGTTTGAGAAATCCTAAGTGTCCAGCACCGATGATTAGCAAAATACGTTCATCTTCTGATTCCGTAATTCGGGTGAGATTGACGAAAGTTTTGAGGTTCCTCGGATACCAAAAATGTGCAACCCAATTTGCACCCGGATATTGGTCTTGTAGACCGATTTGGGCAATCCGTAAATAGTCGCTGAGATTTTTTCGGATCTTTTCATCTTGGTTCATTCTTATATACATGTCAATCAAGGGTTCGTATTTGTCAGGCACAATCCAGGTTCTACCCTCTTCATCTTGCACAATTTTCCCTTCAATCTTCTCATCGTCAGACAATAGGTGTTTTTGATTGTTCGCCTCCGCAAACGTGCCCCAATCTGTCAAATGGTCCTCTCGATCCTCCCGGACGATTGGATCATCGCGGAAATAATCTACACAATACACCTTTGGATGTCCCATCTGTTTCGCCAATCGAAAGCCAATCTGGTGAATTTCATGGCGTTCCAGTTGAAAGTTGTCCTTCAGATAGGCGTTATATTCCTCTTGAAGTTCAGTATTCCAGCGTTCGTCAGCTTCAACAGCTATCTTCGTCGGTTTGTATTGGGCGAGTTGCTCAGCAAGTTGCTGAAGCTCGGCTTGTCGTTTGGGAGCAAGCACATCATCCATTTTAAAATTGATTCGGTCTGCTCCCCAATTTGCCAGATGTCCACTTCCCAAAATCATAATTGTCGGTTTCATTTGCGTGTTTTCTCCTTAAAAATACTAAGGAATCCCAAAAGCAAACTAAGAGAGATCCCAATAACTATTGTGTATCGCATTGTATTCTCACTTTCCGTTTCCGGCGTGTCCGAAACGGGCGGGTACACCGACACCGCCCGTTTCGCTTAAGTTAAAACATACGAGACCATTTGAAATCGACTTGATACCCGCGTCCCTCTTCGAGTGCCTTCGCAAGATTCAATCTGAAGGGACCCCCTTGGAAGCCTATACCGAGGTTAACCTTCGGTTGTATCTGATTTATGTCTATGTCTTCCAAGCGATACCACACTTGTCCTACATCTACGAAGGGGATAAGGAATGCCGCGTCTCCTAAACTGTGAGCATACTCCAAGTTGAAGAGGAAGCCGTGGTTGCCCGCAAATTCGTAAAGCGAGTAGCCGCGTAGCGTTCCGATACCACCGATAACGAATTGACGTTGATAGGGCAGCTGTCCCGTTGCAGTCCCGACCTTTAAACGGGCATCAATTCTATCGTCTCCGATGGGATAGTAGTGGCGGAAATGTGCCTGGAAGCGCGTAAAATCAAAATCGGAACCGATTGCAGGACTGGTGTGCTCTACAAGAAACGTGTTATACCATTCGACTGCATTTTCGCGGTTCTTAAAGTTTTCTCGGTTCTCAAAGTCGTATTTTACGTCAGTCCATCCGCGATTGTCAAAGTCGTATTTTAAGGAGATACTCCGCATACTACCAGGGTGTATCGGCGAATTTTGCCGTCCTGCTAATTCGGGGTGTGCTGACCAATTTCTGAGGTGGAAGTCCATCGTCCTTTGTAGACTTTCGTGTTCTTCCCAAAGTACGAACGCTCCCAGCGAATGCTTGATATTTGGAGATTGCCATTGAAGGGCCATCACCCCACCCTCTCTGAGATAGTAGTCTTGGAAATTAGTCCCCCACAACCCTCGCAAAAACTGCTCACTATCACTAAGCAAAATGTCTCTGTCCCGGACAGATGTTAATCGGTGGATTTGTGCGCTATACGTCAGATTCGAGGTTTCTCCTAATGTCACGCCACCACCCGCTCGATAATTCAGGCTTTGGCTTGAGAAACCATAACTCATTGTGCCAAACAGGAAGGAACCCACTGACGGATGGTATCGCATCCGAGAATCGTTTTCACCAATATCAATTGAAGCAGTAGTTCTATTCTCATTTCGGTGGATTGTTGAACCAGACCCCGAAAAAAAGAGTGGGTCGGAATGCCACTGTTTGCCGATTTCAAATCCACCACCGATCCGCACTCCATCCACCGGTGTGAGGCTGCTGGCATTCACAGGACGGAAGAGGTCCCCGCTTGATGAATTCACCACTGTAGGACGCATTGGGTTCGGCGTCAGAGAGACATTGTTGGTGCTCCCGAAAACAGGTTCCGTTGGCTCAATGGGTTCACTGGGTTCGACGAGTTCAATCGGTTCGCGGGGTTCAACAGGTTCTAAGGTATCTAACGAACCTTGTGTGCCAGAGGATTTTGGAGGAGGTAGCACATGGAGCCAGTGTCCATCTTTTTCATAAAGTTCTTCAACGCCTACGTTTGACCACCAAGAACGGACATCCGTCCGTACCTGACCGCGGTCAAAGTTAATCCCCATCCGAATCGGTTCGGTTGTGTCTGGATAATCCAGCATTTCCCACGGAATTTCCATCTCCACAACCCAGCCAGTCGCATTAATATTGGCAGCGACGTTCCACTGATCCATCCATTTTATACGCTTTGCTTCCCGTTTGGGGGAGCGGACGTATTTTTTTCCAAGCGGGTTTGCCTGAAAGAAAGTGCGGTTGGAAAAGCGGTGTGTGTGGAACGGATCTATGCTGAAGGAGACCCAATCCTCTGTTGTTCTTCCGAACCGAACATGGTCTAAGGTTTGGCGTGCGACGATTTTATCCGGATCGCTATCGTAGAGATACCAACCCACATAGATGGCTTCGTTGGTGTAAAGGATCTTAGCTATTGAAGCATCCTCGACCGGGTTTCCGCTACTGACCTCGGTAAAATTGTCCGCTTCGGGGGCAATTTTCCAACACGCATCATCAAGAATGCCGTCAATCGTTGGGGGGTTCTCAATTTTTACAGCCAACAGCTCTCGCTGAACTGTCTCTCGAACCGGTTTCACTTGTGCTTTTAGAGCATCACCTACATTGATGTCCATCGCACCAAAATTGCTCAGATTTCCAAGCAGGTCCTCAATCCGTTCTGGCGCGATCTCCCCGACGATGTTAACAAAGGTGGCTTCTCCAGACGTTTCGGGGATCACAATCGCGAAAATCCCATAGACCGTATCTTCGTCAAAGAGTAGGCTAATTTCTACCATCTCACTCTCTTCCTTGATTCTAACGAGGACCTCCCAGTTATCTTTCCTAAGTCTCTGCTGGAAATAGTCAACCAATCCCTTTTCCTCGATGGTGACCCTATCGTATGTGCGTACATAAATGCCGTCCAGCATCCGAATAAGTTCAGCGACTTCCGGTGTATTGCTCACCGATTTGGTCACCAGATTGATGAGCTTTGCGTTTAGGTTAACCTCGACTTTTGCTTCAAGCTTTTGCTCCAAGCGGGACTCGGAATCAAAGATGATAAGTCCTTTTCTTTGAGTTTCGTCCGCTCTGTCCTGTTGTGCAACTGCCGACTGCATCGGTATTAGCGATAAAACTAAAAACGATAGTATGAACAGCAGGACACAGTGCCTTTGCAGTTTCATTTTTTCTCCTCCTTGTTTGAGTGATCGTTTGTTTCAGTTTCTGATTTCGGTGCTTCGTCAGGTTTTTCCGAGTTGACCTCGGCGGGCCACCATTGGGAATTAGAAGGGTTTACTAAATCACGAAGCGTCTGTGACATCCCCTCTTCCGAATTCGATGCCATAACGCGTCCAAATAGAGCACCAAGCTTCTGGAAGTCGATCTCCCCGTAGATATTCACGAAACTCCAGCCTTCATCGTCGATAATCGTGGCGAAAATACCGTGCAATACACCCGGTTCTTCCGCATAGAGCAGACTGAGGTTGAATTTGTCCTTAATTTTGACGATGGGTTCCCACTTTTCGTCTGCCAGTATACCTTGGTAATGGTCTATGATCTGGTTGAGATCTTCCGTCTCTTTATCGTAGGCTCGGACAGCCGCGCCTTTTAGCATGTCGGCATACGCCGTATAGGCTGTCATGTCTGTGGGTGGATCTCCATCAGATTTTGGAATGCTCGCCATACCGAAATTGATAAGCAGATTGAAGAATGTTTTATCGAGGTTAATTACCATTTTAGGGGCAGCGGCATCTGGCAGGTCCATCGCTATTTTACCGCGGAGGGTCTCTGTTTTTTCTGTGCCGTTGGTCAGCGCGTATACGTTTGTCAAGACACAGCTGATTATTAAAAGTGCTGTAAGGGCGAATTTTTTCATTGGGTTTTTCCTTTTTGTTCTGAGTTTTGGGGGCCTTCTGTATTCGGAGCATTTTCGGATTCTCGGTTAAGACTATCCAAACTCCGGTGAATTGCTGATGAAACGTTCATTTTCTTTTTTAATGCCCGGCGCGAAGCTTGTTCAATCTGAACCAAAGGACGCTGTGAAGCTTTATTAATCTGGGTATTTGGCAGTTTCTCGTTGACGACAACGTTGGTTCTCTCCACGGCGTAGTTCAACTTGCTGAGGGCATAATTCAAGTCCCGAGACGCTTGCATGATTTTTTGATGCTGTTGATACTGGTAAATGCCAAATGCGACAATTCCAAACAGACATACCAACGCACCTGCGCGAACAAGTGAGAAAGTTAGATTATCCCAGAATGTAGATAATTGAAATAACCGATGCCACCATCTTTCACCCTTATCCGGGTGGGCACGGACATACGCCGCAACCGCGTCGAAGACTGCTGGTGGCGGTTCTGGTCTTGGAAGTTCGTGTAATGCTTCGCCGATTGTTTGGGCAAAGTGAACTTCGTCTTGACACGTTGGGCAGGACGTAACGTGTGCTGCTATTCTCGCGTGTGTCTCTGCATCCAACTCGTTAGCGAGATACGCCTCTAAGGTGTCCTGAACTTCCAGACAAGCTGAATCTTGAGGGCGTGAAAATTGATGATTCATCCGTTATTTCTCCAGTAGGGACGCAAGAGTTCCCGTAACTTCTTACGGGCACGAAATGCGGTTGATTTCACAGTACCTTCAGGCTGCTCTAAAACCGCTGCAATCTCTTTGAAACTCATGCCTTCCAATTCCCGCATAATTATCACTGAACGCATTTCTGGCGGCAATTTTTTGATCGCACAATGTACAGACGCTTTGAGTTCCCGCTTGATGACAATTTCGTCCGGCGACGGGTTTGACTGGTGCGTGTGTCTATGCAGCAACGTTTCGAGTTCAGTTTCGTCTCCTTCTGTTAGCGGTTCCTGAAATTTCTGCCGCTTTAGCAGATTGAAACAGAGATTCTGCGCACATTTTAGCAACCATGAACGCACGGTTTTCAGACGTAATTTGCGTCGGTGTTCCCACGCTTTTATGAACGTCTCTTGTGTTATATCCTCAGCATCTTCTCGGTTTCTGAGTAGATATAGAGCATGCTGATAAATCTGAGCCTTGTGTTTATGGACAAGTTCAAGGAATTTATCCTCTGTCATATTGAAACTCCGCGCGTTTTGAGGTTAACGTTACTACAAACGAGTTTAAAAAAGGTTGCACTTTTCTGAAAATTACCATAAGGATATAGGTGTGATGGGGTGTGTAACCTTTGTCAACCGAAATCGTATTTATAAAAATATGGGTTCGCCTGATTATTAAGAGGCAGTTTTGAGTCCGGAAGGTTGCATAATTTTCGAGAGATGAGAGCGACCTGAATTTTCACCGCAAAAACGGCGAAACTTCTTGAAGGCGGGGTAAATTGGTTTTTTGTAAGCGGCTGTAGGGACGGAAATCTATTGATGAAGATCCCTTCCCTACCTCGGTGAGTTCTGGTGTTATTCCCACTGAAAAACAGTACCTAACAAACGCATCGGCTCATCGCGAAGCCATCGGTATATCTGGGGTGCTTCATCAATACTTACACGGTGTCGAATCAATGGGGCAATCTTGATAGAACCTTGGCGGTACAGTCCGCAGAGGACTGCAAGGTCATCACGGGTGAAGTGGCTACACTGAAGGATGCTGATCTCCTTGTGTTGACCGACGTTAAAGGTGTAATTGACGTTATAGCGTCCAGCGACTAAAAGGATGCGTCCTCGAAGTTTACAGGCATGAATCATTGGGGTAATCATATCCGGGGCATCAGCTGTGTTAGGGGCACCGGCGAAATCCATGACAGCGTCAAAGGTATTGTTTTGGATGTGTGTTTCCCAGCCGTCACCGCTTGTATTGAGTGCATGCTCTGCTACACCGAGTTGCCGTATCTGTTCTAACCGAGATTCATTGATGTCGCAAACCGTGACGCGGGCACCCATGGCAGCAACAATCTGTGCGGCGAACATACCGATACACCCTTGTCCAATAATCAGTACTTTTTCACCAATACGTGGGTCGATTCGACGACAGCAATGCATCGCAACACCGGAGATACCGAAGAGCGCGGCTTCTTCAGGATTCACATCGTCAGGTAA
>JAJECD010000085.1 GCA_022822215.1 Candidatus Poribacteria bacterium | reverse complement strand
AGCCGTTCCGTAACGATATGCCTGTAGAACCCTACAGGGAAACGCCCGCAGGTGGAGCGAAAATAAGACGGTGGACGCTTAGCGAAAACCGCAGTCGCTATGAAACCGAAGCCCACGCCTTTAGGCGTTGGGTGCTATCACTCTTCTGATTCCACAATCGTCAAATACTGATTGATTGACACGTCTTCCAACGCCTGCGTCGTGCCGCGCTGCCAGACGATGGTGATCTTCTCAACGTGTTGGGTGTCACCTAAGCCGAACAGGAGGCGCATATCGCTGCCTGATGCGTAACTTGAACCGCTCTTTACCTCCCGAATCTGTGTTACGCCCCCCGCTACGAGTCGGACCTTCGCACCAATACCGTCGCGGTTACTACGCCTGCCGACCAGTTTAATGCCCACCCAATTTTTCAGATTTCCACCGTCATTCCGAAGCAAGACAGCACGCTGGTTGGAATTCATAATAACAATATCGGTATCGCCGTCGTTGTCGTAGTCAGCCATCGCAGCGGCTCTACCGACGAGTGGCACTGTGAAGTAGACCCCCGCGGTTTCTGAAACATCCGTGTAACCGCCGTCTCCGTTGTTCCGAAACAGCTGGTCGCGCTGCGCGTAGGTCTCGTGATCGGTTAAGATGTCGATAACATCTTGGGGATGCCCATTTGCACAGAACATATCGAGATGACCGTCGTTATCGTAATCCAAGAAGAGCGGACTGAAACCGACGAAGGGCAGTGTTGGTTGTTCCAATCCACTGTCAGCGGTCGCATCCACGAAAAAGAGACCCTCTTCATTCTTATAAAGGGTCGCCTTCTCCGAATTCGCAACGATGAAATCGAACCATCCGTCTCCGTTATAATCGCCAGCGTCCACACCCATAGAGCCTTCGGCGACTCCCTTTTCATCATAACCGACGCCGATGAATAGGCTTTCGTCGGTGAAGGTGCCGTCTCCGTTGTTGTGATACATAAAATTGCGGCTCGTATCGTTGGCGACGTAAATATCAGGGAATCCGTCGTTATCGTAGTCGCAAGCGATCGCCGCCATGCCTCTACCTTCGCTCGGATTTGTGACACCTGCCGTTTCCGCAATATTGGTGAACGTGCCGTCCCCATTGTTACGGTAGAGCACATCGGGGGTCCCTTCGTAACTTCGCGGATGTCCGTAACCGACGATACCTTTATAGGTTGTTACCGGCATCGACAACGCATACACAAGGTAGTTAACGACGAAAATATCCAGATCGCCATCGGCATCGAAATCGAGATAGACCGCTGCGATGCTCCAGAGATCGTTATCAATCCCGGCGATTTCGGTGATGTCGGTAAATGTACCGTCCCCGTTATTTCGGTAAAGCCTATCGTTGCCGAAGTTTGCGACGTAGAGGTCGGCATCACCATCGTTGTCGATGTCCCCAGCGGAAGCCGCCATCCCGTAGCCTGTGTCCCCTACGCCTGCTATCTCGGTAACATCAATAAAATACCCGTCTCCTTCGTTGCGATAGAGGACATTCCCGAGTTTTGCTTGTGCTGGGTCTGGTGTCTCTTCTGGGACAGGACCGCTGTTAACGAAATAGAGGTCCGCATCGCCGTCTGTGTCGTAGTCAAAGAAGACGACACCGGATCCCATCGTTTCAATGATATGTTTATGTTCGGTTTTCCCGTTGTTATGTCTGAATTGGATGCCAGCTTCTTCCGTGACATCGGTGAAGGTAGGGAGCTCTGCGGAAGCACTGCCAATAGTGAGTAGGAGGAAAAGTATCTGTAAAAATGAATTAAGGATCATTTTGTCGTAGGGGCGAGGTCTCCTCGTCCGTCTGAATGTAAGGGTCATTTTATGGAATACTACTTTTCGCTTTTTTCAGCAGTTTTTGCGAGTCGAAAACCGACAAAGGCGGTTTTCAGGTTCGGGTAGAGATAAAATCGGAATGTCGTGCTGCACCGGGTGAGCGTATCGATCCAGGAACCGCCTCGGAGGACGCGCCAGCTGCCCACCACTGGGCCCGTTGGATTCTTTTTTGGACGTTTTGCGGCGGCTTGTGAACTGTACGCGTAATAGACATCACTATACCAGTCGGCTGTCCATTCCCAGACGTTGCCAGCCATATCCAGTGCCCCGTAGTAACTTTTGCCTTTCGGAAAACTCCCGACGGGTGCGATACGATTCTCGTAGCCGTCCTTTGCCTCCGCAGTGTTTGCGTGCGCTTCCATCGCGCCGCCCCAGGGCCATATCCTGTTGGTATAACCGCGTGCCGCCTTCTCCCATTCTGCTTCTGTCGGTAGACGCATCCCTTTCCACGCCGCATAAGCCGCGGCATCGTGCCACGATATACCAACAACGGGGTGGTTCGGAAACCGTTCGGCGCGTGCGGGCCACTCGCCGATATGTGGGAGATGCAGGAAGTTTTCAGGGGTGTGTTGCGGTATTTGGTCTGGTGTGTTGCCTTCTGATTGGATTTTCCAAAACTCGTGGTACTCGGCGTTTGTCACTTCGTATTTGCCGATATAGTAGGCGTCGAGGTAGACTTTGTGCATCGGTCTTTCATCCGCAGCGCGACGCTCACTGCCCATCGTAAAAGTACCAGCGGGGACCAATATGAGTTCCGGTTCTGCTGCGAGGGCATCGAAACAGAGACCGAGACTGAATATCAAGGTGCATACAATACGGAAACGGCTATTTTTGTTTCGACATGAGATATTCATAAATGCGGTGATGCTCCTGCGCGAGTTTCTGGTTACCGATGCCTTGGTAGAGTCTTGAAAGGTTAAGATGGTAGAAGGGTTCTTCACTATTGAGTTCGATGGCTTTCTGGAACGCGACGATAGCGTTTCGACTGTCGCCTTGCATCGCATACAGGCTGCCGAGGGTGTTGTACAGGATGGCTTCGTTCGGCATAAGTCGGATCGCCTTGTTCGCGGCTTCGATTGCCGGTCTGGGATAGTTGAGGTTCATAAAAGCACGGCTCAACCCGTGGTAAAAAATAGCGTTGTTTGGGTCGAGTTCGATGCATTTCTGGAAGACCTGAACGGCGCGTCCGTAGTTCTTTTGTTGCATGAGCAGGCTGGCTAAACCTGTCCACGCTTCGAGATTGTTTGGTTCGTTGCGTGTGAGACGTGTGAGACGTTCATATTCGGCGTATTCTTTCTGGTATTGCTGAAAGATTTGCATTTCCGCTCGGCTTTTCTCGCGATCGCCTAAGCGGAGGTACGCCGTCCCGAGTCCAAAGTGTGGATCGGCATAACGGGCGGATCCGAATGCGATCGCCTGTTTGAAGTTTTCTATTGCTTTAGGGTATTCTTTTAGATTGAGGTAGGCGTTCCCGAGTTCGTAGTAAGTGCCTGCGGCGTGCGGTTTCAGCGCGAGGGCTCGTTCCAAGACCGGAACTGCTTCTGCGTACCGGCGTAGCCGGACGAGTGATTTGCCGAGCATTTCATACCCGCGGGCGTGTTGCGGGTCAAGCGCGACGACCCGTTGTAGCGGCGCGATTGCCGCTGCCCACTTATCGAGTTTGAAATAGGCGACACCGAGTGAATAGAGTGCCTCGATATTATCAGGCATCAATGCCAGCGAACGTTGATAACGCTCGACGGCTTTGTTCAAGAGTTCTTCTTGCGCATAAGCCATGCCGAGGTAGTGCAAAATCTCAGCGTGTTCAGGCGCAATGGCAAGAGCGGCTTCAAACTCGCTGATGGCTTCCTTGTTGTTGCCCTGAAATGTGAGCACAAAACCTTGCTCGACGTGTTGTACGTATTTGCTGTGGTCACTGGGTGCTGTGTCGGCGATACTGAGTGCTGGCGCACAGAGCGAAAGGAGCATCGCAATTGTTAACCAATTTCGCATAAGGTTTGTCCTGATTTGTTCTGTGATGTTTGGTGGTATATTTTCATTTTATAGTAAATTCCAAAAATAAATACACACTTTCATCCCCCGGTAGGTGCGGTTTTGCGGCGTACTCGACCAAATGCGATGTGCATTCCTAACCGCACCGATGCTAAGTGTATAAGTAATTACAGAATCTACTATAACCCGTAATAGGAAAAAAGTCAAGGGTTTTGGTTGTCCCGGAACCCAATTGACACCGACCTTTGTTTTTGGTAGAATGTGCCTATGCCACGAAAAAATAAGATTCTCAGTATCGGTGATACGGCACCGTTATTCACGCTCCCTTCGCATCAACGAGCGGAGGTCTCCCTTGCAGCATATCGCGAGACGCAGCATGTCGTTTTGACCTTTTTTCGAGGGACATGGTGACCGAATAGCCGCCGCCAGTTGGCGGCTGTGCAGGAACGTATGGAAGCATATTCGGAATTGATGACGACGGCGCTCGCAATTGCCGGACAATGGCCCCGTGAACTCCGGGGTTATGCGGATAAAAATGGTATTACGTTTCCATTGTTGGTGGACAAAACACGAGAGGTCATCAAAAGTTACGGTGTTTACCACTGGCTAAGTCTGGAGGCGTACAACATTGCGCGTCCAGCAACGTTTGTGATTGACAAAGCCGGGGTTATTCGATATATGTATATCAGTTCGCACCAATTCGATCTCGTAAAGCAAGAGGAAGTCCTCGAATGTCTGAAAAGAATACCAGACTGAATCCAGGCTTCCAGAGACAAGAACCCTTTAAAACTATGGTAAACCAGATAAATAAACAGACATTTTACCCCAACCCGGTAGGGTTTTTGCTTGGGTGTTTCTTCACGGTTTCCTATTTGCCATTATGGTTTCTATAGACCTATCACGCCTCTGGCGTGAGGAACCCTCTCTCGCTAAAAAGTCTCTTTGCTCCAGCGGAGCAATATGTCTATAGAAAAAGAGGCGTTCCTGCCCTTGCACTCCCGGGGAATGCCATTTGGAGAACCTTCATACCGTTGATTTGGAGTGCTATGTCTCAGGACGTAGCGAGTTACGCGTCTAAGTGTTCTTGGAAATCCCTAAAACTGGTCGCGATGGAAGCCTGAAGGGTCAGACGCTTCAGACGGTCAAGGTCACCCATCGCCTCAAGCACCGACCGGACTGTGGTGACATCGGCGGTGGGGAAGCGTTCATTGAGAATGGCAAGCGTGCTTTCAATACTCGTTTGACGCGCACCTTGCTCAATACCTTGCTCAATACCGCGTTCCATACCTTGCTCAATACCGCGTTCCATACCGCGTTCCATACCGCGTTCGATGAGAACTTCTGCCATAGATTGTGCCATCGGTTCTACCTCCGTTTCTGAACTGTAATCTTTCACAACGTTTATTAACTCATTATGCTCATCTGCTTCCCGACGATGCAGAATGAAATGCAGCAGATACGCAAGCGCACGATACCGCTCCCCAGCACGCTCATCCTCAAGTGCATTCAAACGAGTGAGAGCCCCAATCAAGGCTTCACGCAGCAACTCTATATCCGCATATTCTTGTTGCAATATCGTCAGCAACCACCCAAACGGGTGATCCGTTGCCGTCAGATGCTCCGCAGGGGTCTCCCTGACACCAAGAAACAAAGTGTCAAACGTCGGGACGAACCGAGAAAGCATCTCAGGAATGTCCATGAGACCTCTCACAGACAAAGGCGCGCTCCACTGCTGCCGACCTGTGTAGAAGACGATCGGCAGGACCAGGGATAACCGCCGTTCACTCAGGGATAGGTGCCGCGCCTCCCACCCCTGCTGTTCCTCCAACCAGAGCTGCATCATATAAGACAACACTCGAAACCCCATCGTTGGGTCTACTGTGGATTGATGTTCAATGAGAATATAGATAATCAGTTCTTCGGTCGCTGTGGCCCCCTGAAAAGGGACTTGATAGACGATGTCTGACTCTTGTTCTCGGAGCTCTTCAGAGATGAACGTTCTAGTAAGTGCCGTGAGCTGGTCAAAGTCTATAGCAGCAGCGAGTTCAGGTGCGATGATCTTGATCAGTCCCTCGACGTTTTCGCGAAATTGGAATAACCATCGCATGCTTCTGTCGGGAAAGTGTGCGATGGAGAGGGCTTCGC
>JAJECD010000121.1 GCA_022822215.1 Candidatus Poribacteria bacterium | reverse complement strand
AAAAGCGTTTGAGCAGTATAAAGCTGCGATTCTCAAAGATGCCTCTTTGATGGAGGCTTACGACAAAATCGCCGCGCTCTACATTCAGAATCAACAGCGCAGTAAGGCGGTTACCGTCTACAAAACCGCTGTCGGTGTTAATTCGGGATATACCAAAGGGCATCTGATGCTCGGTCTACTGTATCAACAGTCCAATCAACCAAAGGAATCCGCGCACCATCTGGAGATTGCTCGTCAACTCGCTGAAAAAGCGACTGAAACGACATCAAATGTGCAAAATCTCAATATGCTCGGCGCGATCTATCTTGCTATGAAAGCCTACAATCAGGCTGAAACCACTTTTCAGCAGGCACTTAAAGTGGCACCCGATAACAAACGGGCGCAGGAATACCTCCATCAAGTACGCCAAGCGAGAAAAGAGTGATAGCCAATAACTATTATGCTATACGCAATTTGTCTATTTCTTTTCACCTGTTTAGCTAACACATTCTGCTGGGCGGGTGCCGAAGGTAAAATTTCATTTATTGAAGCCACAGCGGCAGCGGGTCTCCGGTTTCAGCACGTTGATGGCAGAAGCGGTCAGCGGTATTTTCTGGAAACGGTCGGATCGGGTGCTGCCTTTTTTGACTATGACGGGGACGGTTTGCTCGATATATATTTCGTTAACGGGACAGATTTACCCGGTTTTAGTTCACCTACACCCCCAACCAATCGGCTTTATCATAACAACGGCGATGGTACTTTTAGCGATGTCACGGAACAGGCAGGTGTTGGGGACACGGGCTATGGTGCGGGTTGTGCTGTGGCGGACTATGACAACGATGGCGATCTGGATTTATACGTGACAAATTTCGGTGCAAACCTACTTTACCGGAACAACGGCGATAGCACATTCACGGATGTCACGCAGCACGCTGGGGTTGGAGATAGCCGTTGGAGTCTTGGCTGTGCTTTTGCCGATTATGACAGCGACGGTTTTGTTGATTTGTACGTCGCTAACTACATCGACTTTGACTTTGAAACGCATACCGACTGCACACAAAAAGGCGTGGCGACTTACTGCCCACCGGAAAGCTTCAAAGGCACACCAGATACCTTATATCGCAACAACGGCGATGGCACCTTCACGGATGTCACTACCACTACAAGCGTATACAACAAAGATGGCAAAGGGATGGGGGTTGTGTTCGGGGATTACGACAACGATGGCGATGTAGATTGTTACGTCGGCAACGATGCCGGAGAGAATTTCCTCTATCAGAACAAAGGTGATGGCACATTCACAAACGTCGGTTGGATGGCTGGGGTCGAGGCTGACGAAAACGGGAACGTACAGGGAACAATGGGGGTCGATTTTGGCGATTATGACAACGATGGTCTCTTAGACCTCGTTGCTGTCAACTATCAACAACAACCGAATGCTCTCTATCGCAACGATAACGGGAGCTTCTTCACGGATGTCTCGTTTGTGGCGGGTATGGCTGAGAGTCTTCCGTATGTCGGTTGGGGTGCCGATTTTTTCGACGTGGACAACGATGGGGATAAAGATTTACTCATCGCTAACGGTCATCTTCAAGACACGGTCGAACAATACGACGACACAACGACCTATCCGCAGCGCAACTATCTGTTGATTAACAACGGACAGGGACGCTTTGTTGATGTTGCAATGAAAGCCGGAAGTGGGTTCCAGTCGCTTAAGGTGAGCCGTGGTCTCGCCACAGGGGATTATGATAACGACGGCGACTTGGACGTGCTCATCTCCAACGCCAATGACGCTCCCCAACTCCTTCGCAATGATAGTGGCAATCAGGGCAATTGGATTCTGATTCGCACGATTGGGACGCGGAGCAACCGGGCAGGTATCGGCGCACGTGTAAAAATTCGGACCGGCGATTCGATTCAGATTGATGAGGTACGAAGTGGGTCGGGCTATCTCTCTCAAAACGACTTACGCCTCCATTTTGGAGTTGGTACGCATAAACGTATTGATCGCATTGAGGTGAGATGGCCGAGCGGGGTCATGGATATAGTTCAAGATGTCGAACCGAACCAGATACTCACGATTAGGGAAGGTTTTCATTCACAGCAGAGCGATTAATCAGGGATTGCGTCAGTCGCGAGCATGAAGAAATCCGCAGAAATACCCAAGCAATACGCAGAAATACCCTATCAAAAACACCCCAAGCAAAAACACTCGCTCCTACAAGAAGATGGGTGAGTTGGGTGAATTAATATTCCCAATTTTCATGTGCTAAGGGGGCACGGTTGAGGATGTCTCTGTAAGTTCGCCATTGCGGTAGGAAACTGCTCATTAGCTTGTGAAACCGGTCGTTGTGCTCACGCTCTAAGAGATGCACCATCTCATGCACTAAGACATACACTAAGCATGATTCGGGTTTCTTTGCGAGTTCGAGATTTAGCCAGATACGTTTTGCCTCAATATTGCAAGACCCCCAGAGCGTTTTCATCCTCTTAATCCGCACTTCATTGACCGAGACACCGAGTTTCGGTTCCCATTTTTCAAGAAGTGGCGGGAGCTCCGACCGGAGCTGCTGGCGATACCAACGCTGTATTACTGCCTCGCGTGTGTCCCGATTAGAGCCGGGACGGACAGACAATCCTATTTTCGTGTTATTGAGGAGCCATACCTTGGGGGGTGCATCGCGTTCTACAACATCGAGTCGGTAGCGTCTGCCTCTAAAATAGTGGCTCTCGCCTGTCACAAACTCCCGTTGCGATTGCCGCTCCTGCCCTTCAAATGCCGCTTGTTGCCGTCGAATCCACGCCAACCGTGAAACAACCGCCATCTGAACAGCGGCATCGTCAAATGTTAGTGGGGCAGAGGCGCGCACCTGCCCGTTCGGTGGATGCACCCCGATATAGAAGTTTTTGATGTCCTTGCGGACCACCTCTACGGCGATCCCTTGCACTTCGATCTGTTTAGTATTCATCTTGGTTCTTCACGATTTCAAATAACGCGTCAATATCAACAGCGTTGTCGCCGAGTTCTGCTGCCATGACTTGCTCGATGGCTCGATACACTTCGCGTGCCTTCAAGGGATGTCCACGCCATTCGTCTCGCCGGACGCGGTGGATCGTAGCGCTCAACGTGATCGCAATCTCCGCCCTGCGCGCTATGTCATTTTCCTGCAACCCAGAAACACTTGGAATCTGTATATTATCAAACAGTGCCCGCTGTGCTTGGGAGCGCACCTCTGACGGATACGTCCCTTGTGTCCCAGACTTACCAATCTTCTCAGCCAAGGCTAAGATCTCTACCAGATACGCCTCGTATTCTATCGCGTCGTGTCTTCGTCGACGAATCAGTGCATCAAGCACCTCCGACATCTCTTCGTAATACTTCGGGTTTTCTGGAGTCTTCTCAACGATAACCTGTCGAACGTTGTTTTCGATGGTCTCTGCGGTAGCCTTCTCACTGTTACGAACACTTTCAGGGAGTTGATCGAGTGCTGCGCTGCCGTGCTCAACGATCAGTTCCACGAGAGTCATATCCTCAAACGCCGAGAGTGTTTGGCTCTCCTCTGCCCGGATATAAGTATCGAGCAGATGCCGCATCGCAGGTTCGTACGCCTTTAAGTCGACATAATCGCCGCTCGCCAGTTGAACCTCTTGTCGGATATTCTCGTAATGTGTGGCTTCTGCCTTAATCTCCTGTGTCTCGGTGTCGTTGTAGCCAGCATCGTCCATCTCATTCGCGAGATTGGCGTAAGCCCGCAGGAACGCGCCTACCCGTTTATAGAGGGTTACACGCCGCTGTTTATTGGCTTCCAGCTGCACATTGTTCCCACTCTCGGTAGCACAGAAGAAACGCCGATACGCATCAGCATCGCGCGGCGGATAGACCAATTCGCAGAGATGTCTAATCTGCTCACGCGTTTCCTCCAGTCGTTCCCTGCCCTGTTCGAGTCTATCCTTCAATAAACCCGCTACGTCCTCCTTATCGTAGTCAGCGAACGCTTCGCTGGTGTAGTCGGTTATCGATTTTTCCAACGATCGAAAGAGGTCTTTGTAGTCGATGATATAACCGTATTCTTTATCCTCACCGTCGAGACGATTAATGCGACAGATGGCTTGGAACAACCCGTGATCCTGCATGTGCTTGTCAATATAAAGGTAGGTCGCTGATGGCGCATCGAACCCAGTGAGGAGCTTGTCCACGACGATCAGGAGTTTCATCTGCCCCGGTTCTTTGACGAAACGTCCCTTTACCTCTTGCTCAAAGAGTTCGACCTTCCCAGCAGCTTCGTCTTCGGATTGGTTGAAGTGTGCCGCGAGCATCTTCCGGTAAATCTCATTCTTGAGGAGTCTCTCGGTGAGTCCTTCCCCGGTCTCTTCACCTTTGATGGCATCGGGTGTAGGCTTGTAAGAGGTCACGATCGCGCACTTCCCGGCGAGTTCTGTTCGTTGAAACAATTCGAAGAGCCGACAGGCGGAATAAATGCTATCGGAGACGAGCATTGCATTGCCGCGTCCGCTTTTCAGTCGTGGGTATCGTTCCATGTCGAACTCAATATCGGCGACAATTTTGTTGAGTCGATCCGCTGAACTGAAAACTCGCCGCATCGTGCCCCACCGTTTTTTCAGCTGTGCCTTGGCGATGTCCGTCAGTCCTTGCGTCTTGAGTTCAAAGAGTTGATCAAGTCTTCTCTGTGAGGTGACCTGCTGGTCGATGTCGCGCGCCTCATAACGCAGGTCTAACACGACCTTATCCCCGACAGCCTCGTCGTATCTGTAGGTATGGATGTATCGACCGAATGTCTCAAGGCTCATCGGTTTATCACTTTTGAGTAGCGGTGTGCCTGTGAACCCAATAAAGAGGGCTTCCGGCAACAGGGTTTTCATGGCTTTGTGGAGTTTCCCCGATTGTGTTCGGTGACACTCATCCACGAAAACGAAAAATTCCCTGCTCGCCTGCAAACTATCGGAACGGCTCCGTTGAATCTCATCGATGTAGGTCGCTACGTCTGAGTCGCTCATTTCGCCGGATCTCCCGAATTTGTGGACCAAAGAACAGATGAGCGGTTCCGTAGCATTGTTGAGCACTCGGACGAGATCAGTGCCGTTTTTCGTGCGATAGATGTCCTCGCCGACCCCGTTGAAAACCATTTCGATTTGATCGTCGAGTTCCGTCCGATCGGTGATAATTAGGACGCGTCCATTCGCGTTCTCGCGAATCCATCTCGCCAGCCAAACCATCGTCAGGCTCTTCCCGCTGCCCTGTGTGTGCCAGATGATACCGCCCTCTCTGCGTTTGACGTGTGCCTGTGCACACTTCACACCGAAAAATTGGTTGTGTCTACAGATTTTCTTGGTGCCCGCATCAAAGACAATGAAATCGCGCAAAACCTCGAGCAGTCGCGCCTTATCGCAAAGATGCCCCAATTCGAGGAACAACGGATTGCCGGCTGCTGGATCTGCCCCCGCTTCCTTCCACTGCAGCCACTGTTTCTCTTTTGTCTCAATCACGCCGTAGCGGAGTCCTTCGGTCTCGCTCCCTGCCATCACAAGCTGCACGGTCGCAAAGAATGCGCGGATGAATGTTGGTTTCTGGTTATCAAGGTTCTGGCGGATACCTTCAGCGATTGATACGGTTGAACGTTTTAACTCCAGCACACCGAGTGCGATACCGTTGACGTAAAGCACAATGTCAGGACGTTTGGTGTTATTACCGACGACAGTTACCTCCTCGGCGATACTGAAGTCGTTATTACTCGGATCCTCCCAATCGATGAGCCAGACGGTGATGTGTTGCTCACCGGCACTCGGTAGCACCTTGACACCGTAACGTAATAGATCGTAAACCTCGCGGTTCGCGCCATAGAGCGTCTGACTCCCGGCGAGTGTTGCGGCTCTGTTCAGCTCAAAAAGAACTTTGGAGATAATCTGGTCGTTGTGGCCTTGACGTTTCAGCCAATTGGTGAGCAATTCTGTCTCGATGTTACTGTTATCTGGGCGGTGGTGCCAGTCTCCGAGATAGTTGTATCCCAACGTGTCTCGGAAGAACACGACGACCCGTTTCTGTGTGCGTATTTCTCTTTCGCCAATGGTGGTATTCATAGTAGTTGTCGGTTGTCGGTTATCAGACTTAAGAGTCGGGAATCGGAGTTCTCTCCTACCGAGAGGCGTATAGATAGAAAGACTCTGGCTGCTCTTAGGCTGCTCTTAGGCTGCTCTTAGGCTGCTCTTAGGCTGCTTCTTAATCCGCTTTTACTGATTTTAGATTCGTAAGCTCGGTTCTTCCTTTGTCTGTCAACCGGTACTGTTGGTATCGACTTCTGGGTTTCTCCGGCAGCGTGTATTCAATCATCTCGTCAGCAAGAAGGTTTCGGAAAATCTTGTTAAATTGACCGGAAAGTTGCTTATATCCTAATCTCTTAGACAGTTCGGATTTTGACAGTGAACCCTCAGCGAGCAGATTTAGGATTTTCGATTTCAGGTTCCCGGGGAGTGACTCTGGCTGCACCTTAATCCGTTCTGGAGATGTGGCACGCCAAATTGTTACCTTGAATCCACTGCTGTCGGTGAATTCGGGTTCGCGCAAGCCAGCCTCCCTGCAATGGCGAATTATGTCTAAAGTCCCTGTTCCCAACTCTTCAATGTACTGGGTAAGGTACAAGGAGCGAGCAAGTAACCGGTTGTTAGGCACCGATTGGTGTGTCCCTCGCAGCTGCTCCAGTGTCAAAGGATATGGTAATCTGCCCGGATTCAAAACCTCAAGCCGATCCGAAAACAGCATCACTTGGACGCTGGCATTACTGGTATAGTCGCGATGCGCTACAGCGTTGACGATGGCTTCCGTCACGACTTCCTTCGGAATTTCATAGGCGACAGGTGCCTGTACGCTTTCTGCGCGCGTACCTACCAACAGGGCAATTTTGCTGAGCACAAAATCGACGGCTTGATCGACGAGTTGAAACGCTGTGCCTTTGTAGACCTGATAGGACGGAATCGGTTTCGCAACCTCTGTTCCGTGGAAATGGGCGCACTTAACCTCCGAGGAGATTAGAAACTGCTGTGGTGCCTTCCCAAAGACTAACACTGCGGCGTTCGTTGGTCGTCCATTGTTTAGGAGATTCAGGTGTCCCAGCAATTCCTCGGTTGAAGTGTCTTCAGTTAACGGGAATTCTCTTGCACTGCGTGCCGTGCGGATAAACCAACTCACTTGCTCGGTGTCAAGGTCATCCAACGATGCTTTTGAACACGGTGCTGCGTCAAAAGGTTCAGAACGGACGAGGTCTTGATTGTCTAAGTATTCGACTAACGCTGCGTAGAGTGCCGTTATTAGCTCTTCTGACGTGTTGAATCGTTTTCGGATAAGTCCAGATTGTGCCTTACGGATGAGTGCCTGCATCTTCGGGTGCCGATCGTTATCATTCGTTCCTTTCACGAAAATCAGTCGGTGTATGCCGGAAGCCGTTGCCTGATCGAATTCCCGTTCTGTCGGTGATATGCCGTCTGTATCCTCCGATCCGTAGTCGTTACCAAACAACCCCACATAGAGATTGGACCGCTCAACCTCGTCGAGATAGAGGGAATCTGGACGGCGATCTAACGCGGGAACATCTTCAAACAGAAAGACATCAAAGAATCGTCGCATTAAGGGATCTCCGTGCAGATAGTCGCGTAGTGCCTCGCGTTCCTGGGCGAATTCTCTTTGGACGCTGCTGATAAAAATACGGATAGGGTTCATTGTTCAGTTATTATCCTCTGGATATAATGCGAGTTTTCTATAGACATATTGCTCTGCTGGAGCAAGGAGGCCGTTTCGGTGACACTCATTCTTGTGTATTATAGTAGAATCCGAAAATAAGTTTACACTTGTCGCA
>JAJECD010000140.1 GCA_022822215.1 Candidatus Poribacteria bacterium | reverse complement strand
TTGAAATTAGGAGCAAATTCAGTGCTGTTTGGCGGTTCCGATATGGAAACCGCCTTCAAACACATTGCCATGGCGGGTTACGACGGCATTGAACTCTCGGCGATTGATGGGATGAGTCAGCATCTCGTCCTCGCGAACTGGCAAGAACTCGCTGGCGACATCAAACGTCTCGCGAAAAACTATGAACTCGACCTGTTGGCGATGGAGCAACCTTCACGCGACCCGGAACGCATGGAACTTGCCTTCCAAGCGGCAGCTGAAATAGGTGTCCCTATTATTAACTGCGGACCCGGTGGTGCATCGGATGATGAATCTGCGTGGCCCGAGGTGGTTGATTCATTGGGTAGCCTCTCAGCGCGTGCGGAACACTACGGCGTGACGCTCTGTGTCAAGGCGCACGTCGGTGCCAGCATCTACAACACCCCGACAACACTCCGTGCGATGGAAGAGATTTCGTCTCCGGCGTTTGGTATTGATATGGACCCGTCTCACATTCATCGTGCCGGCGAAAATCCTGTTGAGGCGATCGCTGCTGTGATCTCGCGCGTCAAACATGTGCATATCCGAGATTGCAAGGGGATGGAACGGGGTCCTGGTGCCCCTGAGCTACAGGCGAACGGACGCGGGGATATCGACCTTGTGGGTTATATCCGTGTTTTGCATGAGAACGGCTATACCGGTCCGCTGAACCTTGAGGTAATCGGTGCCAAGGAATACAGTTTAGCACAGTGCTGCACGATTGCTGCAGAGTCACGTGGACACATGCAGGCGTGTTTACAAGCATGCGGTGCGCGCTAACGAAAGGACAGCCGCGTCTACTGAAGTCGAATCTCTGATAACGGGATTCCACTGTTAAACATTTGTATCGGTGGAATCTCCTCCTCCACTTCTGTCAATCCGCAGAGCCAGTTCCATGTCAATTCACCTCTCCGTCGATCGCGGTAGGACTCTACCTCCGTGACATACGGATGCCTGCCAGCATGTTGATAGGGTGGAATCTCATCGGAATCCCGGACCCAATCCCGCTTAGGCATCGCTGTTCGGAAATAGGAAAACTTAATCATCCCACGTCTGTCGGCGTTAAGTTTTGGACCTGCCTTATGCCAGATACCGTAGCGCGTCATTGCGACGGTGCCTGCTGGAACGGTAAGTGAGAGTTGACCGAGAATATCGCCATAGTGTGCGATCGCCTCTCGATCCACGAGTCGATGGTGCGAACCGGGCAATATCATCGTCGGTCCATCTTCGATCTTCACTGCTTTTGGGTAGTAGTAGCATTGCAGATGCGTGATACCGTATCCGTATTCCGTAAGTCCATCGGAGTGCCATGTCTGCCCGCGGTGCGCTGCTTCAAAGAGGTGATGGTGTGCGCTCATTGGCACGAGGAAATTCGCGCCTAATAGTGAACGAACTACGCCAGCGACCTCTGGATGTAACAGGACGTTTCGGCGAAATTCATCTGCGAGAACAAAATCCGTGAGACGTCCACCCGGCACTGATTCACATGCCTGATTGAAATCCGGGTCAACGACGCTCTCCAATGTGATATAGCCGTTATGGATAAATTCCATGACTTGGCGGTCATTTAGGGTCGGTTCAACGTTAATCATTTTGTAATTCCTTTACGCAAATTTCTCTAAAATAAACTCATAACCGAGATAGGCGTTCTCAACATCCGAAAAGTTATAGAGTTCAGGCCGCGGGAATTGGACGATCCGCCACCCGTCGTTAACCGCATCCAGTACAGACGCATAGGGTGCTTCTTGCGAGGGTAGAACAGGTTCATCGGGTGCGGTTGCGTCGTACACCGCCCATGCCCCAAGCGGTGAGCGTAGATTTGTTGATTTGGAATAGAGGTAGAGGAGGAGCTGCTTCTGAGACTTCAATGCGGTTGTTATTCCGCGCAGGTCAGTTTCAGTCAACTCGTCTCCGTTGAGTTTTTTGATACAATTGTCAAGCCATTCTGCTATCGTTGATTCCACAAGAATTCTCCCTTCATTACGATTGTTACCATTGTAGCATAAAAATGAAAAATGTGGTATAATAGTTGATAGTTTGTAGAATCATCAGGAAAGGGATTTGAATATGAGATTGGAAGGAAAAGTTGCTATTGTCGCCGGTGCTGCCTGGGGTGGTATTGGCGCGGCGACTGCTTACAGATTTGCTTGTGAAGGTGCGAAAGTGGTTGTCAACACGCGCCGCCGAGAAGAAAAACTCGCTGAAACCGTCCAACACATTCAGGACGCTGGTGGCGAGGCAGTCTCTGTTATGGGCGATGTCGCCGATGAAACGACGTGGCAGAAACTCGTCGGAACGGCTTTGTCAAACTACGGTAAAATAACAACGCTTGTCCACAATGCGGCACACTCCTACACGAAAAAAGCCATTGAATTCACACGCGAGGAATGGAATGAAAGCCTTGGTGTAACCCTCGGGGGTCCATGGCTCGGTGCGAAGTATTGTATCCCAGAAATGATCCGTAACGGCAGGGGTGCTTTGGTATTTATCTCTACCGTTAACGCTACGATTACAAATCCGGGGTTTGGACTTTACGGTGCCGGAAAAGGTGGCTTGAATGCCTTGACTCGAAGCATTGCCCTCGATTACGGTAGGGACGGTATCCGCGCGAATGCTATTGCCCCCGGACAGATCGTTGGGGAACGCGGTAGAGCCTCTCTCGCTGAAGATGATCTGGAAGAACAAGCCTCTCGGGATTGCTATCCAATCGGTCGCTACGGGAAACCTGAAGATATTGCCAACGCTGCACTCTTCTTGGCTTCCGATGAAGCGGATTTCGTTACCGGCATCGTGTTGACCGCAGACGGTGGGCTCACACTCCAATCGCCGGAGGCACTTGTCCGTCCGTCTTTCCGGCTCCGGTGGCGAGATGACGTTCTTGTGCCTCAGCCGAAAAAGCGGACATAGACGCACACGAACACTTCAGGAGAAAAAAATGTGTGGACGATTTACACTGGCAAGCGACGCTGAAATCCTGCAGCAAGTCTTCTTCGACTTTGAAGTGCCGATGAACTTGTCGCCTCGCTACAATATCTCACCGACACAGGATATAGCGGCTGTCCCTAACACCGCCGAGAAGCAGGCAGAATTTTTTCATTGGGGCCTCATTCCATCTTGGGCGAAAGACCCGAAGATCGGAAATCGGATGATTAATGCCCGTTCGGAGACGCTTGCGGAGAAACCGTCTTTCCGCAACGCCTATAAACGTAGAAGGTGTCTCGTCTTAGCGGACGGCTATTATGAATGGCAAAAGATTCCCGGCGAGAAAGCTAAACAGCCGGTGTACATCCGTCTCAAATCGCAAAAACCTTTCGCGGTAGCAGGATTATGGGAGGTATGGCAGGCGAAAGATATGGATGAACCTCTGAAATCTTGTACGATTATCACATGCCCGCCGAACGCTTTCTTGGAGGAAATTCATCACAGAATGCCTGTCATCCTACCAGCTGACGCTTATGCCCAATGGCTCTCTCCGGATGAACAGCCAGCAGATGTCCTTCAATCCCTCCTTATTCCTTATCCCGGTGAGGAGATGGAGGCGTATCCAGTATCGAGATTCGTTAATCGTCCCACGAATGATTCACCAGAATGTATTGCCCCGCTTGAGGCTAATGATCTCTCTTTATTTTAGACTCAGGTGGCGCGTTGTGCCCGGTCAACTTCGGAAATCGCCGGACAACTGAACACTACAAAAATGGGAAAGGAATTATGTCAAAACCGAGTAAAGACCAGATGCTCTTTATGTATCGTAAGATGGTAGAGATTCGCCAATTTGAAGAAGCCGCCGGAACGCTTTATCAGAGCGGTCAACTTCCGGGCTTTCTCCACCTCTATATCGGTGAAGAAGCCACGGCAGTTGGTGTCTGTGCCCACTTGCAAGATGACGATTACATCACGAGTACCCATCGCGGGCATGGTCATCTCATCGCCAAAGGGGGTAAGCGGGATCGGATGATGGCAGAGCTATTCGCTCGCACGACCGGCTACTGTAAAGGCAAAGGTGGCTCAATGCATATCGCCGATAAGGAAACGGGTATTCTCGGTGCCAACGGCGTTGTTGGTGCTGGTATTCCGCTTGCGGCGGGTGCGGCGCTCTCTGCAAAGCTTCGCGGTACGCAGCAAGTCGCGGTGTCCTTCTTCGGTGACGGCGCGACCAACCAAGGGGTCTTCCACGAGACGCTCAATCTCGCCGCTGTATGGGAACTCCCTGTCATCTTCGTTTGTGAAAATAATCGATTCGGTATGGGAACACCGCAACGGGAACATCAACGCGTAGAAGATATCGCTGCCGTCCGTGCCCCCGCCTACGATATGCCCGGTGCCACTGTTGATGGAAACGATGTGCTTAAGGTTTATGCGGCAGCAGGTGAAGCCGTTACGCGCGCCCGCGACGGCGGCGGCCCCACGCTTCTCAATTGTGATACCTACAGATTCCGAGGACATCATATCGGTGATCCAGGGACCTCTTACCGTGACCGCGAAGAGGTTCAGGAACAGGAACGGAAACGCGATCCGATCCGGCGACTCGCTCAAGTTCTCATCGAAGAAGCAGGCGTTAGCCAAGAGGAACTCTCAGCACTTGAGGAAGAGCTTTCAAACGAACTCGACGCAGCACTTGAGTTTGCCCAAAACAGCCCCGAACCGCTTCCCGAAGATGCTTTGAACGACCTCTATGCTGGCTCCATTCAGCCGTAAGTATTAAGAGCTTATATTTTCTCAAAACAGACCGGAGGTTCAGACATGCATAATGCAACGACGACAAGCAAAATGTCGCCATCAGAACTCGCGAAATGCAGAGAAAACCTCAAGCAGCAATGGGAAAACCGTCAGGTTGATACAGACTTACTTCGACGCGCGTGGGAGACAGCACGTCGTGTTGCTACTGTGCTTTACCAAGATTATGATGCCAAAAAAGTAGCTGTCTTCGGCTCTCTCACTGAACGAGAATGGTTCACCAACAACTCGGATATCGATATCATTGTTTGGGGACTTTCATATAACAAATGCTTAAATGCCGTTCGGGAGACAGATGATTTAGAGTCCGAGTTTAAAATTGATATTATCGATTTTGAAACGTCCAGTGGACTCTTTCGCGAGCGGGTTCTCAGTCAAGCAATTCCTATTAAGAAAGGAGAGATGGACGTTCTCAAACTGATGAACCAAACCCGCTCCGCAGTATTGATGGGAACCAGAGAAATTTATCTGATGAATCAAATCAAGCTTATCCAACGCATCGCGGACGAGCGCGTAAAAATAGGACGAACCGTTCGAGGTATCGCGAATGCGTTACAAGATATTGAAGTTGTTGTTCCGAACCATAGAAAATATATAGAAAAGACGATTGCCACCGACCTCGCCGATGTCTACGGAGGTATTGAGCGCATTTTTGAGCGGATCGCCCGTGAAGTAGATATGCATACGCCCAGAGGGAATCGGTGGCATAACGATCTCCTTGAAAAAATGGTAGAACAACGACCAGAACGCCCGCCCGTGATTTCCCAGGAAACCTTGCCAAGGTTAAAAAAACTTTTAGATTTCCGGCACAAAGTCAATAACATTTATGGCGACGAGTTGATCTACGAAAAAGCCGAGGAACACGCAAAACCGATTGCAGAAATATTTGCAAGTGTTTCTGAAGAGCTGGATACATTTGCTGCTTTTCTAACCGAAACCCACGAGTCAGATGAGAAATCATGAACGCCCAAAATCACACGGTGTCACATGGAAATCTATTGCCATTACGCTCGTGCTGATTCCGTTTAATTTCTATTGGATCATTGCGGGCGAAGTCGGACTCGTGGGTTACGCGCTGAATACCTACGCGGTCCCCTTCTACAACGTCGTTTTCGTCGTATTTGCCTTTACCCTCCTCAATTTCACCGCTCGTCGCCGCTTATTCACGGACGCGGAACTCCTCACTATATACATCCTACTCAGCGCAGCCTGTGCTTTTCCATCTATTACACTGATGACGATCCTCGTCACGACTGTTGGGCACGCTTTCTGGTTCGCAACCCCCGAAAATGAGTGGAAACAGCTGTTCTGGGACCATCTTCCGAGATGGCTCCTCGTAGACGATCCAAAGGTCTTAGTGGGGTACTATAGAGGTGAATCCAACCTCTCCACGATGGAGATCCTCGGGGCATGGTTAGTGCCAACGCTCTCCTGGGCGGGATTCATGACGGTTCTGGTCCTCGTGATGTTGTGCATTAACGTCATTCTACGGAAACAGTGGGTCGAACGTGAACGCCTCGCCTATCCAATCACGCAGATCGCCTTTCACGTTACGCATAACACAAAATCACTATTCTCACACCGCATCACCTGGCTCGGTTTCGGAATTGCAGCGTCTATAGCCATTCTTAATGGCCTCAGTTTCTTGTATCCGACACTGCCCACCTTACCCATCAAGCGGATCGGGGGTTGGCGCGGGTTCGGGCATCTGTTCACAGAAAAGCCGTGGAACGCTATTGGGGGTATCAGTATGTCCTATTACCCATTCGTCATCGGACTCGGATTACTGATGCCGTTAGACCTTTCGTTCTCCAGTTGGTTCTTCTTTTTCTTTTACAAAGCGCAATTGGTAATGACGAGTGCGGTTGGACTGTCGAGTCTACCCGGTTTTCCATACATCGATCGACAGTGCTTCGGTGCGGCGATCGGGATTTTCATCTCTGTATTAGTCCTGAACCTACGCCACTTTCGTGGGGTGCTCCGCATCGCGCGTCGCGGCACAGGTGAAGATGCTGACGAACCGATTCCATATAGATACGCGCTGTGGGGTATCGTTGGCGGATTGGCAATACTCTTTATTTTTTCGAGACGGATTGGCATGTCGTTTTGGCTAATTCCGCTATTCTTCGCAATCTATTTCATTATCGTCTTGGTGCTGACACGGATGCGCGCCGAACAAGGGTTTCCAGTGCATGCGATGGAAAATATGCCAAATCATCACATCCTCGTTGATGCTTTCGGGACACGGATGTTAGGTACAAACAACCTCGTTGCCTTGACACTCTACCGGTGGTTCAATCGGAGTTACACAAGCAACCCGATGCCACATCAGTTAGAAGGTTTCAAACTCTCGGAACGTTCCGGCATCGCACCAAGGCGGTTGTTTTTTGCGTTATTAGGGGTTTCAGCGTTCGCTGCTGTGATGGTATTCGCGGTTATCGCTTATATCTTCTATACTTATGGCGCGTTGAACATGAGCGGGGGCAGCGGTTGGTCAATAGGTTTCGGTGGACGTGTCTTTAACGGACTCCAGGGGTGGCTCTATTACCCGACAGAGCCGAATTTCTATGCCACTGGCGGCATTGTGTTTGGCTTACTCTTTTCGACCCTCTTGATGTTTATGCGGGCGCGTTTCTTCTGGTGGCCGTTCCATCCGATTGGGTTCGTTGTCTCCAGCGATTGGGGTATGCGGTATCTGTGGAGTTGTATGTTGGTGAGCTCGATTATTAAGTGGAGCGTTTTGAAGATTGGAGGACCCCGTGCCTCGCAGCAGTTGGTGATGTTTGCGATTGGCTTGATGTTAGGTGATTTTACTGTGGGTGGTATCTGGAGCCTTATCAGTGTTGTGACGCAGCAACCGATGTATAACTTCTGGCCTTAGAACGAAATATAATTTCACAGTTTTCACAGTAAAACGGGAAATTTGTGAAATTTGGAAATAGGGCGCTAACATAGATGGAGACTGGGTTTTGAGGCGTTTTAGGAAGGGGTTACTGTGAAAGGTACTGTGAAATTTTGGCTATCGCTGCTCAATGGTTTTTGCCTGAATTAGAAGACGAGTTCCAACTCTCGATTTTCTATTGTGTTTTATCAGAGGAATTCGCGGAGAATTTTATCGGCATAAGTATTATGCAAGTTCTGACATTGAATAAACTTGTTCTCTAAAAAAAACGGATGTGAATACGTATTTAACTTAACGGTATATTTTTGAGCAATTTACCCTTAAAATGTTACACTGGTGTAACATTTTATGTCCAGCGTGTAACGTTAGAGAACCCAGTCTCCGTAAGGGTTCGTTGATGTTTGATTCCCAATTTTTTCTGTTGTGAAAAAAATAATTTTGCGAAAAGCGTAAAATTTTTTTGGCTATTGGCGTATCAGAATCAACGGTATAAAGCCTATAAAGGCTTTACCGGGGTATGAATGCCTTATGGGCATTCCCCGGGCTGTCGGAAACCATTGTTTGTAGCTTGATACAATATTTCCCTCTTTGGAAAGTCTTACGATATATTATACTTTTTTTACTAACTTATGTCAAGTTAAAAAATTAATTATCAGACGGTACTTCATGGAGATTTTGCAGCCAAAAACGCAGCACAACTTCGCACATATCTTAACCAACGCTTTACCCTCTTGCGAGGAGCCGGTGCGGTTCCAAACCGCATCTACCGGGTCTGGGCTTCAAAAAGGAATCGAAAACCCGACAATTAAATGGCTCTGGCATCCCGTCTCTTTTTTCTTGCACGCCCTGCCATTTTATGCTATCCTATTCTTCAAGGAGATTAGGACATGCATCAACCTACAGACCCACATCGCACAGCAAAAGATTTATCGCCTGAAGAATTAGCGGAATACAGTAGACGGCTTGATCAGCACCTTCAAAATCGGAAAGTGGATGAGGCGTTGCTTCAACGCGCATGGCAAACGGCATATCGAGTTGCAGCGATGCTCTATGAAGATTTTGACGCAACGCAGGTCGCTGTGTTCGGGTCGCTCGCAGGACGGGATTGGTTCTCAAAAAGGTCAGATATTGATATTGCTGTCTGGGGTATCCCGAATGACAAATACTTCCGCGCATCCTCAATAGCATCAGACATCAGTGGATTGTTCAAGGTGGACTTAGTCGATTTTGAAAGCTGTAAAGGGATATTTCGCGAAAGAATTCAGAGTCAACTAACGCCGATTGAAAAAGGAGCATTCTACAAAGTGGATAGGTCAGCATTGATACAACGTATCTCTGACGAACGCATCAAAATAGAAGGCACTATAAAAAAAATTACAGAGCGATTAGAAAAGCTCAAAACGGCACCAACTATTTACAGAGAAGAGATAGAAACGACAATTGCCAAAAATCTTGTAGACTGTTACAGAGGCATAGAGAACATTTTTAGACAAATTGCTATGGATATTGACTTACGCATGCCTGACGGAAGTAGATGGCATAAGGAATTACTAACTCAGATGTCAGAATCGCATAGGGAACGGCACCCTGTGATTTCTCAAGAAACCTTTGAGATTCTGGAGGAACTTTTAGAATTCCGCCATGTTTTTAATAATATCTACGGAGAAGAATTGATTTACGAAAGAACGGAAAGAAATGCAAGGCAGATGGGCGAGTTGTTTAACAGGCTTTCCAAAGAGTTAGATGCCTTTATCACTCACTTAGAGACAGAAGAAAATGACTGAACAAACGCTACTCCAACAAATCACAGACTTCTGCGCCTTGCTTCGACAGATGGGTGTCAATGTAACGACAACCAATCAACTCAGTTGGTGCCAGAGCGTCGAACTTATAGATATCGGGGATCGGGACGCGTTTTATCATACGGCGCGGACAAATCTTATCTCTCAAGACACCGACCGAGAAACATTTGATCTCGCCTTCAATCTATTTTGGCGATACCCGCGCACGGAATTTGAAGCCGTTGACGCAGAAAGCGAAACATCTGAACCGTCAAGCCTTCAAGACCTCTCCGATACAGGCGATGAACAGGATATACTCGAACAGTGGTTGGACTCCGAAACAGAGGAGGACGCGGAAGGCGAAGAAGACGATTCGACGGCTTATAGCGTAGAAGAAGTCCTGAGCCGAAAGGATTTTAGTGAGTTCACGACAGAGGATATGGAGAAAGCACGGGAAATCGTTGCGAAATTAGCGGCAATCCTGGCGACAAGACTGAGCCGTCGAAAAGTTATCGGCAAAAAAGGTAAAATTATAGACTTCCGGCGGAGTTGGCGAAAAAGCCTTACGCACGGCGGTGAACCGCTCGAATTAATTCGGAAACAGCGAAAAATTAAGAAAACAAAGATTTTGCTCCTCTGCGATGTCAGCGGATCAATGGACTGCTACGCTAAATTTCTTATCCAATTTATATATGGCATGCAGAAAGAACTAAAGGAAGTGGAGGTTGCAGTTTTCAGCACGCATCTGACGGACATTACGGGACTCCTCCGTCGGAAAGGGTTAGCGGAAGGCTTGAATGAAGTCGCGGATGTTGTGCCGGACTGGTCAGGTGGCACAAAAATTGGTGAAAGCCTGTTGGAATTCTATCGACAGTTCGCGCCCTCTTTCTCGGCATATCGCACGGTGGTCATCCTCATCAGCGACGGTTGGGACCGTGGTGATGTAGAGGTGCTGCGTTATTCAATGGAGATGTTGCATCGGCACGCCTATCGGTTGATTTGGCTCAATCCGTTGCTCGGTAGCGACGGCTATCAACCGATCTGTCGGGGTATCCGCACGGCGTTGCCGTATGTAGATTATTTTCTGCCAGCACACAATTTGGAAAGCCTCGCAGAACTCACAAAAATATTGATTCCCCTCTGGGCACAATAGCATAAAGAATAGCGAGACAATTTATATTTAAGGAAATGAGGAAACCTAACTATGCAAGTTCAAGCGGCAGTGATGCTCGAACCCGGTCAGATAGAAATCCGCGAATTTGAGAAACCGACACCTGCAGACGATGCACTCCTGTTACAAGTCGATAGGGTTGGCATCTGTGGAAGTGATAAGCACATGTACCTTGGGCACACTGCCCTGAAATTTCCGGTCATCCCAGGACACGAGGTCGTTGGGACGGTGGCAGAGATCGGCAAAGCTGCGAATCAGGCTATGAACGTGATAGGGGGTCCCATCAAAGCGGGGGATCGCGTAACCGTTGTGCCGGGATCAAAAAACTGTGGCAGATGCTACTACTGCCTACACGTACCCGGTCGCCCGACGCTGTGTTCTGGACGGACGATCTATGGATTTAGCAACAGCGAAACGCCACCCTATCTGAATGGTGAATTTTCTGAGTATACCTACATTCACGGGAATTCGTGGGTTTATAAGATGCCGGAAAGCATCCCGGATGTAATTCAAGTGTTGACAGAACCGGTAGCTGTAGCGACGCGTGCCGTTGAACGCGCCTGTGCCCCGGGAGTGCCGCAAGTCGGCGACGGATACAGCATCGGAAATCGGGTTGCAGTGCTCGGATGCGGACCGATAGGCTTGCTCGTTGTCGCAGTCTTGCGGGATAGCGGTGCCGGGACTATCATCGCCACTGATCTCGTCGATAGTCGGTTAGAGATGGCAAAACAGATGGGGGCAGATGTGGTCATCAACGTTGGAGACACGACTCCTGAAGAACGGATTGAACAGATCCAAGACCTGACAAGTGGTGTCGGTGTGGATATCGCGATTGAGTGCGCTGGATTGCCGATGGTTTTCTCTGAAGCATTAGATGTGGTGCGACGGGGTGGGAAGGTCATTGAAGTTGGACACTATACAGATTCTGGGGATACCCGAGTGCGTCCGCATCAAATTTGTAATAAGGATCTGGATGTCTGCGGTGTGTGGGCATATCCACAAATCCAGTTTCAGACGGCGTTGGATTTCCTTCAGATAACACGCGCCCCGTTGGACGAATTGATAACGCATCATCTGCCGCTATACCAATTGGAAAAAGGGATTGATATGCTTGGACAAGAAGGCGTTTACAAGGTCGTCATTGAACCACAGTTATTGTAGTGCTAAAAGTCTTGCGAGCGATAGGCGAGGTTGGGAAACCTCGCCAGCGGAGTGGAAGTTTCTAAACTATAAATTCATAGGCGGGACGAAAAAATGAAAAACTATAGAAGCATGCACGTATTGATATGTTGCTACATGGTACTGCATTTTGTAATAGGGATTAAAGTGAATGCTTTTGCCGATAGCGAGGCATCTCCTGTCACAGGTCTCCCTTCCTATGAGGCATCCGAGGAACCGCCGCTTTATAAAACTATAGAAAGCGCGAAAGCCTACATTGTGCAGCATCAGAACCGAGATGGTGGCTGGTCACTGGTCCCTGGTGGAGATAGCAATGTCGAGAACACGGCGTTTGCGATGTGGGCGTTAATCGATGCCGGATGGGGAACAGGCTCGCAAGTCATCCGATCAGGCGTTCTGTATCTCAGGAATACGCAGTGGGATAATGGGAGTTGGAACAACAACACTGCCCATACCATTTTTGCCCTTGTTGCTTTGGCAACAGCGGAAACCGATCCAGAAATCCGTTTTAAAGGACTTCAGTGGCTAAAAAAAGCGCAGAATCCGAGTGGGGCTTGGGGAAAAAAAGAACGGAGTGCTGACAATGTGCTTTACACTGCTGCTGTTTTAGCAGGTTTCAGACGGCTGGGTTTCAAACAGAACTTTGCCCCCGTCTCTAAAGGCGCGGATTGGCTTGCAGAAAGTATCAACTATGACAGCGGATGGGCACTGCAGCGCGGTACACAGTCGGACATTTTTGTCACATCTTGGGTGATACAAGGTTTGGAACCTGTTTATGACATCGACGCGCAAATTGCGTGGCTAAAGCAGCTACAGAACAATGACGGCGGATTCGGCAGATATAAAGACAGTCCGAGCGATCCTGAAATTACTGCCATCGCGGTTATGGCACTCGCTGCAGGAAACGATCCACTCAACACCCGTCGTGTCTCTATCAACTACTTGACAAGTATCCGGCAGGAAGACGGGAGCTTCATCAGCAATACCCCTATAGAACTCACAAAACCGGTTGCTAATTTGCAGTCAACCAGTTTTGTCCTTATCGCTATTCACGCGAAAACGGCAGATGAATTGGCTTTGGAGTAATACGCTATCGTCCCTCGTCAGCGATAATAGACCCCGGCATAATGTAATGTTCACCCTTGGTTAATTGAGCAACTTGACGTTGGAAGTTATCCGAAATGGAGCTGCTTCGCATAGAGGTGACACCCCCGATAACATAAACCTTTGCGAAGGCACCCCGACACACCGAAATCGCTTGCCCTACAGTATACCCTTTTTCGGTGCGCTTGCTTGTTGATTCATCTGTGACAATGACAAGCACGAGTTGGCGTTCCGGATCTGTTCGGAGTTTCGGTATCCCCTCAATAACAGCATCTAACAGATGTTCATCCCCCATTTTTGGTAGGCGAAATAGCGATTTCACCTGCTCCGGTTCCAAGGGTGGGTTGGTCACGACAATAGTACTTTCGCCGCCACCGACTGCCGCCCAAAACCGGATCATCCCAAACCGATACGCCAGTCCTGCTGACTTAAATACAGAGATCATCTGATCCAAACCGTCGCAGGCAGCCTCCGTCTTGGTTTCCATACTTAGACTGTAATCAAAGATAAACACAACATCCACTTTTCCGGGATGACTTGCGACGAGGTTTTCCGCAATGCGCTTGAATATCCCATCGACGCGCAGTATGGCTTTATCCGCGATTGTCTCGCCACTCTGAATCCGTTGTCCATCCATTCGCTGCTGCTTTGAATCAATCGGATACCATTTTCCGTTCGTTTCATCCGTGAGTTCCGCTTGGACCCGTTCACTAATGCCGATGAAATTGAGTTGAACATCGTTTCGACGGGACAGCTTGATAATCTGCTCACTAATCCTGTTTTTGGCTTTTGCGTCTGTCCATGAAGTGCGCATACGCGAGTTGGTAACCACGATAAATTGGGTTGCGACTTCATCACGGAATTCCAATTCGTTCAACCCCTTCACGACTGCATCAAGACCATATCCAGATTGAACGTTATTTCCAGATTCAACCTGCATATCTTGGAGGGCATTGGTAATGCTGAGATAGTCAAATGTCCACGGATGCAGAGCTACACGCGGCTCACCTTGCACGGAATGAAAATTCACCAGTGCAAATCGGTAGTCGATCGTTTTTGCTTCTATAACGGCGAGCATATCGACAATCTTCTTTTCAAGATCAAAGAGATGTCCTGCCATCCGTTTGCTACCATCCACAACGAACACCATATCTACTTTCGGGTTTTGGGCGTGCCGTGTTGTCCGTTGCGCAATATCTTTGAGACTTGCCCCTATATCCGCCTTGCGTACATCCTTTTTTTCTTTTGCACTTGGATCTACCATTATTCTGTGTCGCCGCCGGGGTGGGCGAATCTGTGCTGCTGCTTGCAATGTGCCTACGAACATACCGACGACACACAAGCAACATATCCAAATTTTTGGGTGCAGCTTGCAAACCAAAACTTGCTTAATAAAAGTCATGTCATCTCCAATCAAAATTCAACCAGAAGCTGCGGTATAATTCTTGCATTCCGTGTCGGCTTTTCGATGTTGTCAATTTGATAAACCAACCGTGCCAACGCACCTTCAGCAAAATGCCATGTTAGTGCGCCGCCAAGTGTTGTCCAAAGTTCAGCATCACGCGTCCGATTGAAATTAAACGTGCTATATTTCTCTGTATCAGGGTTCCATACATCATATTTTAACCGGACATCCACTGTCTCTGTCAAGGGAATTTCGGCGTGCAGATAGTAACCTTGCACGGCTGCGGTCCGGTCTGCTGTCGTTATTGGCGTTTGTGCATATTTTAAAAGTTGTGTATCTGTGCCACGCACCCACTCAGCAGCAAGATCGAATCGCCAAATTTTGAATTTTGTAGCAAACCCGACTCGCCGTTTGTAAAACAAAGTGGATGGGTCCAGATCGCCATTGTTTGGATTGAAAGGATAGCTGTTGCCATCAAAATAGGAACCGGCAAGCCAAACCCGTTTGCCTAAAAGCGAAAGCGTCCCGTTGACATGCAGAAACAGGGGTGGACTATTGTTTTGGATTGGTTTCAAAATACCACCGCCGCTCCCATGTGGCCCGATTCGGATACCAGATTCCACGGTTCCGTCGGTGATAGTGCGTAGCGCATCTGGTCCATCCGCAAGCGATAGTACATAAGCCACTGGTCCAACATATCCGTTTAACTGCAATCCGCGATCAGAAACGAAACCGATATTTTTTCGGACTAAGTTATACAACGGATTTGCGGCAGCATCCGATTTTGTATCAATGCCGAAAGCGTGTCGGAATCGACCGACCTTCAGGGCCGCGCCCTTCGGTAACACCGGCAACCCTGTGAGAATGGCATAGACAAACCCGTGGTCGTCTGCTACCTGCGTTCCGAGATGAGAGGTCATCAATAACTGCTCACCTAACAGACTAACATGGTCCCCAACACTTGTTGTCACCACCAATTCAGCGACATGAACGAGTGTTGTCCCGGTGTTCCAGTTGCTGCCATCAGGTGCGAGATCCGTCCCAGGCGTGATACGGCGGATATCCAATGCTCCCCCGAAGACGAGATTTCCGAATGTGTCGCTAAGAAACCCAGCGCCCTCCGTGTTCTGTGCTTCGTCCACTTCGCTGAAATTAAAGATATCTTCATCATCCTCCGCGAGTATATCATCTGTTTCGGAGACGTTTTCTAAAGGTTTAACGTTTTCAGGCGTACTCGCTGCGTCACCGGGGTAGGAACGCGCAATAATTTCAGCGAGATTGCTAAATCCATCCCTATCAGAATCTTCTTCTGCAATTCGGAGAAATGTTGATGGATTCATGCCGTTGTGTAAAAATGCTCTCCCATAAGGATTAGGCACATCGCCTCCCTTTTTTGAAGAATGGCACACATTACATCCGCCTGCCCACCTGTATTGGGCGCGGAACATTTTGTAGAATGCGGGCAGTGCGAACGCGGAATGCGCTACGACTCCTGTCCAAAAGAGAGCGACTGAGCAGAAAATCAAAATTTTACGCATGATAGATTCCTTATTAAAACCACAAAAGATGGCGGTTAAGGAGAACCGTCCTACAAGGCATCGACGATTAATATGTATCCAAGTCAATTTCTTCTTCGCTAAACCGAAGGTGTGCTTGATCGATTAACGCAACAATAGCCTCCCACTGCTTGCGTGTTTCATCAGAAACCCCTTGTATCTCAAGTGCCTTAGCGAATTCAAGGAGTGTTTCGCTAAACTTGTCCTGCAGATAAACATACTCTTCGGTCTGATCCGCATTTTTCGGTGGCTCAAAGTTTGAAATGATCTTTGCATATTTGGCAAGCCGTTTTGCCGCTTCAACGGCTTTCGGTTTGCCTTCACCATTGTCAAAGTAGTCCACGATCTCAAAATAGTCGTCTATCATCAACATCATGAGTGCTTTAAGGTCTTCAACCTCAGGCATATCTCCCACTGATGTCTCAGGCTCTGGTGTTTTTTCTGTCTCCGGTTTTGGCTTTCTCTTCAGAAAGAGAGCATAACTCATCACCAACGCCTTTTTTGGGATCAGTGCGACAGCATTTGAAGCATCTTTAGCCCCTTCAACCGCCTCAACATCCTCCGTAACCTTGAAAGTATTGTCTATATCCATCCCGACAAATTGCTTGAGAAATTCTTCGCCTGCAATCTTGTCCGATTCTTTATGTTCATAGACTTCCACTTTCACAACCTTTCCTTTCATATCCAGTCCGACTGCCCCTTCAATTATACCGTGTGGTCCTTTACTATCAGAAAAGAACACTAAACCCATCGGTTTCTTTTCAATACTAATCGGAATATAGAAAATCGGTTTCAGGTCTTCTGATCGAAGCTTAGCCCCAAGTTGCTCCTCAATTGTGTTAACTTTCTCTGAACTAAGGACTACGCTTCGCTGGATGAATTTCTGTGCTGTTGGAAAAATAGCAGCTAACTTTTGCCCTGGAAATTCTGTTTCATGTGCGTTGCTAAGTAAGGGTGCCCTTAACATTAAGAAAACGAGTACCAATAGAATACCCACATAGGGTTGGCGATAGATTTGGAAAAACATCTGTAATCTCCTTACTATGAAGTCGTCTGTTGTCGGGACAGACACATCGCAACAACAGACTTACTTTACTTTTCGACTTCAACCATGAAGCTGAGCCACAAAATTTGATCGGCGTGTTTCAGTTGTCCAAAGATCTGATAAATGCCAGGGTCAGGAAACGTTGTCATAAGCATCAGCGTAGGCCCGAATTTTTCCGGCATAGTGCCATAGTGTTGATGTCCAGCTGCAGGTGTTTCCGTTATTTTATGTTCTGCATGATGATCCTTCTTCACGATGTCCGTGGCATTTTCACGCTGCGGGACTGCCCCATGGGTATGTACAATGCCGTCTAAACGTGTGCTGACGATAGCAAAATGTATCGGGGCATCCAAGAATGGAACGAGATCTGTGACAGGTTCTCCATCGCGCGAAAAATGGTAAGCAATGTGGACCCTATCACCTGCTTTAATCTGTTCCGGTCCCTCCATTTTCACATGATACGTGGATGTTCCGTTGCCATCAGTTAGAGAAACAGCCTTTGTATACCGATCTCCGCCTTCGTCGGTATAACCGAAAACGAATTTCTCTCGGCGGAAATCTTGCCTTACATCCGTCAACGCCTCTTCACCCATGACCTCTACATACACGTATTCCGCGAACTCGGCATTTGCAGTCATCACATCAATCGCGAGAATGTATCTCCCTGCTGCGGGGAACGTGAAGTGGACCGTATATTTACCTTCCAATTCCGCCATGATTTCTCGAGTCTCAAAATCTTCAGGGTGAATATGTCCAATAATTTGTAAATTTTCACTGACGACGAGCACATGCAAAACGCGATCGTGATGCACCATAAGGTCAGTGACCGGTTCACCATTGGCATCAGTGAGGTAAAAAGTAAGTGCCGTAGATATTCCCTCCTGAACAGTTAGCGGTTCAGTATGAAGAGCAACATTGAGAGATGATGCGTTATGCATGTCATGTTGGCTATGTTCTTGTCCATACCCGACGCGGACAAAAACCAAGACAGCAACTACCGTCCCTGCTATGAAACACAGATAAGCAAATTTCGCTATAGAGCGAAAAATGGAAAAAAACTGGAAATTCCGAGATTGCATTGCTATTCCTCCGTCAAGTTAAAACGAATAGGTTGTGGTCAAAGAGACCAAATTGCCAAATTCAATCGCATCGCCTTCATCGTAAAGGGTTTCCTGGGTCAGTGGAAACATAACGTTCCCAGACACAATAATGCCATCCAATGTTGCCAAGGACATACCGAACGCTGCCATACTATAACGCATTCCGGTGTTGATATCGCGCTCCCCAGCCCAAGCGGCAGCGGATTGATAAAATCCGAGATAGTTTCCGTTAAATGAAAGCCAATCAAAGAGACGATATGTAAAGCCAGCGGTATAACTTAACTCTACTGGACCTCGGTAAGTCTTGCTATTTTCATAGAATGGAAACATCCCACGCACCGAAGCAGTGAGAGTCCCCGCTCGATAGAAAGGCAGACTATACCGTAGATTAGCAACAGGATTAAAGGTCCCTGTGCCGAACTGGATATGGAGGTGTTCAATGCCTGCTTCACCAAGTTTCCATGGATTTTCTTCTGTTTTACCCGTTGGAATCGTTGTGCCGAACCGAGCAAACAGGACATCGCTGGTTTTAAAGAGTCCACGAACTCTATAGCCTAAAAACAAATCTGAATCCGAGAGTCCGGTATAGGTTTCATCTCGATGATGGATATCCCGACTTCGCAAAATTGCCTGCTCATCCTCAGGACTCACCGGATTAAGCCACTCAATACTTGCTTCTTGGTCCTTGATTGCATACGGAACATTTGCCTGCAACGTCCACCGATCGTTAAGCAAGTATTGTAAGCCGACATCAATTCGGTAAGTACTCAACGCTACACGGTGCCTATGCAAAGGAACGTCTATTACTTTTCCTGTTGCGGACAGTCCTTCTGACGCAAGATGTCCACCTCGTGCATCAGGTGACACCAACATATTGATATTTACTCGAAATTGTGCTATCTCTTTTGAAGCCAAACTGACTTCACTCATCATACCGCTCGGCGGTAAGACGGGATTGCTTCAAGCAGGACAACTTTCTTGTGCAAATCCGAAAGAGATAAAAACCGAACTGACCAGCATTGTGCATAAAAACAAACGCATTTTCATTTTAATTTATACCATCCGTAAAATATTGCAGCGCAACGAGACACAAGACCCCGCGCTACAGATCTATTAGCAGTTTCCGACGCAAACTTTCATGCAAAAGAAAGCGCGAGAAAACAATATATAAAAGTATCGGTAATAATGGATAGATGAGTGCTTGAGGAGTTCTTTGAGAACTCATCTAAGAAAGAATAGGCGGAGGCCCTCTACGGGATAGAGCGTGGTCGGGGAAAAACGTGGAGATTAAAGGTGCGCGGAGCGTTTGGCGTGACTCCGACGGTGTAACAGGTAAAGTTGTTGAGATAGGAAGGATCGAGACAAGCGGCTGTCCGATTAATTCACGGAATTCAGACGTATTGTGTCTGTCGTCTGGAATCACAAGTTTTAAGTCAGTCGAACAACACGACGTACTACTTTCTGACGGCATTTCAGCTTCACTCGCAGCACCTGTCTTGGTACTTTGGCAGCAGTTAAAGCGGGCTTCGGTATTTTCGATCAGGACCTGTTGAGGTCCGCCGCGACAGAACTCCTGGTCAAAAGCCGAGCACAAGAGCGGGCATACCGAATAAACGTACAATAGTCCTACAAGTAGAATGAGAACTTGCCGATATCTTTGTAACATTGTTCAATCAACCCTGTCATTTCACCAGAAAATTGGAACGAAATAAACACTTTAGGGTATTATACACCAAAACTGAAAAAAGTTGCAAGAAAAAACAAACCAAAGGATTTATTTTTTCTACTTTTGAATTGTGGAACTTTATTGATCAACCTTATCAAGGTGATAGACCCAAGTCTAAAGACTTGGGCTTCCGCAAATTTTAAGCGAAAGCATTTGTGGAATATAGAAGCCGACTGGAGGCTTCAACGGAGATGCCAACGATTTTGTGAAACAAAACAATCGGGCTTATTTCTCCTAACCCAAAGGAAGCTACCCCTTCCTTGAGAATGTTCAGCGCAGCGTTCTGGTCTCGGTCAAGGTGTGTATGGCATTCAGGACATATCCAAGAACGAGCTGCAAGCGTAAGGGCTTTATGATGATAATTACAAACAGAACAACACTTTGTGGTTGGCGACCAGCGATTGATTTTCAACACGGAACGAATCCGCTTTTTCGCTTGGTATTTGAGTTTCCGCATAAAATCACCGAAGGCAAGGTCAGATACCTGTTTACCCCACAAGCGTTTCATACCTTCAAGGTTCAGGTCTTCAAAGAACAGTATATCAAACTTACGACACAGCTCTATAGCAAGTTGCCAGTGATGAGCTGTTCTTTGATTTACGGTTTTCTTATGAATACGCGCAACGACTTTGCGCTGCCGTTCCCAATTGCCAGAACCTTTGACCTTACGCGAAAGCGTTCGGTGTGCAGTTGCCAACGCTGCTGCATTCTGTTTGTAAAACATCGGAGAGGTGTGCCGTTCACCGTCACTGCCAGTCAAGAAGTCCTTGATACCCATATCGAACCCTTCCGCTTTACCGGTCTTGGGTTCGGGGCTGACTTCGCTAAAATCTTCAGTGAGCGTGATATACATATCTCCGAGTGCGTCGCGGGTTACTCGCACTTGAAGTATCTCGCCTTGTATCGCACGGTGCAACGCGAAACGATACCAACGTCTGTTGATGCGGATTTTATACGTCGGATGGTTTCTCTTGTGTTTCTGTTTATCACAAACTTTTTCTATCGGGCAGTATTTACCGCGAAACGTCATACCTTTGTGTTGCTTACATTTCTTAAAACGCGGTTGACCTCTGCCAAGCGTTTGCATTTCTCGGTAAGACTGTGCAAGACGCTTGATCACATTCTGCAATGCCCACGCATAAGGGATATTCCAGTGTTGGTATTTTTTAAGTTTCTTGAGTTTCGTCAAATGCTTGGACATTTTCGCATACGAAAGTCCTTTACCATACCGACGATAGTAACGGCGCGCCAACGCAATAAAATGATTGCGGGCAACGCCGATGATATTCATGTCGTCATGCAGGGGACGCAACATCTTATCGTGAAAAAGTTTATGTGTCGTGTTTCTCATGGTATCTCAAGTATCAAGTCGTTAACCCTTTCGTAG
>JAJECD010000222.1 GCA_022822215.1 Candidatus Poribacteria bacterium | reverse complement strand
CCTTATGTTTAATCGTCTGCTTTGCTCTTAACGAAAAACCTTTCATACCAATCTGCCAATCTCGGTAATGAGATGCATTAGCCATTGGCGGTTGTAGACAACTGTTTCGCCTCTCTAAATGATCGCGTAGTCCTTTCCAGTATTTAATATTCTGTGATTGTCTTTCAGTAAAAATTTTCCCTTCAGTAAATTTTTCCTTTATAACTTGTTCAGATCCCACTTTATCTGAAGTCCGTAATGCCTCGCGTGCCCCTGCCGTGGGTATTAATTCTGTCGGCAGCAGATTAATGGGAGACCTCCCTCCAAAAGAGGCGAAAATTGAACTCAGGATATGAAAAGGTGGCATGGATCCATTGTTTACAGCGTCTGAAAGAAATCTCGGATTAATGCCGGCTTGTTCTGCAACACTCAGAATCCCACCTTGTGCTTCTATTACATTCTTGATTCCCTTTAGAAAAAAAGCCTTGTCGCCATCATCTAAATATTCCTCAAGAGAAACTGCAAGGTAGCCGATAACATCTTCTGGATCAGAAAGACGTTCCATTAAAATTTCATGCCACGTTCTAAATCGTTCCATACCGAAAAAAGCACGGAAATGCAAATCCCGTGCTCCTAATTGGCTGCTATGTGAGAAATAACAGACATGTGAATTCATCTGTTAAATCACGAAACGCCTAAAATAAAATGATTTTCGGGCGTTCTCTGATTGTGGTGGATAGGTTTGGTTTCTATTATTCCTTTTGAATAACTAATAGTGGTATCAAAATTGCGCAGAAAATCCAAACCTAATATGGCATCCGCAGTTATATCAGGAGCTAATTGATGAAGGACAATATCCATATCATCTACCGATTCACCAATTGCTTCAACTTTTGAAACACTTATAACCTTACTCCACCCTGAACCATAAACCCCGGAAAACTCCATCATTTCTTTAGGTTCCGAAATATCATAGCCTAAATTTGAAGCGATTTTTGGAGGTATTATACTACGCACCGCGCCCGTGTCCAACACTGCACTCATTGTTAAAGAAGATTCAAGTGTTTTACTATATACAGTCAAATTCAAGATGATTAAATTATCTTTAGAAATATTGAAACGAATAGATCCCATTAAAGTAAGAACAATTTACCTTCAGGCATTTTGCCAGTATAGTGTATAGCTGCCCCTCCTATAAATCCGTCTAATGCATCATAGACATCATCACGGACCCTGCTATGAACAGAAACTATACCGCCTAAGAGTTCAGTATTCTCACTGATTTCAGGTTCTATAATAAACAACCACTCATTTGGATATTTCCGTTCCATTTCTACTATCGTTAAACGTTCAGCACACATTTTAGAGTCTCCTCGTCCCTGAAAAGGCTGATTAAGATTAAAATCTTTTTAATTTTTTTAATCTCGAGACATTGTACCATATTTTCTACTTTTTGCCAAGTAAATTATAAATGATGCCTTTATCTCCATAATGCCAAGACCTCAACCTTCGTTTTTTCGTTCAAGTGCTCTCATGCAACCGTTGAATATCATCCTCGCAGATAAACTCCACTGTCACACCGTTTTCACGGAATACGTAGCGGAAGTCCAACCACTTAAGCAAGTTTCAATATTAAATGGGCGTTTTTAGTCTTCATAAGCGTTGGAAGATTGGAAGTATGGAAGATAGTAAACACAGCACGACTTCCAACCTCCCTTTTTTCGATCCTTCTGCCAAACTTAAAATTTGTTTCTTAATATTGCTTAACCGTACCATCTGATTCGGTAATCATCTGAAAGACAACGGCGACATAAACCTTCTGAGGTCCTCAGAGACTTTTAGAAAAATTGCCTTTTCACTCAGACTATGAAAATTAACACTAACGACAAATCGATACTCCTGCTGTACTCCATACTTCTTATCTTTAACAAATAGCACAGCTTGGTTACCCATTTCATACTCTTATGGGACCGTAGGCAGTACACAAGTTAGAACTTACGCAAAGCACAATGAATTGTACGACTATGAACCCGACTGCTTTTGAAAAATACGCGCATTTCCAAGGTACTTGTGTTTGCAATCCGAGGATTCATCGCTTGTTCACGTTAAGTCATAAAAATATTTGAAAAATAACTTGACTATTTTGGGGTTAAATGTTATAATATTATCGTGCAGGACTGAACCCTCCCTCGGCGGTGGATGTAGGCCCTGCTTTTTTTTATGCCATTCGTTCAGGTTAACCCGGCTGTATAATTCCTTCAGATATTGGTTCTAACAAAAGGAGTGTGCTTTATGAAAATCAAGTTATTCACAATTTTGACAATACTCTGTGTTTTTTTCTGTGGGTGTTCTGATGAGCGTCTCTCGCAACCCTTGGAGGTAGCGCTCTTCGGGGGTGGCGAAGCCGAAGCGGTTCCTGAAGGGTCACTCGGTCCCCCGCCACCGCATATCGCGAAACTGCTTTGGGGGGAACCAGAAGAACTGTATGCTGAGACCCTGAGCATCTTGCGACAGTATGAAGACTGGAAAGCGCGCGGAGAGGGAGAAGCCTTCAAGAAGGTCATTGATGTGCATTTCGAGGATACGCTTGTGCTACATGGGATGAGGCGGAAGTATTATACGAAATACCTCGATGCCGACGGTATTGCGATTGTTGGGAATGCGTATGTAAGGGATCAATACTTTTATGCCGCGCGCGAACTCATCTTCGAGATGACCTCGAAACGCCCTGAACTTCGGAAGCTTCTCGCCCTCACAGGGGAACCGAGAGAGAACCTGACCGGTGCAACCTACGTACCGAGTCCTTGGTTTCGTATGATTCTTTACAGTCCACATCAGGGCGGCGCAGCGATCCCGGAGCGATTTCCGCGGCATCCGCCGGGTGTGGGTTGGTGCGGACCTGTTACCTGTGTTGCGACTGCGAATCAGATTGTTGTTCTCACAGAGGAGTCCCCAAATATAGGTGAGGTCAGAATTCACATAGCCAACGTCTTTATCCATGAGTTTACGCATGCGCTCAATTTTGCGATTCGGTTGATAGATCCAACGTTCGATATCCGTTTGAACGCAGCGTATGCGGAAGCACGTGAAAACGGTCAGGCGTTCGGTACCGGTTACTTTGAAAATTTTGCAGTCACCGCACAGAACTGGTTTCAGGACTTTTCGTATCCCAACAATGAATATTCACGGCTGAAATATGCTGAATTTCAGGAACGCGCGCCGCTGATGCACGCGATGATGGAAGAAGTTTTTGATTTTAAAAACTTGGGTTACATAGATGCAAAACGCTGGGACTAAAGAAGATGGCTTCGGTAAATTGTGTTTCAACGATAGCGTGTATCGAGTTCCCGTCGGAAGTATCCTGTTGGATCAATCTGATCGAACCGGTTGCGGTTGTTAACGGGGAGTCCATAGAAGTTGCGATGAAGTTAAAGTCGGAGAAGACATACGATTTGCGGTTTCTCTATAAAGTCGGTGTCCCTGGGGCGGATACGTTCCACCTTTTCTTCTACACGACACCTGAAGCGGTTCGGGATGTAAGGCAAAACGGTGTAGACCCGACACTGCATCAGATCACATTGGATCCGTTGATAGAGTACGCATTCCTGCCCCCAGCCCCGCTGCCCGACGCAACGGGTATTGCCGAGCAGGAAGGCGATCTCCGTATCGTGATGCCCGACATGGCAGCGGAAGCCTATTATGCGATTCTTGCGATGTCGCGTCCGATGTCTGATACATAAAAAATTGAATGCTTGGTCAAGACCGTACTTCGTTTTAGATGCAATCGGACGTTCTTGACGCAGCAGCGCATAAGCACAAAAATCAGAGGAAACCTCCATTTTTTATGGCCTTTGGGCAGGCACGCTCACAATGAGACGTGCCTTATGCCCTTTAATCAAGATCACTACTCTTTTTGCGTGGTTGATTGGGGATCGGTAGTTGGCTGTGCAGGCTGCTGCGCTGGCTGTGTTGGTTGCTGCGCTGGTGCAGGTTGCTGCGTTGGCTGTCCTGGCGTATTAGGCGGAGCAGTAGCAGGTGTTGGGGTAATAGGACGAGAAGGCGTATCCCATGTTCCTTTCTCTACCTTTCTACTGGTTTGTTGAGTTGACTGTTGCTTTTTAGCCATTTGTGTCACCTCCTTTGGTCCAAGAGTTTTTTCAACAATATAAGAAATGGGACAGATAATAATGCTTATGACAAGACAGAGTATTAATAAACGCGATCGTCTGTTTTGTTTTTTATACGCACTTTGTATTTCATCTATGTATGTAATATCGTTTTCATTGTATATTTTATGTGTAAGCTCTCGGACTTGTTCTAATGCATTTTGCGCCTTTGGAAATGCATATATATTTAGAATCATAGATATTAACAGCAAGGCAGTTCCAATGTAAGCGAGGGCAGGGACATGTAAAGAATCCCAAGATGTGTTCGTAATAAAAGCAGCGAAAAAAGCAACAATTAAAATACGTATGAAATTTTGAAAGGATTGAGTATTTGCTCGCTTGGAGTTGTAATAATTCTCCTCAGACTGTAAAAGCGTTTGCAAATCTTGATCATTTAGATGTCGTATTTTTCCGCTCCTGATTATTAGTGAGGCATGCCCTGATTAGTCGGGACGGCAAAATTTATGGATATTTCCGTTCCATTTCTGCTATCGTTAAACGTTCAGCACACATTTTAGAGTCTCCTCGTCCCTGAAAAGGCT
>JAJECD010000077.1 GCA_022822215.1 Candidatus Poribacteria bacterium | reverse complement strand
TCACGTACGCCGCTCTCGATTCTGGACTGAGTGTCGAATCGGGGATAGTGAAGTGATCATCAACGTGAACCATCAATTTTCGATGTCGATAGTAGTTTGTTAACAGGTCTACCAACGTCGATTTTCCAGCGTATTCGATACCGACAAAAATACATCTCATAAGAAGGACCTCGCTATTGAATGGGTGTAAGTGGACAATGCGTTATAGTGTATGCTTATTGTCTATCACGAAAGTAAAAAAGTGTCAATACCTATTCCGATTTCCAATTTTTCATCGCCTTGACAATGGGACATTTGCAAGGTATAATAACTTTTAAAATCTGAAAGGCTTTAATGCAAGGAGACGCAGATGGAAAAAATTCATACTGTCAAAATCCAAAATCCGGAATACGGAGACACCTATACTGCCCAGATTCAAAAAAACGGAGCCGGATGGATAGGACAGATACAAGAAGTTCCCGAGGTGCAGTGTGAGGGAAATACACCAGAAGCACTACTGAAAATTCTCAAAACTGAACTTCACGAAGTCCTAACAGCTCGTGCGGATGCTTGGGATAAGCAGATCGAGGAAGATATAAAAGATGGGCGATTGGACCATCTTGCTGAAAAAGCCCTTGAAGATTTACGGGCAGGTAGGTGTAAAGATCTATAAAACTAACGCTGAGTTTTGGACACATTATCAGAATTTGCCTCTGCAGGTTCAGCGACTTGCAGATGAGAAGTTTGAACTTCTGAAGCAAGATCCAAGACACCCATCCCTAAATCTCAAAAGGATTGGTACATATTGGGTAGCGAGGGTTGGTATTAGTTATCGAGCACTGGCACGTGAAGAAAATGGGATCCTCGTCTGGTTTTGGATTGGCAGACATGACGAATACATGCGACAGATCCGATCTGCCTTTTAGTGATGCATGAGAGTAAGTTTTTATTCAACGCAAGGAGGCACACATGGAAAAAATTCAGACTGTTGAAATTTACGATGTAGAATACGAAACAACCTATACTGCTCATATTCAAAAAAACGGGAGCGGATGGATAGGTTGGATACAAGAACATCCCAAAGTGAAATGTGAAGACAGGACACAAGAAGCTCTGCTGGAAACCCTCGAAAAAACGCTTTACGAAACTTTAGAAGCGGATTGGGAAGCCTGGGATAAGCAGATAGAAGAAGACGCGAGAACTGGTAGACTCGATAAACTTGATGGACATGTCCTTGAGGAGTTGCGGGCGGGTAGGTGCAAAGATCTATATGGATAGCATACCATTAACAATAGGCAACCTCAACATCTCAAATTTCCCACTGCTGCTCGCACCGATGGAAGATGTCAGCGATCCACCGTTTCGCGCCGTCTGCAAGGATAACGGTGCGGATCTCATGTATACCGAGTTCATCTCCTCCGAGGCACTCATCCGTGATGCTGCGCCCAGTGTCGCCAAGTTAGACATTTTCAAAGCAGAGAGACCGATCGGCATCCAAATTTTTGGACACGACATCGAGTCCATGCGTGCCTCTGTCGAAATCACCGAACGCGTCCAACCCGATATTATTGACATCAACTACGGCTGCCCTGTCAAGAAAGTTACGTGTAAAGGTGCCGGTGCCGGTATCCTACAAGACATCCCCAAAATGGTGAAGATGACCGCTGAAATGGTAAAAGCCACGCAGCTCCCTGTCACCGTCAAAACCCGACTCGGTTGGGACGATAAAACGAAGTACATCGTCGAAGTCGCCGAACGCCTACAAGATGTCGGGATTCAAGCCATCGCGATTCACGGCAGGACCCGTCGGCAGATGTATAAGGGCAGTGCCGATTGGACGCTCATCGGTCGGATTAAGGATAACCCACGCATGACGATTCCGGTGTTTGGCAACGGTGATGTTGATAGTCCACAGAAAGCAGCGCAGATGCGCCAACAATACGGTGTTGACGGTATTATGATTGGACGCGCCGCCATCGGGTACCCTTGGATTTTCAACGAAATAAAACACTATTTCGCAACCGGTGCGTTGCTCCCACCGCCCTCAATAGATGAACGGATCGCTGTTTTTAGAAAACATCTCGATTTCTCGATTGAGTGGAAAGGCTTGAGGCTCGGTCTCATTGAGATGCGCCGACACTACAGCAACTATTTCAAAGGTATCCCCTACGTTAAACCTTTTCGCAATCGCCTCGTCACATCTGAGAGTTACGACGACGTCTTAGCGATTGTAGAGGAGCTCCGTACGCATGCCTTAACATCGGTGCCACCTCTGATTGGAAACAGTCTAAGCCTCGATGCCCTGCCAAAAAATGCTTGACGTGAAAGCCAAATAATTTTATCATACATCTCAGAAAACACATCTCGGCAATAAAGGACGGACAATGAATAAAATACCCTTTATGAAACTCAGTGGTGCAGGGAACGATTTCGTGATTATCAATAATTTTTCGGAGATCATTGATAGCACTGATACAAATTTTGTGACAAAGCTCTGTCAACGCCGTATGTCAGTCGGTGCTGATGGTGTGCTGCTCGTAGAAAAAGCAGACGATGTCGACTTTCGCATGCGCTACTTCAACGCCGATGGTGGCGAAGTGGAGACCTGTGGGAACGGGGCACGCTGCATCTCCAAATTTGCCTACCTAAACGGTATCGCGTCTGAACAGATGCGATTCCTGACGAATGCTGGAATTTATGAATCCGAAATCGTCGGTGAGAACGTTAAAGTGCGTATGAGCGATCCGACGGATATCCGACTCAATGTCCCACTGCGATTAGACGATGGCATGCACACCGTCGGCTTCGCCAACAGCGGCGTGCCGCACGTCGTCTTTTTTGTGGAAGACTTGGAAGGCACGGAGGTCTTTGACCTCGGTCAACAGACGCGGTATCACGACGACTTCAAGCCTGCTGGGACGAATGCGAACTTCATCCGGATCCAGTCGCCAGGGTTGATCGACATTCGGACGTATGAACGCGGTGTTGAAGATGAAACGCTCGCTTGTGGTACCGGCTCAATTGCGTCGGCGGTTGTCGCTGCGACGTTGGGCAAGGTGGAATCTCCAGTAGACGTGAAAACGGCGAGTGGTGCGGTTTTGAAAATCCATTTTGACGCAGAGAACGGAGAAGCTCGGAACGTCTATCTCGAAGGTGATGCCCGCGTGATCTACGTGGGTGAACTCACAACGGACGCGTGGAACTATTAAAAGTAGCAGGCACACGCCGTTGTGCCGTAAGCAGCAAGGAGGGTTTACTTACATGTTTCAAGGCTCTTATGTGGCACTCGTCACACCCTTTAAGGACGATGAATCGCTTGACGAAGCGAAACTCAAGGAACTGATTCAATTTCAGCTTGACGGCGGCACACACGGCATCGTCCCGTGTGGCACAACGGGTGAATCCCCCGCGCTTTCTGAGGCTGAACACGATAGGGTCATAGAAATTACGGTTGAGACGGTGAATGGACAAGTGCCTGTTATCGCCGGAACGGGTTCCAACTCAACGACGCGGACCTTACGCGCAACGGAGCACGCCAAAGCCGCTGGTGCGGATGCTGCCCTAATTGTCACGCCCTACTACAACAAACCCACCCAAGATGGGTTGTATGCCCACTACATGAAAATCGCCGACACAGTGGATATCCCAATCGTTGTCTACAACGTTCCGGGACGTTGCGGAACGGACATCCTTTCACCGACGATTGCACGGCTTGCTGAACATCCGAACATCGTTGCCCTCAAAGAGGCGACCGGTGAACTCAAGCGCGCCAGTGAAGTCGTCGACTTATGTCCTGACGATTTCGTTGTGCTCTCTGGTGATGATGTGAACACGCTCCCGATCATGGCTGTCGGCGGTAAAGGCGTTATCTCGGTTGTAGCGAACGTTTCACCGGCAGACGTTGCGGAGATGTGCAACGCTTTCCACGCAGGCAATCTCGACCTCGCCCGCAAACTCCACTATAAAACGCTACCCTTGGCGGTAGATCTCTTTATCGAGACGAACCCGATCCCCGCGAAGACCGCGCTCCAACTGATGGGCAAACTCAATGGGAAACTGCGGTTACCGCTTGCCCCGATGACCCCTGAGAATCTTGAATCCTTGCGGAAAACAGTTAAGGAAGCGGGCTTAATTTAGCAAGGGCAAATCATATAAATAATTCCTTGTATGCCTGAACTTGTTTTGGAGTACTGTATCTCGGACGAGTTCAGGCATCTATGAAGACACACGCTCCATAGGGATAAATCTTCAGAAGAGTCGCAGCATGAATCGTAGTGCAGCCTTGCTACACAAGGCGCGGCGAAATCCGAATGGCTTAAAATTCAGAGAGTTTGAACGGCTTATGCGCCAATGCGGTTGGATACAGCACTGGCAGCGAGGGAGCCACAGGACTTGGTACTCACCGGAAGGATATAGGATTATCGTTCAACCTGAGCGTTCCATGGGAAAGGGTTATCAAGTTAGACAATTTCTCAAACAATACAACAAGGAAGCAGGAAATGAAGAAGAATAACCACGACGATTTCGATGGATTCATGATCAATGTATTCTTTGATGAAGATGGAGATTATCTCGCGCATTTCGTAGAGCTCCCCAATGTCTCTGCTTTCGGACCGACACCTGCCGTGGCGTTGGCTGAATTGAAAATAGCCTGGCAGTTAGTAAAAGAAAGTTATCAAGCACATGGCGAACCTCTCCCACAAGCACCATCTCGGGAAGGTTACGAAGGTCCCCTCAACGTTCCTGTTGATGCTCAACTTTATCACGCTCTTGTAGATGAAGCGGCGAAAGCCGGTATAAGCCTTTACACGCTTGCGGCACAGAAGCTTGCCAAACCTATACCAGCCGATGACAGCAAGAGACAGCGAACAATAAAACTCAACTCAAAATCCCTATCCAGTCGGTAAAACAACTGAAATTCAGCTTGTTCTTCGGTGTGGAAACCCCGTGCTTTAGAATCAACGGTATTCATGCCTTATGGGCATGAACCGGGGGAGGAACACCGCTCCTTTTTTTCTTCACGAACTTTCCAATCTCTGCTATAATCCATATTGGGAAAGTTCGATCACACGGCAGTCGTGTGTGAGGTTGTCCGCAAACTCTGGTGGATATGTGCTTGCGGCGCGTAAAACTAAAAAAAAACATATACACTTTCACCGCCAGCGTAAACACTTGAATGTAATGAACGCCACATGTAAAAACGTGGGTTCGTAAAAGCATTCTCAAAAATAAATAGTCAACTTTTAGTTGAGTGGGTTGCTTGGACCCCACTGTGGAGCAGAGGTAAGACCAAAGATGGCAAACTGTTATGAAGCACAAGCCCCAACCTTTAGGTTGTGGGTGCCTTGACTTAAAATCCATCAGGCAACAACCTATGTACAGTATCAATCACTAACTGCTCAACACCCGGCGCGAATCGCGTCGGCGGACCGAAATAGAGCATCGCCCCCCCACCTTCATAACCGCCTTCTGCTAACACCCGTTCTGAGGGAATATACCCCGGAAACGCGTTTGCATAAGCACCGACCCAGAGTCGTTCGGCATCCAATTCACGCTTCAGACGGAGCGAGTAATCCACGACCACCTCACTCGCAAGGAAAACGACCGCCAGTTCACTGCCAAATCGCCACGCCTGTACCGGATAGGAGAGTTCTGTCTGTATCGCCTCACCGCTCTGCAAGCGTTCAAGGTGCTTTTGGGCATGGTAGGCATCGTGACCACCCGCCGCAACACGTGCTTCCCACGCTTCACGGGTCGGTAGCGTATCGAACGGCAGATTAACCCTCTCAAACGCACCCGTCGGGACACTGGGGATCGGCTTTGCGTCTCTCTGGAGCATTTGTTGGATTTCCTGTGAGAGTGCCGCGCCGTGTGCTTTCGCATACGCCAGACGCGTACTAAAAACCTCTTCTTCGCCATCCGGCATCGGCATCATCCTTG
>JAJECD010000097.1 GCA_022822215.1 Candidatus Poribacteria bacterium | reverse complement strand
AGAGTGCCGCGATTGCATCGTAAGCCTCCATCAAAGAAGAATCTTTGAGAATCGCGGCTTTATACTGCTCAAACGCTTTTTGGGGTTGTCCATGATTGGCATAGATTTTCGCAAGTGCCATATATCCGTTGGGATCGTCCGGGTTTTCACGAATTTTCTGTCGTGCCGCGTTAAGCGCATCTTGAAGTTCCCGAATCTGCTGGGCAATTTTGTGTTGCTGTGCCGCCGCATCAACCTGTCCGAGACGGAAGTAGCAGCGAGCAAGATTATGGTGCAGCGCGAGGTCTCCGCTGCGGTGCGGCAGCACACGCTCATATTCGCGAACCGCTTTCGCATACGCACCCGTCTGTTGACAGACAAAGCCGAGTTCAAATCTTGCTGGCGTGTAGTTGGTGTCAATCGTCAACGCCTGCTGGAAGTCGGCGATTGCCCTGTCATACTGCCCCTGTTTGGTGTAGACGATGCCACGATTGCAGTATATCTCCGGCGATTGCAGCTTCAGTTCAATCGCCTGTGTATACGTTTCCAGCGCAAGGTCAAACTCGAACTGCGCGAGGTAGATGTTGCCCAATCCCAGATACGCTTGCGGCACCCTCGGATCTAATTCGATAAGCTTCTGATATTCGCGGCGTGCCGCGTCGAAACGTTGATCGTTGACAAACATCTCCGCCTGCCGATAGTGCCGTCGCAACAGTTCGGAGGGTTGGGCACTTACCATGAAGCTCGAACAAAAGAGGATAAAAGCCGTTAGAAGCAGATGTCTCATTGATGGGCTTGCTTAATCTTACCCCATGTTGACGGCAATTTGTCTCTCGGATCGACAGACGTTGCACTGCCGACAACCTCAGTAGAAATCATGAGATCACCAAATACACCGGGACTGTTGTCGTTTTCAAAATCACTCGACCACGCGATTGCACCCCCAAGCGGTGCGGCATACGTACCGGGCGCATCCCCGTCAATATCTGTGATTGTGATGTCGAATCCGATAACCAAACCGTCTGTAGGCGCAAGGGCTGCACCAAAAAACGGTTCAAAAATCGACCAAGGCAAGCGTATCTCAGCCGAATAACCCGAACCCGTTTTTTGACCTGCGACGTGTCCGTTCGCGGGATCGCCTAACTCGGGATCACTGGCAGCATCCAGTGATTGTGACCAGGCGCCGCTTGTACCTGCAGTCGTTACAGGACCAAAAATCCAGTAATGGTCGTCCGCTTCGTAAGTGCTGTTATTGGCGACGTGCCTCGTTTCAAACTCGTGATGTGGAAACTCAAACACAGGGGCATCGTGCTTGGTGTCGAATAGTAACCAGATCCCGTCGATGTCCCCGTCCCGAGTGGCGAAATCGTTGGCATATTCGTGTGTGCTGTCGTCGGTGACATCAAATGCAAAATAGAGATAATCCTCATCCCACAGCGTTGCCCAGCGCGCTAAGAAATCGTCATCGCCGTCGAACTTACCACGACTGACCCGAAGGCCACCGTCGTTTGTGTTGGCACCCGCACCCCCACCGGGTATAATTTGATACCAGTCTTGGTTATGTTTGGAATCGCGTGGGTCTACGACAATGTCTTGTAAGGGTGACACCTCTTGAAATATTGCGTCCCACTCCGCCTCATCAAGCATGCCATCAATCGTGATAGGCGTTTCGATCTTTTTGGATGTCACTTCGCCACCTGAGTGTGCCATCACCGATAGTGTAGACAGTGCAAATAAAACACAGCAGGCAATCGTGAATAGACTGATTTTTACAGAGAATGGTTTGTTTGGAAAAAACATTGTAAACCTCCTATTGGTAACCTTCGCCGTAAACGACAAAGGTGATTCTGCTTTGTCATTACCGTTTCACCGCAACCGAGACACCGTCGCGGAGCGGAATAATCGTTGTGAATACTTCCGGCGAACTATAGAGGAGCCGCGTTACCTCTCTGACACCGATTGTAGCAGCGTGAAACCACTGTTCTTGTTCGTTGAGTCCTTTTGGAGCACTACCGGATTCCTGCGTGACGACGCGCCCACCCCAAATCATGTTATCCGTAATGAATAACCCACCGCTTCTGAGTCGCGGAATCGCTTTCCGAAACGCTTCCGGATACCCGTCTTTGTCGATGTCGTTATAGATGATGTCAAACTCGCCTTCAGTTTCGTCAATGATTTCAAGAGCATTACCGACACGATAGTCGATACGGTCTGCGATGCCACCGCGCGCAAGATACCCAGCGGCGCGATCCGCATTCTCCTGCGATCCATCGGTACAGATAATAGAGGCTTCCGGTTTCTGCAATGCCTTCGCCATCCAATACGCCGAGTAACCAAAACCTGAACCCATCTCGAAAATCCGGGTCGGATTGGTTATCAGGACCAGTTGATGTAAGACCCGTCCGACGAGGGGTCCCACAATAGGAAACCGATTTGCGCGTGCATGTGCTTCCATCTCCGTGAGGACTTCGTCGCGTTCGGGAATGATGCCGAGTAAGTAATCGTCAATTGAAGGGTGAAGAATATCCAAACGTTGCATAGTTCGCTCCTGTTTGTTTGGTGGTGAATCGGCCCACTGAGAAAGCGTATATATTCAATATCTGCGAGACCGAAGCCGAAAACCGCTTCGGACAGCGGACGCAGCGATCAGAGTTTAATAGTTAAAAGGCTTCTCTTCTCCAACGTTCAAGCGGGTGTTCACGTGGCGTGAGCGGCATAGGTATCCGTTTCCCCTGGCGATGCGATTCCCATGTCGCATGAATCATTTCGAGGCAATCGCGTCCGTCTTTACCACTCGCGAACGGTTCACGATCCTCTTCAATCGCAGCAACGAGGTCCCGCAACATAAGGCGTTGCAATAGCAATCGGACGGATGCATCATCTCGTGGGTTGCCGTGTTCGTCAAGGTCTTCGGCAGATAGAGGCACCGGCTCCCATGCCTCTGCGGGTGTCTTATGTTGTCCTTTGTGGATAAACATCGTCGTGCCGACGCTTTCTCGGACAGCGATTCTGCCTTCAGTCCCGATAATGTCGATCCCGTAAGCGTTATCGTTAGTTTCGGGCTGCGCAAGGAACTGCACATCAGCATGGATACCGTTTTTGAAACGAAAGGAGGCGTGTCCACGCTCTCCAAGCACAAGTCCTGCATCTCGATCGAATGCGTGAACCTCTTGTGTATGTTTGATGTCTTCAACAGTTGACTCACGTCCGTCCATCTGCACAAGATGTGCGTGCGTCCATTCGACATCACCAGCGAAGAGACGCAACCAGTCATAGAGATGCGTGCCCATCTCCATCAGCGAATTACCGACCTTACGTCCGCCTTTGTCGGTTGCCTTCAGTAGGACAACATCGCCGATTTCGCCTTTTTCTATTAGTGATAAGACGTGTCGGTTATATGGACTGGCGCGTTTGATGTGGTTAATCGCGAACTTGACGTTGTGTCGGTCGCAGGCTTCAACCATTTCGTCGGCTTCAATTAGGTTTAAGGCAGTCGGTTTTTCACAAAAGACGTGGATACCGCGCTGTGCCGCCGCTATTGTTGGGGGATGGTGCATCGGTGCTTGCGTTGGAACGATGACGATGTCGGGTTGCTGTGCGTCGAGCATTTTTTCGTAGTCGTCGTAGATGGCTTTGACCCCGAACCGTTTGCCCCATGCTTTTGCCCGTTCTGGGTTGATTTCCGCCCCGGCGACGAGTTCGCAGTTCTCTTCTAACGCCACCGCTTCAGCATGAGCGCCACCCATGCCGCCCAAGCCGATAATTGCTATACGGTAATTGCTCATGGTATCTCCAAAGTTTGCCAAGAAGGGTGTGCTGGTTTATACCTATCATAGCAACTTCAGCATTGGAGTGCAAGAAAAAAACAGGACTATCTATGGCAAGGGCGTTTACATATTAATGTAACTGACCCAAGTTGCTACTCACAAGTTTTGAACCTTTTCAAAAGGGTGACAGAGGCGTTCTTCACCCCAGCGGGGGCAGGGCTATTTATTTTTAAGGGATATAGTAAAATCCGAAAATAAGTTTACACTTGTAGCATAGGAAACCGTTGGTCTCCTGTGCCTCCGTAGGGGCTGGGTTCCCCAGCCCGATGCCCACCGAATGTGCAATTAATTATGGGATACACTATAAGTTTACTTATATAAAGGGTTCCTGTCTCTGGAAGCCCGAACTTGTTCGGGAAAAGTGAACCATCCCGAATAAAAGTGTCGCGCCTGCGGGTGTGCGAAAAGATGCACAATCTCACAGATGTTGCCCCCGAATTCCCATAATTTTCGATAGCTGAAAGTGGAGAGAACCCACGGCCCACAAGGGCGCGTTTCTTGAAGGTGACGTTTAACACATTTTGTCAAGTTCAAGTTACAAAACAACGCAAAAAAAACAGGAAAAAACATAAAATTACGCCTTTTTTTCGCTTTTTTTCGCTTTTTTTTCAATAATTGTGGTTTTTTTTACCAATTTTAAGAAATTTTAAGAAAAACGTGAAGTT
>JAJECD010000198.1 GCA_022822215.1 Candidatus Poribacteria bacterium | reverse complement strand
GCGGAAAGGTCGTTTTCCGGTAGCAATGACATCGGCGATTTGTGCAAAAAAGACGTTTTCCTCTTAGGTAAAAACGTCGTAACGCAAAAAGTACCCGTTCTCGCCCCAAGAGGATCGTTCATCAGGTGTCAGTGTAAACTTTCGTTCTTCAAGCGTTGTATTTGTATCCACGAGTACTCCTATTCCTCAATCGTCTAAAATTACCCAAGTTGCTACCTATGTGATTTTAGATACACGCACCCCGTTTTTCAGCCAAAAGCGATCTTTTTTGCGAAAAACCTCGCGGCTTCCGTGCCATTTTCGGCCCGAAGCTGCACAGGCTAACGGTTTCCTATGCTACAAGTGGCAACTTAGGTTAAAATTGGTATAACATCATGTTGAACTTCATCCGCCATACCGGGGTAGATTTTACCTCGAATCCACATGGGAGGTCGTTTTTTATTCACTGCCTCAGGACGCGTCCATTCTACTGTCGCACTCACATAGTGTGCTATGTTCGCACGTCGGAAACGATTACTGTGGTTATCCGTGCTTTTATGAAGGACTTGGCTATTGAACCAGATGACCGCGCCAGCGGGGACCTCAACGGCGACACCATCTTCATCGCGAGCCCCTTCTGCCTGTTTAAACTCTCCCTGCTGTGAACCTTCAAGATCCTTATGCTCACGAACGCCATATTTGTGGCTGCCGGGGATAACATATAGACACCCGTTTTCTTTATCTGCGTCATCAATTGCCGTCCATGTTGCCACGGTCGTTCCGGTTTTATACTGATGATTAAAATACCATTTATCTTGATGCCACGGGAACCCTAAGCCAATTTTTGGAGGCTTCCAAATATAGAGATTGTTGAGACCGAGGATGTCTGGGCCGAGGATGTCAACAACGGGGTCAGTGAGACGCGGGTCACGGGTACGCGCAAGGAATTCTGGACAATTACAACTCACATATTGGATATTGTGCATTGCATGGATACCTTCCGCTTCGGCTTTACCGTCTCTGACTAAAGCGTTTTGAAAAATATGATAGTCTGGGAAAGATCGTTTTCCGATAGCAATATCATCAGCGATTTGACGTATCACGTCGTTTTCTTCTTTTGTAAAAACCTCGTAACGGACAAAGTATCCATTCTTGTCCCAGGCGGTTCGTTCTTCAGGGGTGAGTTTAAATTTCTGTTTTTTTGGAGTTGTGTTTGTGTTCATGAATTTTCCTATTCTAATGTGAGTGCGCTTTAGAGATTAAAATCGCTTGAACAGTTATACCGGTAGATCCAAACTAACAGTTTAGCCTACATTTCGGATTCCGTACTGGGTAAAACGTCACGATGGACACCATCAGACAGCGTTGGGTATATTTTACCCCGAACCCACATGACTGGACGCATATAATTCTTATGCGGAACGCGTTCTGCCTTTGCGCTCATGTAATGCGCGACATTACACCGTCGAAAACGTTCAGTTTTGTTATCCGTGCTTTTATGGAGGATTCGGTTGTCGAAAAAGATGACACTTCCGGGTGGTATTTCAACGGCGACCCCATCTTCGTCTCGCGCACCGACTGCCTGTTTGAACTCCTGTTGTTGTGAGCCTTCAAGCTCGGCATGCTCAAGAATGCCGGTTTTGTGGCTACCTGGAATAACGTAGAGACACCCATTCTCTATATCCGAAGGGTCAATCGCCGTCCACGTGCCGACGGTGGTTTCGGTTTTAAACTGAGGGCGAGTATACCATCTATCTTGATGCCATGGGAACCCTAAACCGATTTTTGGCGGTTTCCAGATATAAAGGCTGTTCAGACCGAGGAGATCGGGACCGAGGAGGTCAACAACAGGGTCAGTGAGACGCGGATCGCGCGTGCGCTCAAGGAATTCCGGCGAATACAGATTCATTTGATGAATACTGTGCATGGCGTGGACACCCGATGCTTCAACTTTTCCGTCTCTCACTAACGCGTTTTGGAAGATACGATGATCTGGAAACGGTATTTTTCCGAGCGCAATGGCATCAGCGACTCGCGTTAAAAGGGCGTTTTCTGCTTCAGTGAAAACATTGTGACGGACAAAATATCCGTTTTCGTCCCAAGAGGAACGTTCTTCTGGGGTTAGTCTAAACTTCCGTTCTTCGGATGTTGTAGATGTGTTCATGTTCACCACCCATTATAGTAGATTTTAGAATCAATTGCACACTCTGCACCGGTGCGGTTAGAAACCGCACCTACCGGGCCTGGGCCAAAAGTGTGTATTTATTTTTAGGATCTACTATAATAAACTTTTATATAGGATCGCTTCACTACGAGGCAGTGTGCCACTGATATGTTAAAAATTAAATCGAGGGGAAGATTTATAAAACCACGATTCTGAGGCGGGTAAATAGTGTCTGTAGCTGCCAGTAGGCAGCCACAGACCTTCAATGCGTTACATCGAAAAACTGCCAACAAAGACGTTGTTCTCTGTACCACCTTGTTGCCACGTCACCGGGAGATGACTGTCTTTATAGTGATAGACTTCCGACTTACCGACGATGGCGTTCTGAATTGCCGTCAGCGGCTCATACCAGATTTGGTGTGGCTGTGTGCAGTTGGCACACGGATAGCGATTGGCAGATAGCGTGAGGACTTCACCGACCGTTACATCGTATTTCGTGCCTTGTTTCGTGAATGCAACCGCAGCGGTTTGCGTCGTAACAACTTCACCCAAAACGTCGGCATATTTGGTTGTTAGCAGATCACGGAGCGCAGTGCGTTGCGCTGCTGTCGTGCTGGGATCCATGTACAACACGCTCTTACGGGTCTCGGTATCAATTGCCAAGTTGCTTTTCGCGCTAACGACAGCGACGATGGTTAAGCCATCAAGCGAAACGTCGTTCCAACTTCCGTGCTGGATGTTCCAGACGAGGGTCGCCTCTTTGCCGCCTTCCACAAATTCGGCACCGTAGTGGCATGCCCCGACGTAGACACTCGCGGATCTCGCTTCAATGTATTCACCTTGCACAGTTAGGGTTTCGGTCGCAAAGGCGAAACCTGCTATTAAGGTCAGCGCGAGTGCTGTTAAAACAGAGATGCTTCTCATTTTGATCTCTCCCTTTGTTTTTTTAGATTCACTTTAATAGACGTAATCGTAACACTATACCTATTTGATCTTAAGCCTTATTGTACCTTAAAGTTAATAAAAAAGCAACTTTTTTCTCGAATTCAGCAGGTCAGAACCCTGTAGTACTATTCACCAGCGTTTGCTAATAGACGTTGGAGTGTTCCGCCCAAAATCTCTGCTTTGTCCGTCTCTGGAATAAAGGTGCAGTGCGTTCGGAACGCTTCAAGTGCGTGCTGATAGGTCATAAACTTGCGAACAACAGGATAATCCGATCCCCAACAGAGTCTATTGGGACCGAAATGTTCGTAGAGTGCGCGGACAATCCAGTGTGTATCGGATTGTGGATAATCCCAAGGGGCCTGCGAGACATAAGCGAAACCTGACATCTTGATGTGGATATTCGGTACGTCTGCGGAAGCGAGTACCTGCTTGAGTTGTGGATACGGATGCGACTCACCTGCACGTGCACCGCCCATGTGATGACATAGAAACGGAACGGTTGAAAACTGCGATGCGAGCTTTCGGAGCGCCTCGTGCTGATGGCTTCCCATGGCGATACTGGCGATTAATCCGAGATCGGCTGTCGTCTGAAAGAAACGTTGCCCTTCCTCGGAAAAGAACCACGCCCCGTCGTCATCGCCTCTGAGATAGTGGGTGTAGCCTTTAAGCGCGTAAGCCTCCGCTGCGGTCTTGAGTCGTTCAGATGCGCCCTCTGTATGATACGTCTCTGTCCACGAACAATCAACATCGGCGAATTGGATTAACCGATCTGGGTAACGTTTGACGCAGGCTGCGACGTAATCGTTGTTTTCTGGATTTCTGTCGATGCGGGCACAGACAAGCACGGCTTTATCAACACCGTGGAGGTCCATTTCATGGAGGAGTTGTTCGACTTTGGCACGGCTTTCATCATCTGGGACTGGGGGTTGATAGGGCCACCGGGGCCAGGCATGTGTATGTGAGTCAATTATCATTTTGTTCTCCTAAGCAGAAACATATTAGTTTTATATCTATCTATTAAGTCCGAGCATCAAGGCACCCAACTCCTGTTTATTCGTCTCACTCGGCTTGACAATACCGACGATTTTGCCGTCGTACATCACGGCGATTCTGTCGCTCAATTGGAGGAGTTCATCGAGCTCAGAAGAGACCAGCAGAACGGCTCTCGCCCGGTTGCGTGCGTGAATCAGACGTGAGTGGACGAATCGTGTCGCGTGAATATCTAACCCACGCGTCGGATGGGCGGCGACAATCAGTTCAGGTCTCCCCTCCAACTCTCGCGCGACAACGATTTTCTGTTGATTCCCACCAGAGAGCGTTTTGATTCGGTCAACTATATCACCGACCCGAATATGATATTTATCCAAGGCGTTCAGCGCAGCACGTTGAATTGATTTCCGTCGCAGCATCCCACGGTTGCAGTAACGCCTATTTTTATGGTGTCCGATGATGAAGTTATCGTCAATTCGGTCATTCAGACTAATACCGTGTCGGTGTCTATCGGCGGGTATGTGGGCAATCCGTTCACCGTTTAAGGTAAGGTTTCCGCTATGAATGCGTCGTAAACCCGTCAGAACCTCAACGAGTTCAGTCTGTCCATTTCCTTCGACCCCTGCTATTCCGACGATTTCACCGGGGAACACCTCAAGGTCAATCTCATCGAGATGGCGTTTACCAAGTTTACGCGAGTCTGGCGAATGCGCTTTTGGAGAACGTCTGTTAATGAACCGCGCGAGCCCCGTTCTGGTATCCGAATCTACGGAGAGCGTAACCTTTTCCAAGCGGAGCATCGGCGTTGGATTTTCGATCCGTTCTCGTGTCACAGCGGTGGGAATAACAGGCTCACCGAGCATCATTTCCGCAAGGGCTGTCGGATTGGTGTCGGCGATCGAGGACGTGGCGACAGACTGCCCGCGCCGCATGACCGTGACCGTGTCGGCGATTGCCATCACCTCATCGAGTTTGTGTGTGATAATAATAAGGCTTTTTCCCTCATTTTTCAGGCTGCGCATACAGTTAAAAAGCCCCTCAATTTCTTGCGGTGCAAGCACGGCTGTCGGTTCATCCATGATGAGGATGTCGGCACCGTGATAGAGGACTTTCAAAATTTCTGTGTGTTGTTGCGTACCAATCGGCAGAGATTCGACAGGCGTGTTCAGTGGCACATCAAAACCGAGCTGCATTGCGAGTGCTGTTATTTTTTTTTCTGCTTGCTGCTCATCGATTAACACACCGCATTGACGAGGTTCTTTGGCAAGGATGATGTTTTGAAGTGCGGTGAAAATCGGGATCAGCGTGAAATGCTGCTGTACCATGCCCAAGCCGAGGCGCATGGCGCGTCGCGGAGAGGAGATCGTCACAGCACGTCCGTCAACAAAAATCTCACCCGCATCGGGGCGGTACAAACCGTAGAGAATCTTCATCAGCGTGGATTTGCCAGCCCCGTTCTCACCAACAATGGCATGAATTTCACCGCGTCGAAGCGTAAAGTCCACGTTAGCGTTCGCTTGTATCTTTCCAAATTGCTTCTGGATACCTCGCATCTCAATGATTGGGGTGTCTTTCATTTCTACTGCCGTTCGTGTGGGACGACGATCTCCCCGGCGACAATTTTCGCCTTAAATGCTTCAACCTGTTCCAAAATTTCGGCGGAAAGGAGTGAGCGGTTGACATCATCAACGATATATTCAACGCCGCCCTCTTTAAGCCCATAATCCTTTAGACCGCCAGAAAAATGGCCTTCCTGAACGCTCTTTATCGTTTCATAGACGGATATTTCCACACCTTTGATGACGCTGGTGAGCACCAAACCGGGAGCGAGGTCGTTCCCGTTAGAATCGACCCAGATAATAGATTTTTTCTCAGTCTTTGCGGCTTCAAGGACACCCAGACCACTGGCACCGGCAGCGGCAAGGATAATATCCACACCGCTGTTATACTGCGCGAGTGCGAGTTCTTTGCCGCGCGTCGGATCGTTGAACGCCTGGGGTGTTACACCGACATAGTCTGCCACGAATTCAATATCAGCGTTTACCGCCTGAATACCGGCACGGTAGCCGATTTCAAAAGCCTCAACCAGGGGTACTTTCATCCCCCCGACAAAACCGATCTGTTTTGTCTCCGTTTTCAACGCTGCGATGACACCTGCCAAGAACGTCCCTTCGTGTGCTCGGTAGGTGAGCGAGGCGACATTGGGCTGCTCTATGATTGCGTCAATCAGTGCAAACTTGACATTGGGAAATTCGCTTGCGACGCGGTTCATGGGTTCTTGAAACAGAAAGCCGACCCCAATGATAAGGTCATATTTGAGTTTTGCGAGCCTGCGGAGTGTCAATTCGGTATCTGTACTCTGGCTTGGGGTCACTTCCGTGAGTTTGAACCCCCATTCGTCCTTCGCTTTCTTGGCACCGGCGTAGGCGGCATCACAAAACGAGAGATCCCCGCGTCCGGTTACATCATAGATGAGTCCTACTTTCAGTGCTGCGGGTGCTGTCCCTATCGTAACAAAACACGCAATAAGAAGCGTGATGAGAATTCTGATGTACACAATATTTTCCTTTCGATTTCGTAGTGCTTGGATAGATGGATAAACGCGTTTCGATACTATCTATCATACGCGATTACGTGTTGAAAAGCAAGGGATATTTGAAAAACTAAATGACCTTACCAACGGCGAAGTTAATCTTGACTTTTTTGGTTTTTAACGCTATTCTATTCATAGCATCTTTGCTATTACCGTAATAGCGAGGTCTATTAACAAATGTCTAAACTATCTTAATAAAAGATGGAGAAGTACTATGGAAATGACTATAAAATCACTGAAACCAATGACTCTCGGTCTGATTATCCTTCTGGGTATGGTGCTTTCGCTACCCACATTCGCAGGCACGCAATTGTGGGACTTTGAAGAAAAGCACGATGATTGGGAAGTTGCGAATGGCAATTGGGACATCAAGGGCGGTGTCTACCAACTCGATAAAGGCGGGAAAGCCGAGCACTCCCTCGTCGGTGACGTGAAATGGGATGACTACACCGTTGAGGCGAAGGTTCGGATAGACGAAGGTAACTGGGCAGGTGTCGTCTTTCGGGCACAAAGTGAGATGGAATACTACATCTACTATATGAACATCCCGAACAACAAGTCTGAGCTTTGGAAACACAGCAAAGGCGCGTGGGATACGCGCGTCGCGCTTAATAGCAATATCGGTGCCGCTGGAAAACTGAAGATAGAGAACGAAGAGTGGTATGACGTTAAGGTTATCGTTGAAGGCGATACCTTCCAACTTCATATTAACGGTGAACTTCAGGGCGAACAGACAGACGGCGATTACAAAACCGGCATGATTGGTGTGTGGGGCTGGGAGACCGGCGCGAGTTTCGATGATGTTATGATTACGGGTGATAATGTCGTAGATACCCTGGCCGTTGATCCGATTCTCTTACTCGCAACAACGTGGGGTCGCCTCAAACAAGCCTTTTAGGTCGGCACTGCCATTCCTCTATAGTTACGGTAGCAAGTGGTACGGAGAATTTCCTATTACT
>JAJECD010000116.1 GCA_022822215.1 Candidatus Poribacteria bacterium | reverse complement strand
AGTGTTCTCTATTTTTCAGAATGTGTTCAATTTTGGTTGTAAAATCGAAAGTGAGACTCGGAAAAGCTTCGTGCATTGCGCCGAGGATACGGAGCCCGTGCGTTGGACCGTTGAGAAAATCCGGGTCGCCGAAGGTAATATGCGTCGCACCTTCCACCACCTGCTCATGTATCTCAGCGAGGACGATGTCGCGTTGTACAGCGAAAAACCTACCTTCATAAACCGGTGGTATCGGGCAGTGCGTGCAAAGGTGCTTACACCCGTGTGTCGTTTCCGTATAGCCGACAGTTCGCACTTCACCTTCGTCTTCAAATTGCGCGTACATCTCCAGCGACGGCAGTTCCGCGATGTGAACATCGGCTTCCTGCGTCTCAGTCCCTTCCCCATCAACAAGAGATTGCACCAGCGCAACGAGTTGTGTTAGCACTTCACCACTGATACAAAAGTCAACGTCGTGTGAAAGCAGGTAGTCGGCATTGAGCTTGGCGTAAAGTCCGTACATGCAGATAGCGACGTCTGGATTGATTTCTCGAACGCGATGCAAGAGGTGAACGCCGAGTCGTAGTGCCGTATGCATCGGCACAGAGATCCCAATGAAACGTGCACGCGCGACCTTTTCAAGGTCCAACGGCTCGATAGCAATATCAAGGACATCAGGCGTAAATCCCGCTTCCTCAAGGGCACGGAGCGGACGGGCTAGCCCGATCGGTCGGTGTCCGAGTTCATAGCAGGAGATTAAGAGAACTGCACCAGGGGCGCGCATCGCTGAGGATATCCGCTCTTCGGTTTTCATGTTCAATAGAATAACATATAATCACAGAATTGGCAACATACACCTATTATCCATCCGCAAAATTTTTACCCATTCCGCAAAATTTTTTGGTAAATGCTAGAATTATTTCCCAATCCGCGAAGATATACTTCTTAATACCATCCTTGATTCATCTAATGTCTGAGGTATTTTACAGCGGATTATTGACATTGGTACATTTCTTACCCATGTTCTTGCCGAGTAGGTGGGGTTGTAACCCCGATTTATTCCGATTCTTGACTGCTTTTACCTAAAAATATCGTATAATTACGACTTGTGCTAATTATTTTTAATTTTTGAAGAAGTCCATCCTGATGCTATCCTTATAAGTTAAGCAAGACTCGAAAGGAGATATACGGAATCTCATGGCTGCGAGTGAAGTCATCCGCCAGACCTTGCGGACCTGTTTCTCTCAGACGGATGTGTTTATCGTCGATTCTTTTCCGATGCCGATCTGTGATCAGAAACGTGCGAAGGCTTCAAGGTCTGACTTGAAATGGGCAGACGCTTCGGGGTGCCTTGCGACTTATGGCAGGTGTGCCACGAAAGGTCTCGGGACGTTCTTTGGGTTTCGCGGACACCTCATCACCACGGTTGCTGGCGTGCCTGTTGATTTTGCGATTGCCTCAGCGAATATAGACGACCGTGAGGTGTTGCGTGTGTCGTCTGAAAGCCGACGGTATCCGATCCTTTTAGCTGACAAAGGCTACGTCTCTGAAAGTCTTCAAGAAGAACTCTTGGCAACGGAAAATACATGTTTACTGGCGACGCTGCGAAGCAATCAGAAGCGACAATATCGGGAGGCTTTTCGGCGGCTCCAAGTCCGCTTGCGCAGACGCATTGAGACGACGATCGCTCAACTCACCGATCAGTTTGGTGTTTCATGCGTGTGTGCGAGAGGGCATTGGGGTCTGATGACTCGGATGCGCAATAAGTTCGGTGCCGCTCTGCTTGATGTCTGCCTCAACTCCTGTTTGGGGCGACCCTTGATGAAACTCAAAGACCTTCCAAACAGAATCGTTAAAAATCATATTTTTAGAGACAACTCTATTATACTGCATGGCAGCGTTTAAAACAAATTTTGACGCTTCCATTCTTCCAAGACATTTGAATTAAATCCTCGCTTATGCTATCATGCTTCAAACCGTGATTGGAGTGAAAAATGAAGATAAAAGACATACAGACAGTCCGGATCAACGTGCCGCCGCGTGAAGGTGAACCCACACAACCGCGTCGCGATGCGTGGAACGTCCACGCTGAAATTGCGAATCCTATGTCGCGTTATCCACAATATAAACGTCACCGTTCCAGTTGGATGCCGAAATGGGATACCGTCTACGTTAAAGTGACCGCTGAAGATGGCACTTGGGGCATAGGCGAGACCTCCTTCGGTACGCCTGTTGCGGCGATTATTGATGAACACTTCGCGCCGATGCTGATTGGTGAAAACTGCTTTGCTGTTGAAAAGATTTGGGATATGATGTTTCGTATGTCCAAACCTTACGGTTCACAAGGTTTAACGAGTTGCGCAATTAGCGGGATTGACATCGCCTTGTGGGACCTAAACGGCAAGATTAAGGACCAACCCGTCTATGAACTCCTCGGGGGGCCTGTACGTGAAAAGCTTTTCGCCTACGCAACCGGCAACGATACCGATTGGCAGCTGGAACTCGGATTCAAAGCGGTGAAGTTGGCGTGTCCTTACGGACCCGTGGATGGTGAATGGGGCTTGAAAGAAAATGAAAAATTCGTCGCGAAAACCAGAGAAACAGTCGGGGACGATGTTGAAATTATGCTGGATTGCTACATGGCTTTCGATGTGGATTACACTATCCGCTTGGCACAACGTCTGCGTCCCTATCGTCTTAAATGGATTGAAGAGTTTCTCATTCCCGAAGACATTGACGGTTTGGTGAAAGTTCGGGAGGCTGTCGATTGGGTGAGTTTAGCGAGTGGCGAGCATCACTACACGCGTTTTCCATTTCAACAGATTATTGAGAGAAGGTGCTTGGATATCTTGCAGCCGGACACCTTCTGGGTGGGCGGTATAACCGAGTGTGTTAAGATCTGTCATCTCGCTGATGCCGCCGGTTTAACAGTTATTTTTCACGGTGGTGGGCTTCGACAATCTGGACTCCATCTTTCCGCCGCTATGCCCAATACGCCGTGGGTAGAGTACTATTTGGGTGTCCCGCCAGGGGTGCCTTTGGAAGAGATGAAACGCTTTGAAGGCGAATCTCTCCCAACGGAAAGTTATATTTCTCCAAATGACGGGCCCGGACTCGGTCTTCAGATTGAAGAAGAGTGGCTAACGCCGAGGAATCCGCGCTAATATGGCACGTTTGGTCGTCTTTTTGCTGTTGCTCTGTATTGTTGGTAGGGCAAGCGCGCAGATATTAATTGATTACGTCGTTGCCGTTGTTAATGGCGATGCGGTTACGCGCAGCGAACTTGACAATGCGCTAAGCATCAGTGTTATCATAGGGACGAATGTTACCGAAGCACGAACTACTGCCGAAAGACGCGCTGCGCTTGATATTATCATTAACCGAAAGTTGGTTTTACAGGAATCTCAACGGCTCGGTATTGTTATTACCGAACGCGAGGCGCGAGTGGCGGAAAAAATTTCCGAAATTCGGGAACAATATAATTCAGATGCAGCCTTTCAAACTGCTTTGCAGCAACGTCGATTGGCAGACGAAGGACTTAAAGCGTGGGTTTATGAGCAGCTGATTTACGACGAATTTTTCCGTCGCATATTTTTTAATGCTCTTAATAGCGCAGAGATTGCAACGTTAGCCAAATCGTACTATGATGCGCACAGTGCTGAATTTATTGTGCCACCCACAATTACCCTTAACGCATTGTCTATCGTTATCCCCAAGGATGCTTCGGAAGGAGAAAAGCAGAAAACCGAAAATCTGGTACAACAACTCTATGTTCGTTTGCGGCGAGGGGAAACATTTGAAACTGTACGTAAGGTTTATGAAACGCAATTGGCTATTGAACTTGAGGTGTTGACCCTTGCGGTAGACACACCGTTAGGTGTTATTGCAGCCGAGTTGCCGGATTCTGAGCGGAGTGCTCTCCTGCGTAT
>JAJECD010000073.1 GCA_022822215.1 Candidatus Poribacteria bacterium | reverse complement strand
TGGCGAGTTCGTAGAGCGTTAGACCGGTGCTATACTTCGGTTGTCTGCCGTCTGCGACGACTAAAAAGAGTGTATCTGCGTTGTATCCGAGTGCTGTGCGAGGTTCGTGGCTGAGATTTAGGACGGGAGTGCGTTTGCCCGGTGTATGTCGTTTTTCGGCGTTGTGCATCTCCACGAGCGTCTCATTTATCTCCCCATTTTTGAGAAGTCGGAGTCGCCCGCCTATGGCGTGCCGGACTTGATTCCATTCGGGGGGGGAGAGCGAGAGCGTGAGTGTGCCGTTTGCACCGGTGTTGAACTGGGAAATGCTTTCGTCTCTTAGTCTCGCATTAATCCAGAGGACTGCACCGTCTGTCGGAATTAGGCTGTTTCCGTCGCGTGAAACGCTTTCCACGCGGTACGAGTGTTCGTAGTTCGGTGTCAGAGGGAGTGGAAGTCCACTGAGTATTACCTCTCTGCCGCGGCGACGGTTGGTGCGCGTCGATTCACCGAGACGCGGTGTATAGAGTGTTACCTGACACCCGTCAAGCCTACGTTGATTGATACAGCCGAGTTGCAGCGTGTGTGTGTCTATTTGGAGGCTGGCGTTCATTTGAACGGCAGAACTTAAGAACTCACCCGATTCAGTTACGCCGAAACAGGCTTCGGTGTCAGTCGGTTGTGTAATCAGTTCGCCGTCTTGGATGTGAAGGTTCTCCAAGACCCCACCGTAACCGCGCATATCACCGAGTACCCCGAAACCGCCGTTCACTGCGACAAGGACACGTCGATCTCCACGTTGTGTGCGTCGGTTCGCCATGGAGCGCACAGACTCTTTACCTAAAACTTGTGCGTTTGCGAGGGCTACTTCAAAGTGTAGCGTCGGCTCGTGTCGAGACATCTCAGCGACGTAAAGTGCACATGTTTCGACATCCCAATCGTAACGGTAGATTTGGATACCGGGTGCTATGTTTGGAAAGCGTACCTCTTTTTTGCCAGCGGCGTATGTGAGGGGAGTTGTTATCAAGAGGAGACAGATGATGGTGAAAAATCTATGCATTACTTCGGAAAATTTCAACAGCAAAGTAGTTAATGGGTTGTTCAATCGGTGGGTGGAGCTTCTTAACGATGAGATGGACCTCTTCGACTGCGAATTGCGCTAAGATCGTCGTTGCGATTTTTTCAGCGAGTGCCTCAATAAGTTGGAAGGACTGTTGTGTGCCGATCTCTATGATACGTGTAACGACTTCGGCATAGTCAATCGTGTCCGTGAGAGCGTCAGTGCTACCGGCGGTTGCGAGGCAGCAACCCAAGGTCGCATTAATTTCGTAATGGCCACCAACTTGACGCTCTGCTTCGGGAACACCATGGTGGCCATGAAATCGAATCCCTTTAAGGATAATTTTGTCCATGCCTATTCTTCAGCAATCTCTCCGAAGGTATGGGCAGGATCAATCATATCTTTGACCTGTTTTCCAAACCTTCCGTCCGTGTAATCAATTGCGCGAATTTTCCAGTCGTTGCCGTCCTTCTTGAGTGCTGAAATCAGATCTCCGCCCTGATTACCCCAACTATACGTGCCTCGCAAAACGGCTTCTTTGCCTCGACTATCAATAGCGATATAGGTAATGTCAACCTCCATATTCCCGCCGCGCAGTCGAAAGATGCCCGCCCATGCTTTCGATACCGCCTTTGCGCCTTCGTTTTTTTCAAAGGTGCCAGCCCAGAATGTCCAAGCCGTAAAAATGTCCTTGCTCTCGCCTGAGAGCCAAACTTCTGTGAGCATATCCTCATCCTGGTCGCCATGGGCGGCAGCATATACCTCATAGAGGTCGCGAATGGCTTGTTCCTCAGCAGCGAAGTCAATATTTCGTTCCACAGTTGGTGTTGCTTCCGCTGGTTGAGATGATGTTGTAGCTGGGGTCTCCGTTTCAGTTGTTTCGGGTTCGGGGTCGTCTCCGCCGCATGCGATCATGCCGGTGACAAGCAGCATGATAATAAAGTAACAGATAGCTTTCGGTTTCATAGTTTACCTCCCGCGGTAAGTCCAAAATAGTGAATTACATTCACACGGTTTCTTTATTGTATCAGAGTTATGAATAAAAAGCAACATAAATTTGAATTTGGCTGTCAGTGGTTGGCTATCAGCAGTCAGAAGACAGCGTTGTTGACTGGTTATGTATATTGGAGAACTGAGCACCTCTGCTGTATTTGCACTAAAGGATTGTTTTATATGGAAGTTTGTGTTATACTTCTTGGCATAATATACGTGGTGTTGTCCGTTAAATCTCTGTTGAAAGGAAGAACTATGAACGTTACAGTCAAATACTTTGCCGTGTGTCACGAGATGTTAGATAGGTCTGAAGAAGAGATGGAGCTGCCAGAAGGAGCGACCGTCGGAACCATTTTGAAACGGCTTGAGGAGGAGTGGCCCGAAATTGCTGAGTTTTATGAAGTGATGCAGATGTCAGTCAATTGGGAATATGCGACTGAAAATACTGAACTCACAGAAGGCGATGAGGTTGCCTTGATTCCGCCTGTGACGGGGGGCTGTGATGTTTAAGATAACAGATGAAGTCATTACAGGTGCCGAAGTACGTGAAGCGGTGGAAGGTCCCGATGCCGGTGCGGTGGTGCTCTTCTTCGGTACAGTTCGTAACAACACGGATGGCAGGGCAGTGAAGCACCTCGAATATGAGTCATATCCGCCAATGGCGGAGAAAAAGATGGCAGAGATCGCGCAAGAGATCTCCGAGAAATGGGGGATTGGTCGCGTCGCGATGATTCACCGTGTTGGGAAATTGGAGATCGGCGAGGTGAGTGTAGCCGTAGCAGTTGCCTCACCCCATCGCAAAGATGGATTTGAAGCCTGCAAGTACGCCATGGATCGCCTCAAACAGATTGTCCCTATCTGGAAGCGCGAGGTGTGGGCAGACGGCGAGGCGGAATGGGTAAAACCGGATGCTGTCTTTTTTGATGCCCCTGATATGGGCAAGATTCCTCAATAGATTAATAATTATAAAAAACCTATAAATGGCACTCTATATCAAGCCTACGTGTGGAAGATATTGGGTGCCATTTCTGTATCTGCTTCTCAGCCATATTTACTTTTTGCAGAACCGTTCCACGAACTGGTTAAAAATCGAAACGCCTTGTGGGAACTGATCCAGTGCCATCCACTCATCGACAGTGTGTGCTTGCCGAATGCTACCGGGTCCGATGATAACAGTCTCCATGTGCTGCGCGAAAACGGTGGCATCGGTGCTGTAAGCAACAGTTTGAGGGGTGGCTTCTCCCGTGATTTCGAGTGCGGCTTGGATAATCTCTGCGTCTGGCGACGTACGAACCGGCGGCGCGTTGATGTACAGATCAAATACCAATCCGTGTCTTTCAGCGGATTCGCGTGCGCGATCTATCCATATTTGTGCATCATCTCCAGGCATTGGACGGTAGTTAATGCTGCAGACGCTCAACGGGGAAGTGATGTTCGCTGCGCATTCGCCGTCGCTGATAGTAATGTTCCAATCCGTGAAAGGTGGGTTGAATTCGTTGTTGAAATACTGCGTATCGGATGTCAGTTCCTGATAGATATCCCGCATTTCTGCAAGAAAGGGAATTAACTTCAGATTTGCGTTATCACCTTCGCCTGTGCTGCTGTGTGCTGCGCGTCCGTGTGCTGTAACAGTAAAGCGAACGGCACCTTTGTGGGCATATACAGCGTGCAGTTCTGTCGGTTCGCCGACAACGCCGTATTGCGGGAATCCGTGCTTTTTGAACATCTCCGATTTTTTTACAACGGCACTCGCTCCGAAGTAGCCTACCTCTTCATCGGCAGTGATGACGACGTAGAGCGGTGCCTTCAATTCAGAAGAAGCATAGCGCGATGCGACCTCAATCATACAGGAGACGCTGCCTTTCATATCGCAGCTTCCTCTGCCGTACATCTTTCCATCAGCAATTCGCGCTTCGAAGGGATCCATTGACCAACCGATAGCGGGGACGGTATCGATGTGTCCGAGCAGTGCGAGTCCCCGTTCTCCGTTCTCCGGTCCTTTGCGTCCAATCAGATTCACTTTTAGCACACCCGCTGGGTCTTTATATTCAACCCGTTCCACTTCGCAGTCGATGGATTCTAACGTTTCCGTCAGAAAGTCCATGACTTCAATGTTGCTGAGCGGGCTTACTGTATTGTATCCAATGAGGGTTTGGGTGAGTTCTTTTGCATTCATGGTTAGGTATCTTATAAAAAATGACGAAGTTTGTCAAGTTTTTTAGTTAGGACTTACGCAATTTTGTCGGAAAACTGAATGCTCCTAACCTATAGAATACACCTTACTTCAACACAATCATCTTCCGCAGGAGTGAAAGATTGTCTGCCTGCAATTGATAGAAATAGATACCACTGGCGACATTTTCGCCTAAGTCATTTCTGCCATCCCAATACGCAGCGCGAGACCGACTGGTGTAGTAACCTTCCTCTTGGTGCCCGAGTGCTAAACGTCGGACAGTGTTACCCCGCATATCATAGATGGTGATGGTCACATCACTGGCATTCGCCAAGTGAAACGGAATCCATGTCTCCGGATTGAAGGGGTTCGGATAGTTGGCAAGCAACTCGGTCTTCTCGGGACGTATCGCAGCCAAAATACTTTCGACCCATGCAATCGCCCGTAGATACTTCTGCGAGCCATCGCTCTCGGAACGCCAGATGTCAAGTTGGGCTTTTAGCACCGCAGGATCCAACCGATCAGGCCGGACTTGATCCAGTATGAATAGGCTGTTATTTTTAGACGGGGCACCAAAGACACAAACGCCAGACAGGCCATCTGTTAATGTAGAGTATGTTCCCCCTAACTCTTCGCACAGGGCTTGGAGGGCATCTGAGGTTTGCGGGAGGCAAGATATTTCAATATCAACATCGCTCAACTTTGGGAGATCCACAAGTGGACACGTATCTGTAATCGGATTCCCCGCAAGCCGTAGATACTCAAGATCTACAAATCCTATTAAGACACCGATGTCACTAATCTGATTGTTTTGCGCGCCTAAGTGCTGCAGTGTTATCAAGGTCGTAAGGGGCGTGATATCGCTGACGCGATTGCGGCCCATATACAGACGCGTTAAACGCGTCAAGTTTGACAGAGGCGTGAGATCCGTAATCTGATTCCCCATAATCGATAACGATTTGAGATTTGCCGCATATTCTAAACCTGTCAGGTCTGTTATCCCAAGTTTAGGAGCGTTTAGTTTTGTTAGATTCTTCATCGCGTCTATTGTGAGACGCGAGTTGATCTCTATACCTAATGCGCCATGCACTGCTGCGCGTAAATTGGGATCAGGTATGAAACTGGGAACCTCGACATCAACATCGCTCAACTTGGGAAGATGTGTAAGCGGAGCGGTATCTGTAATCGGGTTCCGCGCGAGCCGTAGATACTCAAGATTTACCAAACCTGCTAAGACGCTGATGTCGTTGACCTGATTGCGCAGCATACCTAATCGCTGGAGATTCGTTAAGTTCGCCAGCGGATGGATACTCTTAATGCGATTATTGCCGATATACAGATGCGTGAGATACCTCAAGTTTGACAGAGGTCTGAGATTTTGAATCTGATTTCCCCCAATCGCTAATGACTTGAGATTTACCGCATGTTCCAAACCGCTGAGACTTATTATCCCAAGTTTCGTTGCCTTGAGTGATGTTAAGTTTAGCATGTGCCGTTGTGTGAGGAGTTCTTCTGCGTTGAGTTTGAGCGCGGTTCTCACTGCTTCTCTGAGATTCTCATCCGGTATCCAGACTGGGCGCATCGGTTGTGTCGGTTATGGGTTATAGTGGATCCCACAATTAATTGCACATTCGGCGGATATCGGGCTGGGGGACCCAGCCCCTACGGAGGCACAGGAAACCAACGGTTTCCTATGCGACAAGTGTAAACTTATTTTCGGATTCTACTATAACATCTGTTTGCGGTGTCGTTTGAGCGGGATTTTGCGTTGGGGGGTTGAGCGTGTTATCGAGTTGAGAGGGAACGTCGCTTGTATTTTGCTGTTCACTTTCGGCATCCGGTAGTCCTTCTGCCGTGTCTATCGGCGGTGTCTCTGGGAAGGACTCCTGCCCCAAAAGCGTTTCCTCAGATGCTTCTCTATCGACTCCCACTACAGGCGTTTGTGGCGTAATCGGGTCAGGCGGTGGGATGGGCGGATCCGGGTCAGGCGGTGGGATGGGCGGATCATCCTTCGGATCAGGCGGTGTTTTGTAAGTGGGCGAATCATCGTGTAGGTCCTCAACCGTTATTTCTGGATGATCTTCAAAGGCCCAACGCAGATGCTGCCCGTAAGCATGGCTATCGACAAAACTGGCGTTGACCTGTGTTGTTCCATCTGGGCATCTTTTTAACCAGCCGGTATGTGTGTGCTCTCCGCCCCCATGACCACCATCTGTCGCTTCATGATCATGGGTGTGATCTTCCCATACTCCGTCTTCACATGCGCTTATACTATCAACGAAAAGATACCCAGAGACTATCAGTAACAATCCAATAACCGTTTGTTTCATTTGTGTTTTCCTTTAGTGGATCCCATAATTAATGAGACCCTCTGCCGGGGTTACAAACCCCTCCTACAGTATGTTTAAGTGTGTGTGACCTTCCCCTTATTTTAACACATAACGCAAAGTATGTCCATAAACATTGCTGTTTTTGCTCGAAAAGTGCATAAGACTTTAGAATTGTAGCTAATTTTTTGTGGGAAGAATCTTCTTTGCGACTGGCGTTCCATCTCATGTTATTCCTAACGTTCGTATTCATAGGCAGTGACGGCAACAGCAACGATGGCGGCGGTTTCTGTCCGCAAGATATTTCTGCCGAGCGTTACAGGGATACACCCGCTTTCAATCGCTACAGTGATCTCTCGATTAGAAAACCCACCTTCGGGTCCAACAAAAAGCGCGAGGGCGTTTGGGTTGGGTATTTCTCGTAAGACCGTCTTAATGTGTGGGCCCTCTGCGTGCGGGCTGAGGAGCAGACAGCGCGAAAACTTTTCGAGTTGTGACAGAGAAGCCTCAAACTGTTGGGCATTGCATAACTCAGGTAACCAGGCGCGCTTACACTGTTTTGTGGCAGAGATGACGACGCGGTGCCAGCGCTCATATCGATTCTGACTCGGTTTTTGTAAGGCGCGTTCCGAGTGCAGTGGTACAATTTGTGTAACGCCGAGTTCTGTTGTTTTTTGGAGAATCAGTTCCATTTTGTCATTTTTAGGAAGTCCTTGAAACAGGGTGAGAGTTGGCAAGCGCGGTGCCTGGAATTCGTGGGTCTGGATTCGCGCAATGCTTGAAGATCGCTTTGTAGGTGTGTCAAGAATCTCCGCGGTGTAGACGTTGCCTTGTCCGTCAATAATTCGGATCATCTCGCCAGACGTTGTGCGGAGTACATTTCGGAGATGGTGCTGCTCTGAACCGGTAATAGTAGCAATATTAGCGTCAATCTGAGAGGGTGGAACATAGAAAGTGTGCATCTGTTATGGGCCCACTTTATGCTGTAGGGAGTTGGTCCAAACGCCTTAAGCTGCGGAGCTGCGAAGTGTATCAATAACTGCCTTGGGATTTTCGCTGCGAAAAATAGCAGTGCCTGCCACGAGAATCGTCGCGCCCCGACGAGTCGCAAGGGGTGCGATTTCAGTAGTTACACCACCATCGACCGAGATCTCAAACGACTGCTTTAATTTTAGGGCTATTTGATGAAATTCTGCTATTTTTTCAAGGGTGTTATGTTGAAAGGTTTGACCGCCGAATCCGGGTTCGACGCTCATCGGTAGGACTAAGTCAATATCCGAAAGATAAGGCGTGGCTGCGGAGACCGGTGTCTTCGGTGAAAGTGCGAGTCCACTTTTAAGTCCGTGTGCTTTAATGGCGGCAATTACCGTTTCTGGTTTATCTTCACTTTCAATGTGGAAGGTGATTATATCAGCACCTGCCGCAGCAAGTGCTTTGATATAGCGGAGCGGGTGCGTCACCATGATGTGGACATCGAAGGGCACCTGTGTTGTTTGACGAACAGCTGCGATGAAGGGTGGACTAATACCAAAATTCGGAACGAATTCACCATCCATCACGTCAAAATGGAGCATATCGGCACCAGCGGCGACGATGCGTTTAACCTCTTCACCGAGGCAACTGAAGTCGGCAGCGAGTAATGAGGGGGCAATCTTAGGTGTCCGAATTTCCGTTCTCCTCAGTTTTTCTTAATTATAAATCACTTCAGGTAATTTTTCACCGTTTTCGTAGATAAGCACGCGTGTTTTTCCGAAGACACGCACCGCTTTTCGTTCCAAATCAATCACTGTGCCCGGGGCATAACGTTGATTTATTTCAGTGCGTTCACCATAATCGTCAATTATAACAATTTTGATATGGCGCGACAAATTTCCTTCTTCACTGACGGTGTGTTTGAAAGGTAGGGGTTTACCGATATTTTCGTTTGTTCCGACCCCGCTAATTTCTAAAAGAACCAGGTCTCCTGTTTGGACCATGGCACCGGTTCCCGGCTTGTGGGTAATAACGGCACCTTGCGGGATTGTCGGATGCGAACTATATTGCGTTTCAATTTTTAGTCCGACCCCTTCGAGTGTGGACACGACATCGTTAGCGAGTTGGCTTTGGAAATTTGGGAGTTGTATGGATTGTGGGGTCGGGCCACGGCTCACGAGAAGATTGACCGGACTTCCACGTCGTTGCCCGCCACCTTCGGGTGGTGTCTGTGCAATGACTGTGCCTTGTACGTAATTTTCAGAATGAACGGACGACACCCGATTTGGGCGAAATCCAGCAGATGTAAGCGCGTCAAAAGCCGCCTCCTGTGATTTACCAATGACCGACGGGACGGGCGTTAATTCCACACCAATGCTTACTGTGATATGAACGGGTTGATAGTACTTGATTCTAAAGTTGGCTTGTGGATTTTGTGCAACGATTTCACCCTTAGGCGCGTCACTACTCGCTTCTTGAATGGTTTTTGCGGGTTGGAGACCGGCATCATCAAGGATACGAATGGCTTCATAGTAAGTTTTACCGGTAATATTCGGGACAAGGACCTCCTCAGTCCGAATCCACTTTGGAATGACGATAAAAACAATCAGCAAACCTACTATACCGAGCAGAATTAGGAGATAGAGGAAGACTTTGAATGTAGCGAATAGAGTGTTATTAAGACTATTCATCGTTATATTTGTTTCAGAAATCGCTCACCTGTCTGAAGTTGGTACCCGTTGATAAAATCGCGTGCTTCCATCGCTTTTTTCGTTGCTGGCTGGATTTGCAGGAGTTGGAGTGTTCCTTCTGTTGTCGCGACAAATAGTTTTTGTCTTTCCACTATTTCAAGGGTTCCCGGCAGTCCAGCTGGTGCCTGCGGCTGTGGTTGGCAATCAATAATCTTAAGCCGAAGATTCTCTCGGAAGAAAGTATACGCGCCTGGCCAGATGGCTGTTCCTCTCACAAGGTTGTGGATTGCGACCGCCGGTTGATTCCAGTCGATGTGTCCAGTTTCCTTGGTCAGTCGCGGGGCGTGTGTTGCTGCCGCGTCGTTCTGCGGAGTTGCCGATGGCGGCGCGTTCTTTGGCATTTTCGATAGCACCTGAACAAGTTGTTTCGCACCGAGCGTGGCTAACTGTTCGGTCAAGGTTAAAGCCGTATCCGTATTTTTGATTGGGATTCGTTCAGCGCAGATAATATCGCCAGTATCTTCACCGGCATCCAATAACATGAGCGTTACACCGGTTTCGGTTTCTCCATTGATTAATGCCCACTGGATAGGCGCAGCACCGCGGTACTTCGGGAGGAGAGAAGGATGTAGATTGATAGTTCCGCATGGCGGAATGTCCAAGACTGTCTGCGGCAAAAGTTGACCGAAAGCGGCAACAACAATTACATCCAGCGCGAGGTCTTTAAGCGTCTGCACGAAGTTCAGTTTCCTCGCCCGTTCAGGTTGATGGATAGGGAGTTTGTGTTCTGTTGCGACGACTTTGATGGGTGATGGATTGAGCCGTTTGCCGCGCCCGCTCGGTCGGTCAGGTTGTGTGACAACACCGATAAGTTCAAAATCGCTTGAAATGAGTGCTCTGAGTGCCGGAACAGCGAATTCGCTGGTTCCCATAAAGAGAATGCGCATTTTATAGTTGTGCAGTCTTTCGACAGATTAACCGAATTCAGAAACGAATGTGAAGGAGCGGTATAGCGAGACCGGCTGCCGGTTCGCTTGCCCATCTGTTCAGTCCCTTGTTCATTGATTCTTGTAGAGACCTATTTCTGTATTGTGCTGTATATGGCGTGGTGTTTGACAGGTGGGCGATTGGACCTTCAGTAGGTACTTCTTCTTCGGGTGGTTCAGGCGGCGTTCGCTCAGGGATCCGCGGGGCAGAACGGTCTACTTTGCGGGTATGCAGCCAATCCCATAATCCAATGAACAGGGACAAAGAGACGGCACCAACCCCGATAATCCGGTAGTCCGCAGGAGATAACTCAGGCGCGAATTGATTCTGGGTGTACATTTTTATGCCGCGGACGACGACGTAGCTATGAACAGCGGCGAACGGCAGTGAGCTTAACGTGATAATTTCAAAGCGGCGCAATGCACTTTCACTATAGTCCTCTGGATGATCGTCTTCGTGCGTGTGCTGATCTGGAGGGGGTTGAAATTGTGCCGTTGCGTCGGATGCGAAAAAAAGGACGGCTAAACTAAGTGCGAGTAGTTGCGTGGTAAATTTATACATACGTTAGGTACCGAACTAAAAGGGGTATTCGATTTCTTAATAGGCGCATGAGCCTATTTCTGCGTTTCCAGCAAGTCAACTTTGATAGTTCTCATTACGGTTGCGGAAGAGATAAACGATTAGCATACCGGCTCCGATACAAACTGAGACATCGGCAATGTTGAAGGTTGGCCAAAACAGCCCCTTGCTTGCTATGCCGAATTGAAGGAAGTCAACGACTTCGCCCAAACGGATCCGATCAATGAAGTTTCCAATAGCACCGCCAAGCAGAAAACCGAGTGAGACTTGCATCCAACGGCTCTCCTTAAATTGTAGATAGTACGCGAAGATAAAGGCTAAGGCGGCAAGGGTAATCAAAATAAGTAAGGTTCTGTGCCCAGCAAGCACGCCGAAAGCCGCTCCAGTATTTCTATCGTGCCGAAGATTAAAGAAACCAGGAATGATCGGAATTACCTCTGTAATCTGAGTGATATGCATTTGTACGAGCCATTTGGTAATCCAATCCAGTATTAGCATCGGCACTGCTACGCTGACTAATGGAATAGCAGTCTGCCAGTTAGATTTTTTACTCCTCTGCGTTGTGGGCATTTCCAAGTGCCTCCCATTCCGCTTTTGCATCATTTTTTTTCTTCTGGGAAGCCCGTAGGCTTTGCCGAATCGCAGGCGACACTGAATGCCAGTTTTTTTCAAAGATGCTATGGTTATCGGTTTTGCTATCTATAGAAATTAATTGGTAGAAATGTTCTGCCAAAAACGGGGTTACGGGTGCGAAATGTTGAAGCAGCGCGATGCTGATTTGTGTGAGTGCCTCGTGTGCTGCGTGAGGGACTGTGGCATCTCGGGTTTCGATAGCGTGCACATAGAAACTGAGGTCTTGTACGCAAAAATCGGTTAACATTTTCCATGTTTCATGAAACTGCCCATTTTCGTAAGTCTGTCTTACGTCTTGCAGAAGTTGTGCAGTAACGTTTACCGCAAGCGAATCAATAGTTAGATCTTTATCAGCGGTTGAACTGTCAGTCCTATTTATATTCAGTTCTGTGGGTGCGCTTGGAGGACGCGCGTGACCGATGTCATCTTTGTTGCTATTTCGATTCTTGGCGTTATGTTCTTCACTCTGGAGCGAACCGTGGAGTAGGACACCGATGTGTTCAAATAAGGTTTGTAATTGTTGATATTCCATTAGAAGGTCTTCGGCGACTTTCTCGAGTCGTTGCTGGGTAATTTGCTGTGTACTTAGATTGGGTGTTATCGCAACAAGGCGCGAAACATCCGCTGGGTATTTGTTTAGAAAAGTGTCGTTGATCTCAATTTCGCCACTAATTTTAGGCATTACGCTAAGCTTTAGTTGCTTAAAAGGTTGACTTTCTTTAATTGGACGACTTCTGGTGAGTGCAGCGGAAATAACGCTAATCTCGGCTAACCATTTTATCCACTCAGCATCACTCGAACTCGGTTGTGGAACAAACATGACGCTCGTGGTGCCACCGAGTGCTTTCTTGAAATCAGAGTTATCGATAGTTTGAAGTAGATTTGCGAAATGTCCGTCAATGAGTGTAGCTTCTTTGCGGAATTCGCTTGAGTCACAGTTCGAGCAGTGCGTATCGGTAGGTAGGAGTTCCTCGACACTTAATCGGAACCAAGATTCAAAGCCCCGCTGAATAGAATTCCGAATGGCACTCAGTGTATTTTTATCCGTGAGCGGTTGCTCACACTGGTCACAGAGGAGAATTGGTAACGGCATCCCCCATTGGCGTTGTGCGGAAACCTGTAAGTCACTGAAATTTGAAACGGCATTTCGGACATCAGGAATGTTTTTGTGCTCAGTATTCGCATAATTGTCCCAATGGTCTTGCGCGTTGAGGAGTTGGAAAGTGGCGTGGTTCTTGGAGACGGAGAATACCCATTTTGAACATGGACGGAAGACTGCTAATTCTTCGCAGCGCGGACAGTGAAGTTCATGCCGTTTTTCGTTATAGGTCTTCAGAAGGTATCCAAATTTTTCCAATTGCGGGATAATGAATTTTTCTGCATCAAATAGATACAAGCCACACAGTTGCCCGGCTTCTTCTGTCAATCTTCCTGTTTCATCGAAAATGGGTGTGGCGGCTATATTTAATTCTTGAGCGAGTTCGTAGCTGAGTTGGTCGTGGGCAGGATTTAGGGGCAGGACACCAGATTTTAAAAGCAGTGTTGATTGCGGATTAGAAAGTGTTTCGGGGAGAGGTTGCGGCACGCGTGTGATCTTTAACGCTTTTGAGGGAAAGAGTGGATGTGCTACGGTGTACTGTGTGAGTTCATCGGCTTTGATCTCTTTAACACGTTTTGGTCGTGGCTGTCCTTTGGCAAGCCGCTGACAAAAGTTTTTCAACTGAGGTTCAGCAAAGAGCAGCAATTCATCTGCGAATTGGGTAAGCCAATAGGTGGTATTTTCGTTAATCCCGAGTTCCGTGGTCCATGCTATTTCTTGGAGATATGGCAGTTGCACCGCAAAAAAGACGTTAGTGCCAAATGCCTCCAACCCCACATTAAATGGAAACTTTACATAGCCGTTCAATGTTTTTGTTGGCATCTGTATGAGATTTGCTTCGTTAAGCGGGATTGTGCATTTCGGACACCATGGACTCAGTTGGGGTAGGTCGTGGAGATAGTCAGAATCTCGTAAGCGGCTAATAAGGGCAATGAGTCTTGCCTCTTGCCGCGATTCAAGCGTCTTCTGTGAGGTATCCCAATCAGCAAAGATACCGAGTCGATAGAATTTCTGTTTCTGTATTTCTAATTCCTGTTTATGACGGGCACGACACCGTTTGCGGAGGACAGAGAGTTTGAGCGGAGCGTTCAATTTTGCTGCTGCGATGACCTGTTCTTCAATCCAAAGGGGATAGGTCTCCCATGCCGGGACATACGTGACCTGATGCCCCTGCATTAACTCAGCCTTGAGAAAGATGTCCTGACAAATCTTCCTACAAAGTGTTTCGAGGGTTAGCAGATGAACCGGTGTAGGCATCTCGCGTAGGACATAAGCTTGGGTTTCAGAACTGTGGTGCGTCTGCCGCGTCTTAACGTTTGCCGTCTGCGTCTTCTTGTTCACTACAGCATGAATATTGGCATTTGCCCAAGCCTCCAAAATCACTTTTTCTCGTGTTTGGTCGGTTAGCAAATCATTCTCTGGTCCCTGACTTGCTTTGCCCTGTTTACGTGTCGCGCTTTTTGCGGAGGAATTTCCCTTTTTCATATTTTCTGTATGCGTGTTTCTGAAGCACTTACCGTTTTAGCGAATCGACTTCTGGTGAGGTTCCGTTCGTTATGCAGATTACTTTTCAGTTTCTAACGACATCAAGCGGATCGCGCCTCCATCTATCTATGGCGAGAGTATCCCATTCAAGATCATTAGCAGAAAGATTAGGATAAAAGGCGAAATATCGATACCAAGGTTCCGAGTCATTGGTCCAAGTGCTCTACGAATCGGCGTCAAAGCTGGGTCCACGATACGGCTTGTCCACCAATAAATTTGCCGAATCGTTGAATTTTGTGTCCCATAAACAAACCAAGAAAGAATGGCATTGCCTATGATGATGAACATGTAAATTTCAATCAATTGATGAAGCACCCAAACCAGTAGATCCATAATTTCGTCCTGTGTTTTCCAATCTTATGTGCTACCCAATTCTTTCGCGCGTTCAGTTGCGGCGAGAATCGCTTCGGTGAGCGTTGCCCTCAACCCTCCTTTTTCCAAAGCGTGCAGTCCAGCAGCTGTTGTGCCACCGGGGGTCGTGACGCGGTTCTTGAGAGTTGCAGGATGTTCCTGCGTTTCGGCTAACATCGTTGCTGCGCCTAAGACAGTGTGCGTTGCGAGTTTTTGGGCATCTGTCCGAGGTAAACCGACATGAACACCGGCATCAGCCAATGCCTCGATAAAGAGCGCAACATAAGCGGGCCCACTGCCACTCACACCTGTGACGGCATCGAGATGACGTTCATCCATCACTAAGGAGGTACCACAGGCGTTGAAAATCTTTTGTGCTATTGTGAGATGCGTCTCGTTCGCTGCGCTGCCGGTTGTTAGCACCGATATTGCTGCCCCGACCGAAGCCGCGATATTTGGCATGACCCGAATAACGGCGGGTGGCGTATGAAAATAGGATTCAAGTGTTGTAGTTGTCACACCTGCAGCGATACTAATAAGCGATTGCGATATTGATAAGTTGCGCGCGACCTGTCGGAGAATGTGAGGGACAGCTGCGGGTGGCACCGCACAGAGAATCACGTCTGCCTTTTCCACGAGTGTGTCAATATCTGCTGTGCTGTTAGTGCCTGTTTCATCACGGAGCTGCTTGACAAGCGTGGTATCGAGATCCGTAACCCAAATGTGTTGGGCAGGGAACAGCGTTCCAGCAATACTTCGGACGATAATGCCGCCCATCTTTCCAATGCCTATTACACCTAATTGAAGATTTTTAATTGTTCCTTGCGGTTCGTTCAGGTAGGTTTCGCTCATGACATACCTTTCCGTGGGCCTGGAACCTCGAAGATGGCTCTACCAATTCTAACGAGATTCGCGCCTTCTTCAATAGCAACCTCAAAGTCGTTTGTCATTCCCATTGAGAGGTACCGCATGGTAACTCCCGGAAACTTTTGTGCTTCTATTTTTTCAGCAAGTAATCGAAGTAAAGCGAACGCTGGGCGGTTTACTTCAGGTGAAGGACTTAGCTGCCCCATTGTCATCAGTCCAGCGATATGTACTGTCGGATATGCCTGTGCCTCTTCCATGAATCCAAGTAAATCGTCAGCCTCTAAACCATACTTACTTGCTTCACCCGTTGTGTTTATCTGGATTAAAACATCTGTCTGTTGGGTGCGTTCTTCGGAGCGGCGCGCGATTTCTGCCAAGAGTCGTAGGCTGTCGACTGAATGAATTAGCGAAAACATACTGAGCGCCGTTTTGACTTTATTCCTTTGCAAGTGTCCGATGAGATGCCACCGACATGCTTTGTGAGTTGGTCCAGTGGTTGCGGTGCGAATAAATGCGTTCACCACCGTATACTTCTGTTGGGCTTCCTGTATTCGGTTTTCACCGATGTCTCTAATACCTGTCGCAAGAATTTTCTGTATCTCTGGAACTGAGCGTCCTTTTGTGACGACGACAAGCTGTATTGAATCTGGTGTCCGGTGACTCCGTGCTGCAGCGTCGGCGATACGTTGGTTGATGCTGGAAAGGTTATCGACAATCGGATTCAATTGGCATACCTCTCATGTGATGCTATAGGTCCCTATCTAATTCCAACGTTGGTTCGATTACGATAAAGAAGATGTTTCAGGTACTGGAGCGTTTGTCAATTGTGTATCGTAATCATCTTGTGGTTGTTTGTCTGCTTTTATCGGTTTATTTGTGAAAAAGAGTATACCTATAACTGCTACTAAGACGGCTATGCTAACAATACCCACCCCGACTGCTATATTGTATGTCGCCTCCGTATAAATCTGTGTAACTTGAACCGCACTCACATTTTTAGACAAAACCTCTTGATACCTGAGAGGATGGTAACCACCTTGTATAATAAAAACGGAACCGATGATACCTATTACAATTGATAACGCCGTGAAGAAGACGCGCATTTCAACTTCCTCCGGGATGTACGAGGGTGCTATTTTAACAGCGATCTTAAGAGGTTAGTATAATATACGTAACGTGTTGGGTCTTGAGGAGAATAACGTTCTAAATTGTCGTGAAGTTACGTCTACAGGCAGTGCTCGGAATGCGCTACCTCCATTCCTGATGTCTCTATGATTTATATTAATAATACTATATTTTTACACGGAATGCAAATTTTTCGTTGGAACCGCGGATCGGATGTCTTGGACGATTTTTAGTTTTTTGTCGTAAGTTGGAGATATGAGAGCATCCTGCCTGTTTGTCCCGCTTCGGCTCGATGTGAGTAGAAAAGATCTGTGCGACAGGCGGTGCAAAATGGGGATACTGAAATTGAGGCAGCGGGTAAACCTATTTCAGTTAATTGAATAGTGTTTGCGGTTTGCAGACTCAGATGGGTCCCCTTGCGTATCGTGCTGCCAAAGCGTTCCGTAAATTGATTCAATAATTCTGGACTGACAGTGTAGCAACATTTTTGAATGGAAGGGCCTAAGTGAACTTCGCAGTTTGTCGGAAGCGTTCCGAAACGGGTTTGCATTTGCGTTAGTGTGTTGACTGCAATTTGTGCGAAAGTTCCGCGCCATCCGGCATGGGCGATGCCGATTGCAGGAGTTGCGACATCTAAAATGAAAATAGGAACACAATCCGCTGTGAATATACCTAACGCAACCCCGGTTTGAGCGGAGATAAGCGCGTCTGCTTCTGGGTGTTGTTTGAGGACTCCACTTGCTGTGTGGTCAACATCAATAACGCAGGTGCTGTGGATTTGTCGACAATAGTGCAGTGCTGTGAGTCCGCTTTGTTTGAAGAAAATTTCTCTGTTGGTTGCGACTGCGTTTGGGTCATCACCGACATGCTCAGCAAGATTCATGGAGGCGTAGGGAACACGGCTAACGCCTCTGTGGCGGAGGGTAATACCGGCAGTGACGATGCCGGTTGCCTCAAGTTCCTGAATTGCGTGGTACGTCTTCATTTATAGTCTTCTCGTGGTGGGCTGAAAATGTCGAGTGCGGCCGCTGGTTCATCGAAAGCCTTTGCGCTGTGTTTCACATTGGAGGGGATGAGGTAGCCATCTCCTTTTTTGAGTATCCGGGAGGCTCCGTCAATAGTTAATTCAAACGTTCCTTCAAGGACCATTCCCATCTGTTCGTGTGGATGGCTGTGTTCTGCGACGATACTATGAGGTTTCAAATCGACAAAGGACATCATTATTTTTTCGCCGTGAAGGGTCCGAATGCTGGCACCATCAAAAATCTGTTTTTCCGGTTGTTCATCGATGACAAAAAAGGGCATTGTTCGTGAGTGCCTCCTATTAGGGATGTCCGTCTTTATTTTTTACGGAAACGGGATATCAGGTGTCGCGGGTTCAACGTAAAGTAATCTTTTACAACTTGAGCAGTAAACGGGCTTCTCATACTTTTGTGCCTCTTTGAGGTTCTGCGGTTGGATAGCAATGCGGCAGCTGCTGCAGATGCCGTTTTTGCCTAAGGCAACAAAACCTGTTTTCGCTCGTGCTACGTTAGATTGACTTCCGAGTCGTGACTTCATCCATCTGTGGTATTCGTCTCTGAGTGACTTGTCAACTTTGGGAAGAAATACCTTTCGCTGTTTTAATTTTTCATCTCTTTCTGTCTCTAAAGTGCTTAACCCTTGTTGAAGTTGTTTAACCTCGGTGGCGGTTCTCTCCTTTTCCCTATTTGCCTCAACTTCCAGTGCTGCCAATGCTTCCTTCAGCTGATCGCTTTCCTCCATGAGGTTTAGGATAATCTCTTCTGCTTCTTCGTCTTGATTGTCTAAGTATTCAATCTGTCGTTCTAAAGCACTGTAAGCCTCATTAGAGTCAACAGTCCGTTGTTCGGTCTGATACTTTTCACGTTGTACGGCATTATCTTCAAGTTCAGCGTTTTTGGCGCGCTGTGCTTTTTCGGTTTCAGCAAGTTCTGCCGATTTCGCTTCAATATCTTTTGTGTATTTTACGACCCCTACCTCTAACTGCGCGATCTGTTCTGGGATGTCTTGCAGTTTTTGGTGGATTGACAGCAATTCTAAGTCTCGTTCTTGCAATTGATAGAGCAAGGCGAGTTGTTCTTGCAAAGCTTCGTTAGCCATTATATTTCTGCCTCCTTTTCGACGAGATAGGCGAAAAAGATACCGAGTTGATATAAAACAAAGAGCGGTATTGCCATGAGTAGCATTGAACCAGGGTCTGCGGGGGTCAACAGTGCCGACATGACACAAATGCCCAACAGCGCATAGCTCTGCTTTTCGCGAAACCCCCGAGCATCAATCACGCCGATATAGGACAAAAATGCCATTACTATAGGTAACTCGAAAGCGATACCGAATCCTAAAATGAGACGTGTTACGAAGTTAATATATTTTTCCAGATCCCAGATGTTGGGTAACTCTGGAAGGAGTTGTGCGGAGAATTGTAGGACGACTGGTGTAACAATAAAGTAGGCGAAAGTCGCACCAAGCATAAAGAATATAACGATAATTAAAAAGAGCGGAATAGCGAAACGCTGTTCTTCTCGATTCAACGCTGGGAAGACAAATGCCCAGATATGGTAGATAATTATTGGCAATGCCAGCAAAATACCCGTGGTGATTCCCAGTTTCAGGTATGCCATGATACCTTCCAAGGGACCGACCTTCATGAGTGTGGCGTTGATGCTGGAATTCCCCGCTCGTAAGGCGAGTGCGAAAAAC
>JAJECD010000005.1 GCA_022822215.1 Candidatus Poribacteria bacterium | reverse complement strand
ACACGTTGATGGCAGGCTCTTCCTTTATATACTAAATCCCACACCGTAGTATAGACTGTGCGTCCGTGCCATTTGAAGGTCTGCCTGCTGACTGCCAACAGCCCTTATGAGATACTTTAGCGTTTTATTCATAGCGGTCCTGCTGCTAAGTGCAGCCCGCGTCGAATCCGCTCCAGAGAACTCACCTTTACTGGAAAGGTTTGTAACCCCCGCACATGTTACACCCGGTGAACTGCTGATCCGTTTGACACCAGAGGCAGCAGCAGATCTTGAGCGATTACATGTCAATGCCCCAATCGTTGTCCTGCACGCAAGACATAACGTCGAATCGCTGCATCCGCTGTTTCCGTATCTCGCCCGCCCCTCACTGAATCCAAATCTGAAGCGTATCTATCTGTTGCGTTTCGCCCTTGATGCCCCACTTGAAACATTGAAAGCCGCTTATGAACAGAGCCCTTTTGTTGAGGTTGTCGAGTATAACTACCTCCGTCCAACGCTGGCGGACGCTGTTTTTCCAAACGATCCCAAATACCCGGAGCAGTGGAGTCTCCCACTCATGAAACTCCCGCAAGCGTGGGCAATTGAAAAAGGGAATCGGGAAGTCGTGATTGCTATCATCGACTCTGGAATTGATTACAGACATGATGACTTGGCATCTAAAGCGTGGATAAACCCCGACGAGGTTCCAGATAATGGTCTCGACGACGATGGCAACGGTTACGTTGATGATATCTACGGTTGGGATTTTACCGACGCACCCAACTTACAAGCCGAGGGCGATTATATTGAAGGCGATAACGAACCCATTGATGAAAGGGGACACGGCACACATGTCGCCGGTATTGCTGGCGCGATGCCTGATAACGGCATCGGTATCGCCGGGATCGCTTGGGAATGCCCACTTATGGCAATACGTGCCGGACTTTCACTCGGGGGCAGTTCACGCATGCAGGATGACGACTCCGCCGCCGCGATCGTTTACGCCGCCGACAACGGCGCAAGCGTCATCAACATGAGTTGGGGCGGTGAACATCGCTCCTTCGTTATTCAAGACGCAATCAATTATGCCTACGCACGCGGTGTGGTATTGATCGCCGCTGCCGGAAACTCCCAAAAACCGGAGGCAATTTTTCCCGCTGCCTATCGCAAAGTCATCGCTGTCGCGTCTACCGAGCAGAATCAGCAGCGGTTCTATCAATCCAATTTCGGTGCAGCTATAGACCTCGGTGCCCCTGGCAATGTAATCCTTAGTACACAGATTAATAACCAATATCGGCTGCTTACAGGAACCTCGATGGCTGCCCCACACGTCGCTGGCGTTGCGGCACTGATGCTCGCTAAGCGACCTGGACTGACACATGAAGAAGTCCGACATATACTCATCAATACTACCGATCCAGTCCACCGCGAAGATAGTGACGAATTGGACGAGAAATTCGTTGGAGCAGGCACCATCAACGCCGAACGCGCACTCCTCGCCAGTGGCGTATTGCAAGCGCGCATTCTTGCGCCCGAGACCAATAGCGGCGGCGCAGACGCTATTACCCTTGTCGGCACCGCCGGTGGCTATAAGTTCCGATCGTGGCAACTTAGTTATGGAGCATCTACTGTCCCGACGGAGTTTACGCCTTTTACGCAACCTTCTGTCGCACAAAAAATCGGTGAGACGCTTGCTGTCTGGGATACCACATCCGTCCCTGAAGGCATCTACACCGTTCGCTTAACGACAACGGCTACAGATGGACAAGAGACACACGACCAGGTTGTGTTGAGCGTTGATCGCACACCCCCGCATATTCTTTCCCTTACCGCAACAGAAACGCTTTACGGTGAGCGTGGACTTACGGTTTTCACATGGGCAACAGACGACATCACTCAGAATACCCTCTATTACCGACGAAAAGGCAGCCTCGCTCCGTTTGCCCCTATTACGACGACTGACCTCGGTGTAGAGCACCTCCTCTCTTTAGGCTTGGAGACCGGGATTTACCAGTTCTTTGTTGAAGCAGAGAATACCACGAACTTCAAGGCACGCGAGGACAACGCTGGTGCTTTTTATCTTATTGATGTCGTCGGCGGATATGTTTCACCAAGTGGATTCATTGAGAAGCCTCTTGATATCCCACCGCTCCACATCGCAAGCATCACATCCGACTTCGATGCCGACGGGTTACTGGAAATCGTCGGGAGTCCACTCGACTTAGGGAATGGAACCGACACCGACCTACAGACCGCTATCCTCGCAATCTATGAACGACTGCCGACCGGTAGATATGCGTTAGCACACACTATTGAAAGTGTAGATGGACTCTCTAATCTCGAAAAGTTCATCCCATGGGCGGTAGGGGACACGGATGGTGACGCCCTTCTTGAAGTCCTTGCTACCGACGATGAACGTACCTTCCTCGTTGAGAGCACGGGACCCCGCGGATACCCAAACCGAATTATATGGGAATCACCTTTTCTCTCTGGTGGTACTATCGCTGATTTAGATCGTGATGGACAAAAAGAGATTATCGGCGCAGATAACAACAACGATCGACTCCTTGTTTTTGAATATGACCCCGCCGTAAACGCTCATGTCGAAAAAGCCGTATTGGTCAACGAGTCCCCGGGCTCTAATGTCTTCGCTCAGACATTTGCTATTGCAGATTTCGATGAAGATGGCAGAACAGAATGGGTGGCGGGCGATAGCGAAGGTGAAATTTTTCTTTATGAATCCACCACTATCAGCAATACCTTCCGCTTGGAATGGCAGGCGCAGCTGCCACTCAAGGACATCACCCAATTCGCTTCTGGCGATCTCACTGGAGACGGCAAACCTGAGTTTGTGGTCGGTGGACTCCTCTCGTTACCGAGTCTTTCGTCGGGTCCGCTTATTTGGAAATTCTTTGTTTTTACACACACACCAAATGGGTATGCCGTGCTATCGAACGGAACCCGTGATGCCGCTGTCGCTATCGCCCCACACCGACTGAATGGGAACAGTCTCGCAATCGCGGATCTGGATCGAGACGGTGCCAATGAACTCATTGTCGCTACGTATCCGAATCTCTATATTATGAGATGGAACGGCACAACGTTGCGACCCTTCTGGCATCGGAAAATGGAAGAAACCCCGTCGCTTTTAACAGCGGAACTCAATCAGAACGACTTTAACGAATTTTATGTCAATCTTGAAGACGGAATTTATCGTTTTGAATCCATCTTTGCAACGGATCCAAATTCCATTGACACGTTCAAACCCTGGAACGTTGAGGCGAGACCGTTGACCGAAAAGGCGGTGCAAGTTACGTGGGACGCTCAGTCCGACGACGCAACAGAGGCGGAGCCGCTTGGACAGGACCTCCTTTTTACTGTCTACCGTGCACAGGGCGGAAAGGAGAAAGCACCACCTGATAGCGAATTTCAGAAAGTCGCTGAAGATCTCACGGTCACGAGATACATTGACCGCCGTGTGACAAAAGACAACACCTACTGGTACACCGTCACGACGCAAGTTGACGCGTCCGAAACTCGCCGCATAGATGCTGTCGCTGCGACCCCGCGAGACCCACCGCAATTAGTGCATGCCGTTTATCACCGTCCCGAAAGGGAGATGCCCGCTTTACAAGTTGCCGCACCAAATGACCTGCCCGATGAAACTCTACAGGGGAACGTCTGGGTGATTGTGACGTTTGACCGGCGGATGGACCTCAATGTTGGGGACGAAAACCGGTATATCCTGCGAATAACAAAACGCATTGATGGCGTAACACCTATATCTGCTATCCGTGATCGGATGGGCACACGCGCCCTATTAGTGTTTGACAAGGATAGCCTCCTTTCACACTTCGGACAACCCTTGACGGCTGAAATTGACCAATATGAGATTACCGTTTCTAACGTAACTGATATTGACGAGAACCCGATCCGCGCCTCTACGCGTCCCCTTGAAATTCCACCTGGTGTTGGCGGGGCAGCCGTGTCGGATTTGACGCAGGTACGGGTCTATCCCAATCCGGTGCGACCGAACAGGGCTGATAAGGGTGTGATTACTTTTGACAGGCTCCCGAACGGGACGCGCATTCAACTCTTTGATGCCAGGGGTGCATTGCTGGAAACGCTGAACGTAACCGAACAGGATCACAACCGCAAAGAGTGGTGGCTCACAAGCAACAGCACCGCTGATGTCTCAAGTGGTATCTACATCTACGTCTTAGAATTCGATACCTTAAAAAAGATAGGAAAAATCGCGGTGATTAAATGAACAACTTCATCCTCATCGCAAACCCAGTCTCCGGCAAAGGCAAAGCCAAGAGCGTCGCTGAACAGGCACATGCCGCGCTCACTGATGCCGGACAGCAAGGACAACTGGTATTCACTTCCGCAGCCGGCGACGCAAAACGTTTCGCACACGAAGCCGCTGCCAATGGCGTGCAATTCATAATTGCTTGCGGGGGTGATGGAACGCTGCACGAGGTCGTAAACGGCATAGCAACCCTTCCAGACGTGATTTTAGGAGTTCTGCCGTGTGGACGCGGTAACGATTTCGCCGCCGCGATCGGCGTACCCCTGAAGCCAGAGACGGCAATCGCGACGCTTTTATCAGGCACTCCTATCCACGTAGACTTAGGACGTTGCTATCAGATCAACCGTGAATTAAAAGGTGAGGCTATTGAACCGGAATCCTCTTTAACTAATAACCGACAACCGACAACCGACAACTATTTTACCACCATCGCCACCTGCGGTTACGATGCCGAAGTCAGCCGTCGCGCTGCCAAAGGGACACCCGTATTTGCAGGCACTGCCTCCTACGCCTACGCCGCCGTAGAAACCCTCTTTTACTACGATCCGCCTGTTGTGCACCTTGAAGGGGATTTCGGCACTTACGACGGAGAGATCCTTCTTGCCGCTACCGGCATTACGAACCGATACGGCGGCGGATTTAAAATTGTACCGGATGCACGTATCAACGACGGACTTTTCGATGTCTGCATCATCCGTCCGGTTTCTGAGTTGACAGTGCTTCGGCTTATGGTGACGCTCTTCTGGGGTGGACACGTTTCACATCCAGCCGTTTCCATACACCAGACCCGTGCGATAACCATTAAGACAGAGACCCCGCTATTGCTTTACGCCGACGGCGAACCGATGTCCGAGACACCCGTAACAATTGAAACAATCAAACATGGACTCGTCGTAATGTCTCCCCATTGATTTCCAGGTTTTTTTATTTACCCGTCTTCTGGATACATCCCTTCTATCACATCCGCGTACTTCTCAATGATGACATTCCGCTTCAATTTCAGCGTCGGTGTCATCTCATCAGCGTCTTGCGAAAATTCTTTTTCAAGAAGCGCGAACCGGCGCACTTGCTCAAAGTCTGCAAAATCCGTCAAACGACTCCGAATATCGCGTTGGATGAGTTGTTGGACCTCGCTCGACTGGAGCATCGTCGAAAGGTCCTCCGTCTCAACACCGTTCTCTGGTGCCCACGCCTTGAGCGCATCAAAATTCGGAACAATCAGTGCTGCGAGGTTCTTACGTTCATTGCCAATCAGCAGAATCTGACTGATAAAAGGGCTTTGCACCAATTCGCTCTCTATCGGTTGCGGTGCCACGTTTTTACCGTTTGAAAGCACAATGATATTTTTCTTCCTGTCCGTAATTTTAACAAACCCGTCCGCGTCAATGATGCCAATATCGCCGGTGTAGAACCATCCGTCCGCATCAATAACTTCGGCTGTCTCCGCTGCGTTGTTGAAATAGCCTTTCATAACGTGTGGTCCGCGGGTCAGAATCTCACCGTCTTCAGCGATCCGCACCTCTATCCCCGGAACAGGTTCACCGACAGTTCCGAACCTCCATTTCGCAGGATGGTTCAGACTGATAACAGGCGAGGTCTCCGTTAAGCCGTAGCCCTCCAGAATCAAGATACCCGCTGCATGGAAAAATTCAGCAATCGCTTGTGGCAACGCCGCACCGCCGGAGACGAAAAATCGGAGTCTACCACCCGTCGCCGCCTTCAACTTCGCAAAGACAAGCTTATCCGCAATGCTCTGTTTCAGTTTTAAAAGCGCAGACGGATTTTTGCCTTGCTGAATTGATGTACTCACCGCTGAGCCGACAGAGACACCCCAATGGAAAATCTTCTGTTTCAACGGCGAACCCGCCTGCACAGCACTTAGCACCCTATCGTGCATCGTTTCATACAGACGCGGCACACTCAGCATCACCGTCGGGGAAACTTCCTGCATATTGCGCGCAACCGTGAAAGTACTCTCCGCATAAGCAATCTTTGACCCTGAGAACAATGGGACGTAGTGTCCACCGAGTCGTTCAAAGACATGCGATAACGGGAGGAAAGATAACAATATATCCGTTTCACTGACATCAATCAACGATTTACACGCTTGCAGGTTGAAAATGAAATTCGCATGCGTCAGCATAACACCCTTCGGATTCCCTGTTGTACCAGACGTATAGATGATCGTCGCAAGGTCATCTTCACTTGTCGTATTGTCACGGGCTTCACCTGTGGGTTTGCAGACCGCCTCGAATTCGGTAACACCTTCCGGGATTTCACCTTCGATCGGATCAAAAATAATTATATGTTCAAGGCTCGGCACATCATCTCGGATAGAAAGCACTTTCTTCAATTGTGATTCTGTAGAGACACAGATAATTTTTGACCCAGAATCTTTGAGGATGTAACTGACCTGTGCTGCAGTCAGCGTTGAGAACATCGGGACAGTTACCGCACCCACTTTGAGACTCCCAAAGTCCGTGATTGCCCATTCCGGACGGTTCTCAGAGAGGAGTGCAACCCGGTCATCCTTTTCTACCCCTAACGCGTTGAGTCCTCTACTAAAAGCAACCACCGATTCGCCGAGTTCGGTGTAAGAGATGTCTT
>JAJECD010000354.1 GCA_022822215.1 Candidatus Poribacteria bacterium | reverse complement strand
GTTTCCAACTGCGGATGGTGTCGTTTAAGGTGTTCGTATCCGCAACGCGCGAGATTGCGTCGGGTGGGATATTGCTGGCGGTGTATGCGTTTGTAGCGTGCGCCAAATCGATGTCGGCAATCGCGCTCGCGACGATACCTTGCATTTGGGAAAGCTGCGCGACCAATCCGGCACCAAATTTTCCGGCACCGATGATACCAACACGAATCGGATTGTTTGCTGCTGCGCGCTCGGCGAGTTGTCTACTGAACATCTTTAGATTCCTTTAGTTTAGAACACTATTTAAGTGGCGCTTTCGTTTATTTTTTTGTATTTTGCGCGCGTAATCTCAAAGTCTAACGTCTTTCCACCATCTATTTCTCGTGCAACCGTGAATCCAAGCGACTCCCACAATCTTTTTGAACGCGGATTGTCGGTACAGACATCCACTGGGCAGAAGCGATCAATCCTTAATTTTTCAAACGCATGCGCCATCAAGCATCGCACGACCTCTTTTCCGTAGCCTTTTCCCCACAGTGTTTTGTCCCAGATTCCGATGGGTGAGCGCATCACTTTTTCACCCTCAACTTTCGCCCGTTCCAAGTTCATCCACTGCAAGCAGACTTCGCCAATGGTTCTGTCACTTGCCTTTTCTACGATTGCAAACAGAAATCCGTCTTTCCGCATGTATTCACCGGCACTTTTGAGGTATTCCTTTGTCACAGGTTCGTCAGGCACTTCTCCCTCCATTGCATTCAAAAAATCGGCATCTTGATAAAATGGAACCGCTGTATCAAAATCGGCATCCTTAAACGGTCGGAGTATCAGACGCTCGGTTTCCAAGTGAATATTGTGCTCTGCAAAGTTATCGGGTTGTGTCATGGTTGAAACCCTTCCTTACCAGTTATCAGAGTATCTCTATAATCCATTCGCCATCGTGAGCAGGATTATAGATTAAGCCTTTCTTTATATCAACGCAGAGATCAAGATGCTCCAATACCATGTGTCCGACGAGGACAGGCGACCCTTCAGGGAGATCGGTAACTTGTATTGTACTTGTTCGCTCCAATATCGTAAATTGGACTTCTGAATAAAGCATCCGTTCAACGATGCCGGTTGCAGCACGGGCCCTTCTCATTTCAATAGGCGTGAGACCGAGCTGCTCAATGAGGGAAGTCGGTAGGCAGAGACCCGTTGCACCGGTATCAACGCGGGCATCCGGGACCCTAATCCTCCGTACGTCTCCTGGATCCATAGCACCCAGTTTTACGGCTACCAAGTCATATAGATTTTCGAGTTCAATTTGTGTCGTGTGTCTCATTTCTTTCGCACCTATTTTAGTGTTGAATTTTGAAATCGAAGATCATATTAACGCTCACAATTATAGCAGGTCTGGATGAGAGAAGTCAAGACGAACAAAATTTGCTTTAGCGTAGACCTGCGCCTACAAACACTATAAGCTAAATAAATAGGTAAACTTACTCAAAACAGTCCAGTCGCGCGCATGGAAACCTTCGGACGCATCCCATGCCTGATCATACACAAGGTAAAAATCGCTCCCCGGGCGATAGATGTAATTAATCAAAAAATTGGCACTTGCGCGTTCGGCATCGTCGTTCCACTGTGCGTACAGTTTGGTAAAGAAACGGGTATTCAACGCATAACTGATACGCGTCCCGACAACGTTTGTCGTGAACAGATCAGTTTCGGGTAAGTTAATCCAGTTTCGCTGATAGCGCACTTCGATCGCGAGTTGGTAGGTCATCCGCCACTGGCTATCGATGTCGAAACCGACACGATTGCCGTTAAAGTAATCTGCGTAATCCACCTGGCAAAATGCGGCAAGCGGACGACTGGTTTGTGTGAAAGTGGTTAGAGAGACCTGATTCATCTCATAGTCCCCAGCGGGAATTTCGACATCACTGATTGTGAAAGGTTCATCAACACGATCAAAGGACCGCCGAAAATCAAGGGAGAACCCGTCGTCGGAATCCCACAGCATATCCCCACCGATCCCCACGTCCCAACCGATAAGCGTGTTATCGTGATCCAGCAGATAACCTGCGGAAAAGAGGGCACCTGCATCCCGTATTCCATGCTTGCCGATTTGGTGCATGTAGTTGGTATTTAACATCAATGAGCGGATGTCTGTTCGGTTTACAAACCCCATTTCGCTTGTAAAGTTGGGACCGATATCTAAATAAGAAGCGTTGATACGAAAGTGGTCGTTGCGCCAATTATTTGAAAGATACCAAGCGAGATCGCGTTCATCTGGATCCGGGGACCAGCTGCCAACAGTCATCGCACGCATCCGCCACTGATCGCGCGGCCTAAAAAACAGATCGACGCCACCGTTACGATGGTAGTTTCCCCCCAAATCACTTTGCCGATTGGTGAGAATAAAGCCCATGGTTGAATCACTCAGTATATCTCGCTGCATTCTGAGTACAGAGAAGTTCGTCATCGGTGATTCCGTCGAAGCGGCAGTTGTCATGTTGAGCGCTCCGACACTGTAAGGTCCAACCTTCCCTGTGAGTTTACCGCCACCGAGCAGCCGCACCTGTTGTTCGTCTTCGATACCGATCCGGCGACTGTAAAAAACAGACAACGGCGGCGGACCGAAATCTCCGATGCCTGCGCCGAAGGCGAACAGCCCACTGCCTTCAAGGAAGAATTCACGACGTTCCGGGAAAAAGAGGTCGAACCGTGTGAGGTTGACTTCTTCCTGGTCCGCCTCTACCTGTGCGAAATCGGTGTTTGCAGTCAAGTCCAATGTCAGGTTTGACGTTATCCCGTATTTCATATCAAGTCCGAGGTCGCCTTTGGTCGTCCGCTGCCAAACTGTGTCGTCAAGATTTCTTGCCAAACCACCGAGGAGATACGGTTTAACATCAAAATAGGATGGCGATGCAATGCTTTGGAGTCCAACCACTTTGCCTTGATACGTGGGGTGATAGGTGCCGGGCCAACTCTCACTTCGGGGTACTTGTATCCATTGCGACGTTTCGTTTTTCCGTGCGATATTGCGTCCAAAATTCACGCCCCACACCATCGAATCGCTCTTTTTAAACCGGAGCTGGTTAAAGGGAATCGCAATTTCAACCGTCCACCCTTTATCGTGTCGCCGTCCGCCAGCCTCCCAGATGCAATCCCAACTCCCGTTAAGGTTTTCGCCACCGTCTGTGACAGCCGTGTCTGACAGGGCACCGAGCGCATTCGTCCGGAAGAAAAAGCACTGTCGTTTATCGCCGTAGGTATCGAGCATCACGTAAACGTTATCATTTTGCCAAAGCTGCCCGTCGCGCCGCATTTCGTTCGCAACAACTTTTTCAGGTTCGGAATCATAGCACTCAAATCCTATATACAGTTTCTCTGTGTCATACAACATCCGCACTTCAGTGCGTTCGCTAATCGGTTGTCCTTCAGCGGGTGATTGTTGGATAAAGTCGTCAATGATCTGTGCCTCTGTCCAAGCCGCTTCATTGAGATGTCCATCAAGTTCGATTGTTTCTTGCGTTAGTAACGGTCTAATT
>JAJECD010000368.1 GCA_022822215.1 Candidatus Poribacteria bacterium | reverse complement strand
TCCTTATGCCTCCTTTTGTTTTCTCACTTATAGGATAGCATAAGGGTGGCAACTCACACGAAAAAATCAATGCGTTTTTTCGTCAAGTAACATGCAAAAACAATTAGCACAAGTCGTTATCTTAACAAGGCAACAAGAGAGACCAAAACGCTGCGATAAATCTCAAACACCTCGCGGTAGGGCATACCGAGAGTTAAAACGCTTGTGGAGTTTGTGTAAGTCCTCCACTTGCGGGAGGCCACGAATGAAGAAGCAAGAATCCCACGACTTTAGGCGTGGGAGTGTCAATAAACAGAGACCTATTATTCTCAATCAAGCAGAACTCGACTGGGAAACTTGGGACGACCCAGACCTCGCTGCCAAGAGTCCTGTGCGTTGGAAAATTCTTATATCGGGTGAACGTGGCCCCAGTGGTCGACTTACCACTGGGATCGCAGAGATGGCTCCGGGGACGCTGCTTCCGCTGCATCATCACGAACCCGAAGAAACGTATTACGTCATCAGCGGGTCTGGATATGTGACGGTAGAGGATTGTGAGGCACCGCTGAGTGCAGGGGCATCTGTTTTCATACCCTCTCATGCAAAGCATTCGCTCCGTTGCACTGGTCCTGAGAATCTGATCTTTCTGTTCACCTTCGCGGCGGACCGATTCGATGAAATCGTCTATCATTTCGATGTACATTAGCGCGAGTGCCATATAGGACACAGTCTCAAAAATGGTATGATAAGCACGAAATTCACAAGACGACAGATTCAACGCACAGTAGACAGACACAGTCTCAAATATGGTGCTACAAGCACGCCTCCAATTATAGAAAATACGTACAACGCGTTTCTTAAGACTTTGTTTCTGAAACTCATGTTATATTAGCAGTTGGAAGGTAAATTACCGAATGTCAACGTTACAAACAACAGACGCTAAACCTATCATTTCCAACGCCGATGCGAGTCTCATAGACATTGGTGACGGGATCACCCGACTCGATCTGCATAGCAAGTTGAACATCATAGAAGATGGAACGTTGGAGATGTTTGATGCGGCATTGGACGAGGTCGAAACCAATTACGCAGGTATGATTATCGCCACAGAAGCGAAAAACTTTTCGGTTGGTCTCAATCTTATCCTTCTGCTGGAGCGTGCCAAAAGCCAAAATTGGGACGCGATTTCGACAACAATTCGCCAGCTCCAAAACGTTTGCACAAGACTCCGTAGCACGTCAAAGCCGATTGTGGCAGCGACAGCAGGTATGGCACTCGGCGGCGGGTGTGAACTCGCGTTCGGGGCTGATGCTGTTCAAGCCTTCACGGAAAGTTCCATCGGTCTTGTCGAGCTCCGCGTCGGACTTATTCCGGGTGGTGGTGGTACGAAGGAGATGGCATTTCGCTGTCTGAACGGCGTAACTCTTCCCGCACCGATCCAAACGTTATTTCCTTATGTCAATAAGGCTTTTGACACACTCCGAGACTCGAAGGTCTCAGAAGACGCAGCAGAAGCAGTCGAACTCGGTTATCTTCGAGAGACGGATCCTATCTCATCAAGTCAAGAGACGCATTTCAACGATGCCAAGCAACTCGTTCTCTCAATGCATGCAGCAGGCTATCACCCACCTGAACCACCAGAGGTGTTTGTGCTCGGTGAAGAAGGGATTGCACGGTTTAACCTACAGGCACATCTGCTTCGGCAGGCGGACGTTATCGACGACTATACGCAACACCTTGCGAATCAATTGGCTTATGTCCTCTGTGGTGGCAAACTTTCAGCACCACAGTTTGTTACCGAACAGTATATGCTCGACTTGGAAGGCGAGGTATTCCTCAGCCTTTGTGGGGAACAGCAAACACACGCCAGAATAGAGGCAACCCTCCAGAGAAGCAAAAAATGAAGCAGACGACATCCAACGTAGCCATTGTATCCGCTGTACGCACAGCCGTAGGCAAAGCCGGTAGAGGTGCCCTGAAGAACACACGTCCGGACGAACTCGCTGCCGCTGCACTCCGCGGGGCGGTTGAGCGACTTCCAGAACTGGATCTCGAGACAGTGGACGATGTCATCATCGGGTGCGCGACACATGACGGACCGCAAGGCTACAACCTCGCCCGAATCGCAAGTTTACGCGCCGGGTTTCCGGTCTCCGTGCCTGCTATTACGATCAATAGATTCTGTGCATCCGGTTTAGAAACAATCGCGATGGGGGCTGAGCAGATTCTATCTGAGCGTGCTGAGGTGGTTATTGCTGGCGGTGTAGAGAGTATGAGTCAGGTCCCCTTCGGTGTGAACCTTTCGCCGAACCCAGCACTTATAGCACACACCCCCGATGCCTATCTCAGTATGGGTTTGACGGCTGAAAATCTGGCGCGCAAATACAGCATATCTCGTGACGCACAAGATGCTTATGCATATCAGAGCCACCGCAAGGCAATCGCTGCGATTGATGCGGGTAAATTCCGTGAAGAAATCGTTCCTCTCAAAATAGAAGAGACCCACTTCAATTCGGGAGACTCACCTGAAACTGTGCGTACTCTCTTTGATACCGATGAAGGCCCGCGCCGGGATACTTCACCAGAGGCGTTGGCATCGCTCAAACCTGTTTTTCATGTAGATGGCACAGTGACGGCTGGCAATGCTTCGCAGATGAGCGACGCTGCCGCTGCTGTCGTCTTGATGTCTGAGGCACGCGCGAGCGCAGAAGGTTACGACCCGTTAGCCTATTTCGTTAGCTACGCCACAGCCGGCGTTTCACCTGAAATTATGGGGATCGGACCCGTGCCTGCGATCCCAAAGGCACTCACATCCGCAGGACTTACTCTGGCGGACATAGATATTATAGAACTCAACGAGGCGTTTGCTGTGCAAGCCCTGTCTGTAATTCAAGAAGCAGAATTACCGACCGAAAAGGTAAACGTCAACGGGGGTGCTGTCGCACTTGGGCATCCACTCGGCTGCACTGGCACGAAACTCACTGTAAGTTTGATTAATGAAATGCGTAGGCAAAATCACCAATACGGCATGGTAACAATGTGTGTCGGTGGCGGTATGGGTGCCGCTGGTGTTTTTCTAAATCCGAAGTAGAAAAAAAGGAGGAGGCGTTTCCTCCACTATCCAAAGGTTGGGAGGAAACGCCAAAGATTGATGGAATCCGCGAATTTGAAAGAGATATTTGAAGTGTGGAATCGCGTGAGAGTTTGGGAGCCAGAAATGCGCATTGACTTGGCGCGCCGGATTTTAGAGACCGTGGGCCCCTCGCAAATTCAACCGTCCCCACAAACTATGTCATTGGATGAGGTGGTCGGTATTGCGAAAACGGATGCCCTGCCGCCTACTGATGAGGACTGCAAGAAAATTCTTGAAGAGGAGCGCATGAAAAAATACGGATGATTCACGCACTATTAGATACAAATGTGATTCTGGATGTTTTGCTTGATCGCAATAACAGTACTCCAATCCTCACTCCACAACAGATGCTATTGAAGTTAACAGAGGGCAATTAAAATATGCAAACACACGTTTATCTCTCCATAGCAGGCGAAAACAGAATCGCCATTTATACATTCGATGTCTCTGACGGTAGCATCGAATTACAAGAAAATATCAGCGTCAGTGGTTCCCCCGGTCCTTTGGCACTTTCACCGTGTGGTAACTACCTATACGCAGGACTTCGGTCAAGTCGAGAAATTGCAAGTTTCCGCATTGATGAAGAGACGCGACATCTCTCACACTTGCGGACCGTCCCACTTGATGCCGATACGTGCTATATTGCAACGGACAAAACAGGGAATTTTCTGCTCTCCGCCTATTACGGTGCAGGCAAGGTTACCGTCCATGCAATCGGCGACGATAAGACCGTCCAGGGCGAACCGCTTCAGACCTTTGAAACCGACATACACGCGCACTGCATTGAGACTGATGTCTCAAACAGGTATGCCTTTGTCCCGCATACTGTCCCTCGAAACGCTATCTATCAATTTCAGTTCGATGAGAATACAGGGACCCTCACGCAAAACCCGGTTGGGAACCTCAATCCGGGTGCCCCGGTTGGACCGCGTCATTTCTGTTTTCATCCGAGCAAACCGATTCTCTACTTCTCAAATGAACAAGGCTCCAGTGTCTCCGCCTATGTCCTTCAAGAAAAAGAACACCCAGGAATCTTGATGGATTTGCAGGAAGACCTTTCTACGCTCCCCGCAGATTTTGCGGAGGACAATACGTGTGCCCAAATCCACATTGATCCACAGGGAACGTTCCTCTACGTCTCTAATCGCGGTCATGACAGCATCGCAGGATTCGCAATTGATGCGGAGAGCGGCAAATTAAGTGCCATCGGGCATCAACCGACTGAACCGACCCCGCGCGTTTTCAACATTGACGGAACTGGTAATTTCCTTTTTGTCGGTGGACAAGGCTCTGGCAGACTCGCCACCTACCGCATTGACCGAGAAACCGGCAAATTATCGCCACTCGCTAACTACACAGTCGGGGAAAGCCCGATGTGGGTGCTTTTTCTCTAAGATGTAGCATAAACTGTTAGTTTGTGCTACTTGTTCATATCGGAAGGAATTAAAAATAAAAAAGTGACACAACGCGGAATTTTCATTACATTTGAGGGTGTAGAAGGTTCAGGCAAAACGACGCAGGCACAACGTCTCGCAACCGCTTTGGGCTCGAATGTTCTACTAACTCGTGAACCCGGTGGTACGCCTATTGCTGAACGTATTCGCGACCTCTTCCTCACATCCGAGGGCATAACACCGATGACAGAGTTGTTGCTAATCGCTGCCGCACGCACACAACACGTCGAAGAACAGATACGTCCCGCGTTACAAGCAAAACGAACCGTTATCTGTGATAGGTTTATTGACGCTACTGTGGCTTATCAAGGCTATCGCGGCGGCATCGACCTTGCGCTTATTCACCAACTGAATCGCACTGCCACGGGTGGGTTAACACCTGACATCACCTTTATCCTCGATCTACTGCCAGAGGTCGGGCTATCACGCCAACAGCAAGATGACGCACATCGCGACCGTTTGGACAGAGAGTCTTTGGAATTGCATCGTAAGGTTCGCGAGGGATACCTATCCGTCGCCAGGGCGAATTCACATCGTGTCAAACTGATAGATGCTGCACAGTCTCCAGATGTTGTCCACGCCGCGATCTTAGCCGAATATCAAGATTACGTATGGTAACGATGTTAGGGAAAAATGCAAAATCCAGTTATTGGACATCAAAACATTATTGAACAACTCCAGCGAACCGTGGCATCGGATCGTATCGCCGGGGCATACCTTTTTGTCGGACCGACGGGTGTTGGAAAAGAGACGATCGCTCGCTATTTCGCACAACTCATCTTCTGCCAACAAGACGCTCAGCCCCCTATAGTATGTGGAACGTGTCTTGCTTGTCGGAAGGTGGATTCTGGAAACCACCCAGATCTACAGTTCATCCGACCTGAGGGCAGTCTGCTGAGAATCGGGCAGATTCGGGAGCTGCAAAAACAGATCGTCTACGAGCCGCTTGAAGCGAGTCGGAAGGTCTATATCTTGACGGACGTGGAACGGATGAATGCAGAGGCGGAGAACTGCTTGCTCAAGACGCTTGAGGAACCACCTGCCTCTTCTGTTTTGATCTTGTTGACATCGAACCTCCAAGTCCTGCTGCCAACGACCCGATCTCGATGCCAAATTCTTCAATTTCATCCGATGCCGACGCAGGAATTAGCAGCGGTCTTGACGGATACATTTTCAGTCGCATCGGAACAAGCGACAACCCTCGCAATTGCTGCTGGCGGGGCAATCGAGAAGGCAATCACCCAACTTGAAAAGGGGGGCGTACTTACCGAAGAAATCCCTGAGATCCTCAAGGAGACGGATTTATTAGCTGCTTTTAGGCTCGCTGAAAACTTCAAAGATAGTCCTGAAACTTTGGATAGTTTGGTTACATGGTATCGCGACCTACTCTTTTTGCAACAAGGTGCCCCACTCGAATTAATAACACATATTCATTCCGTTGAAGAACTCCAGACACTTGTCCCCCGTTATTCTCATCTACGTATCCAACAAGCCATCCAGACCGTTTTTGACACCAAATCCCTCATCGAAAATACAAACACAAACGCCACCTTGGCACTGGAGGTGATGTGTTTAAAATTATTGAAGTAGATTATATTTTTCGGTTTTAAGGGTAACAAAATTAGGCAGAAGCGATTTGACAGACCGGTTCTCTTATGCTATAATTTTTTAACAAAAACCGAATCCCCAAACAAGGAAATGCAATGAGCACATTTTATGTCACCACCCCAATCTACTATCCTAACAGTGAGCCACACGCAGGCAATGCCTACACCACTATCGCTGCCGATGTCTTGGCACGGTATCACCGCCTCAAAGGCAATGAAGTTTGCTTTCTTACCGGCGTTGATGAACACGCTGCCAATGTGTATAACGCTGCGAAAGAGGTGGGTCTTTCCCCGCAAGCCTATTGCGATAAAATCGCACCAACGTTCGTTAAGCTGTGGGAACGTCTGAATATATCACATGACATTTTTTTCCGTACAACAAGTGACGTACACAAGCGCGGCGCGCAAAAGTTCCTTAATGTGCTCTATAATAACGGTGATGTTTATAAGGGGAAGTACGAAGGGTATTACTGCCTCTCGTGTGAAGAATTCTTTTCAGAGAAAGAACTAACAGACGAAAAAATCTGCCCTGTTCATAAATTGCCACTGCAATGGTTGGAAGAGGAGAATTATTTTTTCCGTCTCTCCAAGTATCAGGATCGTTTGCTCGCGCATATTCACGAGAATCCAGACTTCGTCTATCCTCCGGCACGTCGTAATGAGTTATTAAGCTTTCTGGAATCCGGATTACAAGATGTAAGTATTTCTCGGGCTTCCTTATCTTGGGGAATTCCGTTCCCGTTCGATCCGGAGCACATCATCTACATCTGGATAGAGGCGTTGAGTAATTATATTACTGCACTCGGTTATGAAACAGATAGCGAGCAGTATCGAACCTTTTGGCCCGCCGATGTTCACATGATGGGAAAAGACATCACCCGCTTTCACGCCTTGCTTTGGCCCGCGATGCTGATGGCTGCGGACTTACCACTTCCTAAACATATCGTTGGGCACGGTTGGTTGACAAAGGACGGTGAAGCTCTGAGCAAAACGCGGGGCATCTTCATTGATATGGATGGCGACATCACAACTTATGGGGTTGATGCATTTCGTTATTACCTCCTACGTGAGTTCAGTTTCGGAAACGATGGCGACTACCGTCCTGCTCGTTTGCACGCCCGTTATAATGCCGATCTCGCAAACGATCTCGGTAACCTTCTCAATCGTGTCCTCGGTCTCGTCAACAAAAACTTTGAAGGGGTTCCTGCCCCAACGACATCGGGTGAATTCGACGATGAAATCAAAGCGATGGCACAGGCTACCATTGACCAGTTAGATGCACACATAAAGACGTTCGCCTTTGATGCAGCGTTAGAAACCATCTGGGAGTTTGTCCGGCGCATCAATCGGTATGTCCAACAGACCCAAGTCTGGACGCTCGCGAAACCTGAAACGAAACCGAGAATGGGGACTATCCTTTACACCAGTTTGGAAGCACTTCGGATTATCTCTGTCCTGATTTCGCCTTTTATTTCGGATACCGCGGAGAAAATTCAAAACCAAATCGGTTTGACGGAATTCGATACTGCCACAGCGTGGGGAGGTCTACCCGTAGGAATAAAGGTCAGCAGGGGTGAACCGATTTTCCCGCGTATCGATACCAAAAAGCCAAAGCAGCCAAAAGCCGAGGCGAAACCGAAAAAGAAGGCAGAAAAGAAAACGACTCATTTGGTTGCCTTCGCTGATTTCCAGAAACTCGACCTACGGGTTGCGAAGATCCTCACTGCTGAATCTATTGAAGGTGCCGACCGGCTCCTTAAATTACAGATAGACCTCGGCACTGAAAAACGGCAACTCGTTGCTGGCATCGCTGAACATTACACCCCAGAAGAGCTGGTCGGGAAACAGGTAATCGTTGTTGCAAATTTAGAACCCGCCACGATTCGCAACGTCGAATCACAGGGGATGGTTCTTGCGGGGAGCGGTGACGCTGTAGTCCTTGCGACCCTTGAAAAAGAGATGCCCGTCGGTACGCAAGTAAGATAGTAGTCAGAGGGGGAGGGGTTTGTAACCCCGATGCGAAACAAATGCCGGATATAGAAAATACCCTTAAAAACCGAATTGAAAACGATAAGACAAACACTTTTGTCGTTATTGTGCCGACCGATTCCGCACGTTTGCATCGCCAACGCGAATTGGTCGGTTATCATCCGAACCGAGCGGTTGCGAACCTGCGAGTCTATACACTCGGAAGTTTCATTCAAAGGCTATATAACCGAGTCCGTCCAGCAAGACTGAACATCTCCCAAGGCGTCCAAAACCTCTGGCTGCATGAAATAGCAAATCCTCAATCGGGCAATCCTAATTCCCACCGTTATGATACGTTCCGACCCAGCCAAAATATTCCTGTGCCGGATAGCACGCTCTCTCTCATCGCAGACACAATTAACCGCCTTAAGGAATATGGAGAGAACTCGCTAAATATTGGAAATGGTAAATCGCAAAATTCAACTGAAGATGACTTCTTTCGCATCTATAACGATTATGAGACCAAACTCGGAGACCGCTGGATAGATGAACAAGGCAAGCGTCTGCACCTTGCCAACGCTGACAACCTTGGTTCGCTCATGATCGGGGCATTTCCAAGCGTCAATCTTGTTGTTGTTGAAGGATTTACCGCCCTTTCTAAAGCCGACATCAAAATCTTGACTCAAATTGCCAAGATACCTCAGATAAAGATGTGGTTCCGTACCGACTGGCTTGAAGGCAATGAGGGTTTATATAAAAACATCACCCAGCTCATCTCGCAATTTAGGACTGTAAATGCCTGTATTGATCCCGACTATGCGCGTGATACCGACCAACATCAGCATTTCGCTGAGAATCTCTTTCGGGCTGGTGCTGTGCCCTCAAATCTGAATCACAATTCTGATGAGGCATCTCATATTACAGTCCTGAAACCCGCTGACCGTTCCGAAGAGGTTGAGGAAATTGCACGCCGGATTCAAAAACATGTCTCAGAGGGAGACTGCAAGTTGGGTGAGGTCTCCGTTGCCTGCTACAATATAGGATTGTACCAAGATCGTATCGCTGAGATTTTCCCTGCTTATGGGATCCCCTATTCGCTTACAGAAAGCACGCCCTTGACAAAATCGGAAGTTGTTAAAACAATTTTTTCTTACCTTTCGTCAGACCGGACGCCACTCAATGACACCTATTTTTCTGGGGCGGAACCTGCTCCGGACACGCGCCCGTTTCACCCAAGCGAATTTCAGGAATATGTTGAGAATTTGCTTAAAGAGGGAAAGGTCATCCAGCGTATCCTAAACCCGATGTTTGGAAGAAGCCCGGAAGTTGTTGAAGCCGAGATTGAGGCGTATCGCCAATTCAATAGAATTGTTAAGAATCTGTGCAGCGTTTTAATATCGGAAGGCGTTCGGTCTGATTTCCTTGGTAATTATATTCAGAAACTCCATCACATTGCAAAGCACACAAGCTATCAAAACAGAGCAACAACAAAGGCAGAAACCGTCAAAATTACTCGACTCAGTGAACTGAGAAATTTGGAGTTTAACACCGTCTTTTTATGTGATTTTGTAGAGGGCAGTTTTCCAGAGAATTATAGTCCCGACCCACTGCTGCCAAGTCACCCGTATCGTGTTGAAGAAGAGCATCTGTACAATAATCGGTTTATGTTCTATGGGGTACTCAAATCTTTTCAAAAGCGATTATACCTCCTTGTCCCACAACGTGAACGCGAAGCGGAATTGATTCCTTCTCCGTTTCTTGAACAATTGAGCGCAGTCGCTGATGTTAAGACGGTTGAAGTCGAGCATTCTGAACGCGGAAGCGTTCCAGGTTTTCTCGGAGACTACGGCAAGCATGTATGGACAGCAGATACGCCTGCCGATGACGCGTTTCCCCATGCGTTAGCGCACATGCGTCCCCTAATAAACCACGTTGTTAAGGTCGAAAAGAGCCGCGAGGAGACGCACCAACTTTTGGCTTATGAAGGTGTGCTAAGAGCAGGTTCGCTTTCTACCGAAAGCCGAGAACGTTTGGAAAGTCTTCGACAGGAACGCTATTCCGTCACAGAATTAGAAACTTATGCCAGCTGCCCGTTTCAGTATTTTACTGGTAGCATTTTAAAACTTAGTGTTGAAGATGAAGAATTGGATGATGAGTTATCCAGTCTTGAAAAGGGGTCCCTGGTTCATGATGTTCTCTGCACATTCTATAACAATCGTCAAAAGCAAAAGGATCCACCTATCAAACAATGTAAAGATGATGACTTTAATGAAGCGAAGCGACAATTGGATAAAATTTTAGAGATCGTCTCCGAAAAAGAAAAACATAAGGACAAACGAACTGAAGCTCCTATCGGTGAGAACAATCTCTTTTGGGAAATGGACATAGAGAAACTCCGCGTTAGACTGCACAAATGGATCCAAGCAGAACGTACCAGTGATCTACCCGTTATGCCGTGCTACTATGAAGTTCCTTTTGGGAGAAAAGAGGGTTCAAGAGACGCAGAATCCGACGGTACTGTACGTTTGATTGGCACGATTGATAGAATTGATGTTGACTCACAGTTTTTTAATATTGTTGATTACAAAACCGGAAGCACAATGCCTAAAATTCGCGAAATTCGTGAAGGACGAGCACTTCAACTTCCTATCTATCTTAAAATGGCAAAAGAATGGCTAAGAAAACATGAGACATTGGCATTAAAACAAGCCGGAGCTTTGTATTATAAAATCCGGTTGGATAAGTTCACAACCGAACTTGGTATTGGAAAGGAATCTTTGAACGCAAGGGCATTCGCGCTTTACAACGGAACAAAGTGGGGGGCTTTTGGGGCAGGAAATGGTCAGTTGTTAGAGGACAAGTATTTCGCTCAGATGCTTGAGCGCGTTAGTGGCTACGTTCAACAGTATGTTGAGAGTATTTCCAATGGCAACTTTCCACTCATCACCCGCGTCAAAACCTTTTCACCGCCCGAGGAAGACGGCGTTGTAGAGACTGATGAATACGGGTTTGTGGATGAGGAAAAATATGGCAATAAGCCACTCACACCACGCAACAAAACAAAACCGTGTAGCTATTGCGCCTATAAACGTGTTTGCCGCGTTGGGGCAGTCTCTGAAGATAGCCAATCGGACGACTAATTTTCGCCTTTGTTTTCGCACGGATGCAGTTTGAAATCACGCCCATGAGAAAAAACTTGCACACTTCCGAAAAATCTGTTATACTTTCCACGATTGTTAAGCACATTGCTTGAATATGAAAAAAATAATATTAGGAGGCTATTTTTTAAATGGCACACACATTACC
>JAJECD010000125.1 GCA_022822215.1 Candidatus Poribacteria bacterium | reverse complement strand
CGCATTGACACCCTGCCACATGTGTTTCCAATTCGTCGTAGCGAACGACAAGTTATCGCTACAAATGTATCAACCCAGTTGTGATATGTTCTTAGGTGTCCCGTTTAATATTGCTTCGTATGCGCTCCTGCTACACATGGTGGCACAAGTAACGGGGTTAATGCCCGGCGAATTCGTTCATACCTTAGGGGATGCGCACATCTACCATGAACACTTTGAAGCGGTCAAGACGCAGTTGAAACGGGAACCTTATCGGCTCCCCCGACTCGTGCTGGATCCGAAGGTCTCATCAATTGATGCCTTCAAGATGCAACATATTCAGTTAGAGAATTATCAACATCACGATGTGATTCATGCCCCTATGATTGTTTAGAATCCTTAAAGGTACAACACTATAGAGGAGATACCCATGAAAATGCAGATGGTGCTGATGAGTTGTATGGTGCTGTTCCTCACAAGTTGTGGAAAATCTAACGAAAATGAATATGCAATGGCGCGCTTAGCGGATATGATAACAGTTTATTGGGTCCTACCGGTGCACGCAGAAATCGCCTATTTTGAGCTCACGGACAACATCTTGGAATTGGAAATTGATATGGGGGATATAGCCGAAAAGAATGGACGCCGTATTCTCGAAAAGAAGGAACTCCGTATGCCAATCGGCGCGTGGCAGGAATCGGCATCTTTCGCAATCGCAGAAAACTGGGAAACGCTTGAACTCAAAGGAATGAGCAGACTGGATAGACTCGCAATCTTTCATATCGCAGTCCACCCTATGATGGAATCTACTTCGGAGATACCATTTAAAACGCATATCATGTGGAAGTGGATTGACGGGGAATGGCGAGAATCACCCCAGATCGTTCCGTTTAAGGCCATCTATAGGTCATCTCGTCGGGATCGGTATCTTCGCAATCTCGGTGATAAGGTGCCCGGGCGTTTTGAAGCGGCAGAAATTTTTCGATCTGATGATAGGATTACGGCGTATTGGCACAGCCCTGGCAAACCTGGAAAATGGTTCAACCAGGCGCAAGCAGAAAGGGGATATATAGGCGGCGGAATAGGAGAAAAAGGGCTGAGACTCCCCGATAATTGGATCGAACGTATGTCCATTCTGGATGTAGCACCGCATGAAAATATAACGTGTATAGGGGTTGGGAAGACCCCTGAGATATTTATGGCATATTTCCGCGTTTCACCCAATTCTACTGACTAAAGGCGTTTAAAAACACAATCCAAGACTCGGTATTTAGGAAAACGATGGCTCAAGAACCGCGCATTATTAACATTAACAGTTCAGAACAGAACGGAAACCATTCGGACCTTGAAGAGTTAACACCTCCAGAAGAAGCCGCATTTCTCATTCGTTTTGCTTTTGAGGAATTTGAAGAGATTATCATGAACTATCCGCATCACGCCGCTTACGCCTTCGCGGCAATCAGTCAACTCGCGGGTACAAATAAAGATATCTCCGACTTCACGCGTCGGCTGGGTATGTGGCTCTGGATGGAAGTACTCGCCTTTCAAATTGAGGAACCCTTAAGTCTCAAGGAACTTGCCGAACATCTTGAAACCGATGTAGAAACTGTCCTAAACGAAATTGATGCACTCGTGGAGATAAGAGAATTTGATATCGAATGGAAACGCAAAGGGCAGATAAAACTCATCCCGCGTATGTCGAAAGAGACGGTTACCCGGTTTGCTGAACATGTGATCAGTGGGATAGAAGCCGGACAGCGAGAAATGGGAATGGAACCGTAAATGTTAGTTTCAATGATTGCAGCGATGGACAAAAACCGACTGATCGGCAATGGCCTCGATATTCCCTGGCAGATGCCCGTTGACCGACGACATTTTCGCGATATGACAGTCGGAAAGCCTGTCGTTATGGGACGTAAGACTTTTGAAACGCTCAAACGACCTTTGGGCAAACGACACAACATCATCCTCACGCGCAACACGGCTTACAAAGCCCCCAAAGGCTGTAGCGTCGCACATTCGGTAGCGGACGTTCTTGAACTTTGCAAAGAAGCGGAAGAACTCATGATCTGTGGCGGGGCACCTATCTATAAAGCCTTTTTGCCGCACGCAAACCGACTCTACCTCACACAGATTCATGCCACATTTGAAGGGGATATCTATTTCCCGGAATTTGACCTCGCAGCGTGGGAAGAGGTAAAACGCATTGATGGTGAACCTGATGAGAGAAACCCTCATCCTTACAGTTTTCTGTTTTTGGAACGAAGGCGAGGGTAGGACTCTAACAAAAATCGAAGCATTTTAGAAATATGGAAACACTAACGATTGTAAACGGTGACATTTATACCCCAGCGCATTACGGACAGGGGACTATTGTTATTCAAGGGGACACAATTTCAACCCTAACAAAGGACGCGCTTCAGCCTACAGGTGAGGTGATTGACGCTTCTGGTTGTCTTGTCATTCCTGGGTTAATTGACGGACTGGTCCACGGCGGTGGGGGCTGTGATAGTATGACTGGCGAGGTTGAGGATGTTGCCAGAATCGCTCGTGCGCATGCCCGAAATGGTGTTACCTCGTTGGTGGTAGGTATATCTTCGGGGAGTATGGCGCAGATTAACGATGCTTTGACGGCTATCGCGCACGTCGCTGACGAGCCAGTAGTAGACGGTTCCCAGATTTTAGGTTCGTACGTCGAAGGGAAGTTTGGGAGTCTCGCGAAAAACGGGGCGCAGAACGCAAAATACATTACGCCCCCAAACTTTGAAGAATTCCACGCGATGTGGGCAGCTTCTGATGGCACCTTGAAAGTCATCTCCGTAGCGCCTGAAAACGATGAAAATCTACAATTTATCAAACACCTTGCAGCCTACGGGTCGGATGCCTATAATGACATCATCATCGCTATGGGGCACACAAATGCGACTTATGAACAGGCAATGGCGGCGATTGATGCCGGTGTGACACGCGCCACGCATACCTACAACGGCATGAGTGGTATGCACCACCGTGCCCTCGGTGCAATTGAAGCCGTCCTCTCTCACCCAGAGATTCATGCTGAACTTATTGTGGACGAACACCATGTCCATCCTTTTTGGGGCAGTCATTTGATTCACCAGAAAGGCATTCACGCTGTCGGGTTAATTACAGATTGCACGGCACTTGCGGGTGTGCCTTCTGAAGACTGGCAGGCGTCGGCAACGTATATTCCTGAGATGGATGCGTATCGTCTCGGCGATGATATGATTTCCGAGACCGATACTGCCTTTGAAGCCGGTAGTACTGAGAAATACGTCCGTAACGACGCAATGTGGCTGGATGTTGGTAAACCGACTGAGCGTCTCGCGGGTGCGACAATTACACTTATGGATGGGGTCAGCAATGTTATTAGCTGGGGCTGTTCCATTGAAGAAGCGTTGACGATGGCAACGTTGACCCCAGCGCAGAATTTAGGGGTCGCTGCGTCGGTCGGTTCAATCGCGACTGGGAAAGCGGCGGATGTTGTTATTGTTGATGCGGATTTAAGCGTTCAAGACGTTATTCTACGTGGAAAATTGCTAAAAACTCAGTAATTTACAGAATTTCTTATGTTTTTCGCTTTTTTTTATGAAAAAAATTTGACAAATCGCTATTCCCATTGTATAATATTTGTTTTGGGAACCCTAATTCACTCTTCTTATAGAAACGGGGGCAATTATTCGGAAACATTCTAACGTTGTGTCTGACATTCCACGTTAATTTGTTCTACTGAAATTGTGATGCCCCGCGCGGGGTTTTTTTAATTCAGAAGCCCGTAGATATGGCGTGGCGGAGGTGCAAAATGCCAACAATTAATCAGCTAATCAAAAAACCGCGTAAGCGGTATCGGAAGAAGACGAAGTCGCCCGTGCTACAGCAGTGTCCTCAGCGTCGCGGTATCTGTTTACAGGTCAAGACGGTAACACCGAACAAACCGAATTCGGCTTTGCGTAAAGTCGCTCGGGTGCGGTTCACTTCTGGTTATGAAGCGACCTGTTACATTCCGGGGATCGATCACAATTTGCAGGAACACTCAGTCGTTTTAGTTCGCGGTGGACGTGTCAAAGACCTTTCTAATGTGCGCTATCACATCGTTCGTGGCAAGTTGGATACCGCAGGTGTCGACAACCGGCGCCAAGGGCGTTCAAAGTACGGTGCCCGCAAACCGGGCTAAACACGGGAGGAATACCTGATGCCGAGGCGGGGAAACATTACCAAGCGCGACGTTAACCCTGACGCGACCTATAATAGCAAACTGGTCTCAAAGTTTATTAATAGTCTCATGCTCGATGGAAAGAAGAGTACGGCTCAAGCCATCTTATACGAGAGTTTTCAGATCATCGAATCACGGACAAGTGAAGACGGGTTTACGGTTTTCAAGCAAGCGATTAACAACGTCAAACCTGTGTTAGAAATCCGACCGAGACGGGTCGGTAGCCAAACCTACCAAGTCCCCGTTGATGTAAAGGCGGAACGGAAACAACGGCTGGCTTTCAGTTGGATCATCGAATCGGCGCGTTCTCGCGGCGAAAGACGGATGGCTGAACGCCTTGCAGGCGAAATCATGGAGGCTTCGCGGAACGAAGGCGGGGCAATTCGTAGAAAAATGGATCAGCATCGAATGGCTGATGCGAACCGGGCTTTTGCACATTATCGATGGTAAAAACGTAAGCGCGGTCCAAAGGACCGCAACTTACTAAAAACACAAAAGGAGTCACGCAACCGTGGCGGATAAAAAACAAGATACCTCCCATCGCTTAGAATTGCCCCACATGCGAAATATCGGTGTCATGGCGCATATTGATGCCGGTAAAACTACCGTGACCGAGCGGATTTTGTATTATACCGGTAGAGTTTATCGTATTGGTGATGTGGACGATGGCACCACCACTATGGATTGGATGGTGCAAGAGCAGGAGCGCGGTATTACAATCACTGCTGCCGCGACAACCTGCCAATGGAAAAAACACCATATTAATATTATTGATACACCGGGGCATATTGATTTTACTGTCGAAGTTGAGCGTTCTCTCCGTGTTCTTGACGGTGCGGTTGCCGTTTTCTGTGCGGTTGGTGGTGTTGAACCCCAATCTGAAACCGTCTGGAGACAGGCTGAAAAATACGATATACCGCGCATTGCTTTCGTGAATAAAATGGATCGAACGGGCGCGGATTTTTTTCGTACTGTCGAAATGATGGAGGAACGTCTCGGTGCGAATGCCATCCCTGTGCAACTGCCAATCGGTTCGGCTGAACAGTTTACGGGTATCGTTGACCTTATCTCAATGAAGGGGCAGGTCTGGAACGTAGCCGCTGCCTCTGGGCGCGATGGCACTCTCATCCAGGAAACTGATATTCCCGAAGAAATGGAAGAGATGGCACTGGAATATCGCGAGCGCATGTTGGAGGTTCTGGCGGATTCTGATGAAGCAATCTTTCACAAATATGTGGATGGTGTTGAGATCTCACCGGAGGAGATTAAAGCAGGACTCCGTAATGGTGTCGTCACGGGCAAAATTGTCCCAGTTCTTTGCGGAACGGCTTTGAAGAACAAAGGCGTTCAGCCACTCTTAGACGCTATCGTTTCTTACCTACCAGCCCCGACGGATGTGCCACCTGTAAGGGGTTTTCATCCGAAGACTGAGGCAGAGGAGGTGCGAGAAGCGAATGAGAATGAGCCTTTCTGCGCGCTGGTGTTCAAAATCACGACAGATCCGCACGTCGGCAAACTCACTTATCTCCGCGTCTATTCTGGTGTTCTCCACAAAGGTGATACCGTCTACAACAGTACAACTGGTAAACATGAGCGGATTGGACGCTTGATGCAGATGCATGCCAACAAACGTGAGGAGCATGATGCCGTTTATGCCGGTGACATCGCAGCAGCAATCGGATTAAAAGACCTTTCAACTGGCGATACGATCTGCGATCCGAAGGTGCATATTACGTTGGAGACTATGGTGTTCCCGCTTCCGGTAATGGCGATCGCTGTTGAGCCACGCACACAATCCGATATTGATAAGTTGAATCTCGCGCTCTCGAAACTTGCCGAAGAGGATCCAACTTTTAAAGTCCATCAAGATCCGGAAACAGGACAGACCTTACTTTCCGGGATGGGTGAGCTTCACCTTGAAATCATCGTTGATAGACTCGTACGTGAATTTAATGTCTCAGCGAATGTCGGGAATCCAGAAGTCGCCTATCGGGAAACAATTCTTGACTCGGTGAAATCTGTCGGACGTTTCGTGCGTCAATCTGGTGGTAGAGGGCAATTCGGACACGTTGTCATTGAAGTAGAACCTCTTGAAAAAGGTACGGGCTTTGAGTTCATAGATGAAACCAAGGGCGGTGCTATTCCGCAAGAGTACATTCCAGCGGTACAAAAAGGGATTGAGAATGCCATGAACACAGGTGTGCTGGCAGGCTATCCAGTGGTTGATGTATCGGTGAAACTTGTTGATGGATCACATCACGCCGTCGATTCCTCGGAAATGGCTTTCTCTATAGCCGGATCTATGGCATTCAAAGATGCAATGAAACGTGCTACGCCAACACTTCTTGAACCGATTATGGATGTTGAGGTGATCGTCCCTGACGAATATCTTGGCAAAGTGATAGGCGATCTAAACTCCCGGCGCGCGCAAATCCGTGAAACGGAAGCGCAAGGAAAATCTCGTATTCAGGTCATCCGATCTGATGTGCCGCTCTCAGAGATGTTTGGATACGTCAAAATGCTTAGGTCGCTCACGCAAGGGAGAGCAAACTACTCTATGGAATTTTCACACTATAACGAAGTTCCTACCAGTGTAATGGAGGACTTAATTTCGGCAGCGAAACGTTAAGTATTTAGGATGTGCCCGAACTGTAGGAGTGCTAACTCTTCCTATAAGCGGGCACAGTGTTTGAGTAAATGAAACGGTTTGCCATACGCTCAGACGTTTGGCTACCTTATAGATAGAAATAGGGTGCGCGGTTTTAAGATGTAAAGTGTACGTCTCTAATGACAGTACTCGAAACGGCGTTTACAATACCCAAAACAACACATTTTATTGGAGCTCGGACAAAAATGGCTAAGGAAACGTTTGAAAGGACTAAGCCACACGTCAATATTGGAACAATTGGCCACGTTGATCACGGTAAGACAACGCTTACAGCGGCGATTACCATGGTACTCTCGAATCTTGCCGACGAAGATTACGTCATGGAATATGACGAGATCGATAAGGCACCCGAAGAAAAAGAGCGTGGTATTACGATTAATACAGCCCACGTGGAGTATGAAACTGAGAATCGGCACTATGCCCACGTGGATTGCCCAGGACACGCCGACTATATCAAGAACATGATTACAGGCGCGGCACAGATGGATGGGGCTATCCTCGTTGTTTCTGCTGCTGATGGGCCGATGCCGCAAACCCGTGAACACGTACTCCTCGCTCGACAAGTGAACGTGCCGTCCCTCGTTGTCTACCTTAACAAGGCAGACATGGTTGATGACGAAGAGCTTCTCGAACTCGTTGAACTCGAAGTCCGCGAATTGCTGAGTGACTATGAATTCCCGGGGGATGATATTCCTGTTGTTATAGGATCTGCTCTTCAAGCCTATGAAGAAATGGAAGGCGGCGGCGATCCGAATAGCGAAGCATGCGCATCGATCCTTGAACTCATGCAGGAAGTTGATGCCTACATTCCTGAACCCGTACGCGACACGGAAAAGCCGTTCTTAATGCCCATTGAAGATATCTTCACTATTAGCGGACGGGGTACGGTTGTTACAGGACGTGTCGAGCGCGGTATCGTTAAAACTGGGGATACCATTGAAATCGTTGGGTTGCGGGAAACCCAAAGCACTGTTATCACAGGCGTTGAAATGTTCCGTAAACTCCTCGACGAGGGACGTGCTGGCGACAATATTGGTGCCTTGGTCCGCGGTGTTGACCGGGATGATGTCGAGCGTGGGCAAGTCTTGGCAATCCCTGGGACTGTCAATCCGCACACCAAATTTGAAGCTGAGGCTTACATTCTGACAAAAGATGAAGGTGGCCGCCACAATCCGTTCTTTAGCGGATACCGTCCACAGTTCTATTTCCGGACAACTGACGTGACTGGAGAGATGAACTTGCCGGAAGGCATCGAAATGATTATGCCTGGCGACAACGCACAAATTACCGTTGAACTGTCTAAACCGATCGCGATGGAGGAACAACTCCGATTCGCTATTCGAGAAGGTGGACAGACAATTGGTGCCGGTGTTGTCTCCAAGATTCTTGAGTAATAGAGTGGGCGGAACGATAAGTTCCGCCCTTTTAAGGCATCAGCAGAGCGTCTTGCTCCTACAAAGAAGCATCGGGGTTGTGAAATCCCTCCTACAAGAAGCGTTTCCTGCTTGATGAAGGCGATACGAAAAGATGGACAATCAAAAAATTCGGATCCGGCTCAGGGCATTTGACTATCGGTTGTTGGACCTGTGGTCAAAGCAGATAGCAGATACTGCTAAACGCACAGGCGCAGCTGTTTCTGGGCCGATTCCTTTGCCGACGAAAAAGCATCTCTATACCGTTCAGCGTTCGACCTTTAAAGATAAGAAGTCGCGTGAACAGTTTGAGATGCGGATTCATAAACGGCTGCTGGATATCTCGGAAACGACACCGAAAACCGTTGATGATTTGATGCGGTTGGACCTGCCTGCAGGTGTTGATGTCAAAATTACGCTTCTTTAGCTGTTAACTCTGGTCACCGCTCCACTACATTGCGCGGTGGTATTCGTCGAGTTTCGACGCGATTGAGGATATGTATAATTTTCGGGACTTATATCTGCTATCTATCAGCATCCAGAGGCAGCTGAACTTAACCAAAACCCATCGTGGAACGTAGTGGAACGATGCTCAGATTCAATTGTTAAAAAAATGATTAATGGAATTATAGGCCGCAAAGTCGGCATGACGCAAGTCTTTGAGGAATCAGGAAAGGCGATACCTGTTACCGTTATTCAAGCAGGTCCCTGTCCGATTGTCCAACTTAAAACGCAAGAAAAAGATGGGTATCAGGCAGTTCAGTTGGGTTTCGGTGCACAGAAAGAGGGGCGTACGAATAGCCCGAAGCGGGGACACTTCGCGAAAGCCGGGGTAGCCCCAGCATTCGTGCTTCGTGAATTTCGGGTACAGAGTCTTGAGGATGTGTCTGTAGGGAATGTCATTGATGCCAGCCTCTTTTCAGTAGGTGAGTCCGTTGACGTAACAGGCACCTCAAAAGGACGTGGTTTTACAGGTGTAGTGAAACGCTGGGGCTTCGCTGGTGGTAAGAAGAGCCACGGCGGTGAACAAGACCTTCGCCGTCCGGGTTCTATCGGTGCAAGCGCGACACCCTCTCGCGTTTTTAAAGGAAAACGTATGGCTGGACGCCATGGTGCTAAGCGGCATACTATCCAAAATCTGCCTGTGATTCAAGCCGATGCCGAACGCAACCTGCTGGTTGTAAAAGGGGCTGTTCCCGGACCACCTAACGGACTTCTCCTGATTAAAAAGGCATCTAAAGCCAGCAAGGCATAGCCGGCAATGATTGTTTAACGGTTGCCGAGAGGAAGCAAACACACAAAGATGTCAACTTTAGACGTACACAACAGCTCTGGCGAGGTCCTTCGCGAAAAGGAATTGGCTGATACGTTCACCGATGCTGAGGTGAACGGTCCTGTCATTCACCAGTGTGTTGTTGCCTATCTTGCTAATCAGCGGCAAGGCACTGCATCAACAAAGACTCGGAGTGACGTGAGGGGGAGTGGAAGAAAACTCTATCGCCAAAAAGGAACCGGTAGAGCCCGGGTCGGGCATGCTAAATCCCCGATTCGAGTTCATGGCGGTGTAGCATTTGGACCGAAGCCTCGCAGCTACCGGCAGTATACGCCCAAACGCGTTCGTCGGCTTGGACTTCACAGCGCACTCGCAGATAGGTTCCAAAATCAGCAGTGTATTCTTGTTGAAGACTTCGGGCTTGAGCGTCCGCGTACGAAAGACATGGTTCGCATGTTGAAATCTGTGAACGCAGCAGGCAAAGTGTTGCTCATACTTGATGAACCTAATCAGAATATCCATTTGTCTGTGAGGAACATCCCTAAAGTGAATGTCTGTACATGGGATACGCTCAATGTTTACCAAGTTATGTGGCATGACACCTTGATAATCACCGAGAATGCTGTCGAAAAATTAGAATCCAAGTTCGTCAATACCAGTTCTGAGGCAGAAGGATAAAACTGATGAAGGATGTATATCAGGTTATATTACAACCACTGATTACAGAGAAGAGCACGATTCTTCGCGACGCTAATAAGTATGTTTTCGTTGTGGATCGAAACGCTACGAAACCTCAGATTCGTCAAGCTGCGGAAGAATTGTTTGATATTCATGGGGATATCCTCAAAATTCGCACGATGCGCGTTCGTGGTAAACCGAAGGGTAAAATGTTACGCTACCAGCGTGGACGTAGACCACATTGGAAAAAAGCGATTATTACCCTCAGAGAAGGCGCGACTATCCAAGCGTTTGAGGCTATATAGGATAAGGAGATAAGGAACTCAAAGTGCCTAAAACATATACACCTGTAACCCCAAGTCGCCGGTTTATGACCGGTTATACCTTTGAAGAGATTACTCGGAGCAAACCGGAAAAGTCTCTTGTCAAGGGCAGCAAAAAGATGGCTGGGCGGAACGCTAACGGTCGCCTAACGGTCAGGCGTCGCGGTGGCGGACACAAACGCCGATATCGGGTTATTGATTTCAAACGGGACAAGTTTGGCGTGCCTGCCAAAGTCGCCTCGATTGAATATGATCCGAACCGCTCTGCACACATAGCCCTTCTCCATTATCGTGATGGAGAGAAACGATATATTCTCGCGCCAGTAGGTATACAGGTCGGTGATATACTCACTTCAGGCGCGGATGCGGAAATTCGGGTTGGAAACGCCTTACCGCTTGCGAAAATTCCGCTCGGTTCTTCAATCCATAATATAGAGATGCGCCCCGGTAAAGGTGGGCAATTGGTGCGGAGTGCCGGTGCTGCCGCCTCTTTGGTCGACAGAGAAGGCAAGTACGCACGTATTCAGTTGCCTTCTGGCGAAATTCGGCTTGTTCTGGTAAATGCTATGGCGACGCTCGGACAAGTCGGGAACGTTAGCCAAATTGTTATCGGTAAAGCTGGACGTTCGAGATGGCTGGGAAAACGTCCGAAGGTGAGAGGCGTAGCGATGAATCCGATTGATCATCCGCATGGTGGTGGTGAAGGAAAAAGTTCGGGTGGTAGACATCCGGTCACCCCGTGGGGTTTTCCCACGAAGGGGTATAAGACGCGAAACCCGAAGAAGAAGTCAGGACGCTACATTTTCGGGAAGCGAAAATAGTCCGCTTCGGTGCGGATTTCATGCCGGATAGGCATAGTGTCTACAAGGTAGAGGAGAAACACAATGGCGCGTTCTGTGAAAAAGGGACCCTATATAGACCCGAAACTTGTGAAGAAGATAAACGCTATGGAGCGTTCAGGTAGCAAACGGGTCATTCGCACGTGGTCTCGGCGGTCAATGATAACCCCTGAGTTGGTAGGGCATACCTTGGCGATTTACAATGGGAAAAAGTTTTTTCCAGTGTATATTACAGAGAATATGGTAGGGCATAAGCTCGGTGAATTCTCGCCGACGCGGACCTTCCGTTCTCACTCAAGTGGTGGTGGTAGATAGTTTGGTAATAGCCTTCATCGTGGATGGCAGGTGTTCGTGTACGGATGCTTCATTTGGAGATCGGGTTGCGCATTCTGTTGAGGAAGCGGTGAAATTAAAAAATTGCTTTTATTAGGAGATACTGATGGAAGCCAGATCTAGGATTCGGAACGCGTCGGTTGCACCTCGAAAAGCACGCTTAGTAGCCGACCTCGTCCGTAATCAGTATGTTGAGGATGCATTAAGTCAATTGCGCTTTACGCATAAAGCCGCATCCCCGATAATTTACAAGCTGATTCAATCAGCTGCTGCCAACGCGCAGTATCAAGACCCGAGTGTTGATATAGCAGAGTTATACGTCAAGGAGATTCGGGTTGATGAGGGGATTACGCGGAAATGGATTCGGCCCCGGGCGCGAGGTATGGCGAATAGGATTCTAAAGCGCAGCAGCCATATCACCGTCGTCGTTGATGAGGAGAGTACTGAGAATGGTGAGTAACGGTGTGGACCTTTACACAGTATCACCCCAGACAACTCAGCCTCCACGTCGCGAATGGGAAAGGTCTGACAGGAGGTTTGTGTGGGACAGAAAACTCACCCGCGTGGATTACGCTTAGGAATCATTGAGACGTGGGATTCAAAATGGTACAGCGAACGAGATTACGCGAAGTGGCTCCATGAAGATTTTCAGATTCAGGCGTTTGTCAAAGAGCAACTGGCGCGCGCTGGGATTTCGCGTGTTGAAGTCGAACGTGTAGCAGACCGTTGTAGTATTAATATCCATACGGCGCGCCCTGGAATTGTCATCGGGCGCCGTGGTGCAGAAGCTGAGAAATTACAGGCATTACTTGAAAAGCACGTCGGATGTCCAGTCCGAATTAATGTCTCGGAAATTAAAACCCCCGAATTGGATGCCCAACTTGTATCCGAAGCTGTCGCGACACAAATCGAACGTCGCGCGAGTTTTAAACAGGTGATGCGACGGAATATCACAAGTTCAATTCAGGCTGGCGCATTGGGCGTTAAAATCATGGTGAGCGGTAGACTTGATGGCAAGGAGATCGCCCGATCTGAGTCAAGCCATGAGGGACGGGTACCCCTTCATACGCTCAGAGCTGATGTTGACTATGGATTTACCGAAGCAAATACAACGTACGGTAAAATAGGGGTCAAAACATGGATTTTCAAGGGCGAAATTATTGGGGTCCCTGATAAATTAAAAGGCGAGCCGTCAGCGCGTCGTCAACCCGGACGTCGTGAAGATGCGGGTTCACAACGTCCAGATCGTCGTCAAGGGGACAGACGCTCAGGACAATCTGGAGAGCAGGGCAGAGGAAGAGGACGGCGCCGGCAGCGTCGGAGTCGTAACAATCCCCCAAGCGGTTCATAACGCCACTGACATATTTTAAGGAGGCATTTAAGGTGTTAATGCCCAAACGCGTGATGCACCGCAATGTGCATCGCGGAAAACGCCGTGGAAAACCGGTCCGAGGTTCAAAAATTAACTTCGGTGAATACGGATTACAGGCAATGGAAGCTGGCTGGATTACAAGTAATCAGATCGAGTCTGCTCGTATTGCTATTACACGTTACGTACGCCGTGGCGGTAAGCTTTGGATCAAAATTTTTCCGCATAAACCAGTTAGTAAGAAACCTGCTGAAACGCGCATGGGGAGTGGAAAAAAAGGGCCCCCTGAATTTTGGGTCGCTGTCGTCAAGCCCGGCAGAGTCCTTTATGAATTAAGTGGCGTTTCGCTTGAAGATGCAAAAGGGGCGTTTGAACGAGCTGCCCACAAATTACCAGTCAAGACTAAGTTTGTTGCACGGAATGAGTAATTTCGTCTGTACCTCCCGTTGGAGAAAATACCCTTGAGGTGCCTGGCGCGGTAGCTTTGACAACAGGCAAGGAGAATCGGAAAAATGAAAGCGGATGAACTACGCGGTAAGACAACTGAAGAATTGGAAGGTGAATTACAGTCTCTAAAGGAGACTTTGTTTAACCAGCGATTCCGAAGTATCTTAGGACAACAAGAGGACACAACACGTATCGGCAAAATTCGCAAAGACATCGCTCGTGTGAGAACTGTCCTGCGCGGACGTTCACAGTAAATGGCGATTGGCTGATGGCTGTTGGCGATTGGCTAATTTGGAGGATAAAGTTGAACGAGGAAAGGCGAAGACATCGCAAATTCCGGACGGGGCTTGTTACCAGTAACAGTATGGACAAAACTGTTTCAGTCTCACTTGTGCGGCGATATCAACATCCGCTTTACAAGAAGGTCGTTCGGAAAACGAAGAAAATTCTGGCTCACGATGAACAGAATAGTTGTAATGTCGGTGACGTGGTACAGGTTGTTGAAACCCGACCGCTAAGCCGTCATAAACGGTGGCGGGTCCAAGCGATAGTGAGCTCGGTGCAACCCGCAGATGATTAAGTACCGATATAACTGAGGTCCGTCGTTTCTGCCGCGTCCCTGAAGTAGATAACGCGTTAGCAGCGACTTGGTACTTAAGAAGGAAGGGTTTCATCCCGACTCTGACGTTTCCGAAACACACGGTTTTGAAAACGCTGGAGGAGGATACAAAGATGGTTCAATCATATACTCGATTAACCTGTGCCGACAATACTGGCGCGAGGAAATTAATGTGCATTAGTGTGTTAGGCGGAACTCGTCGTCGTTATGCCCGCGTAGGTGATGTGATTGTTGCAAGCATCAAGGAGGCAGTGCCTAATACATCCGTGAAAGCTGGCGAAGTTGTTCGCGCGGTTGTTGTCCGGACTGCTAAAGAGTATCGGCGTGCAGACGGTTCCTATATCAAATTCGACCAGAATGCAGCGGTGCTTATTGACCCGCAGAACCAACCGCGCGGTACGCGTATCTTCGGACCCGTCGCGCGCGAGCTGAGAGAAAAGGCGTTCACGCGAATCGTCTCGCTCGCACCTGAGGTTATTTAGGAGGACAATTGTGGCACGCCGGAAACTGCATATCAAGAAAGATGATACGGTCATAGTTCTCAGTGGGCAGGATCGCGGAAAACAGGGGGTCGTTTTGGAGGTGTTTCCACAGAAACAACGCGCAATCGTTGAAGGCATTCATATTGTTACGCGTCACCTGCGACCAAATCAGATGGGACAAGGTGGGGTCGTCGAACGCGAAGGCACGATTCACATTTCCAATCTCAAAAAGGTGGATGCTTAAGGCGCAGCCCCTCCACGCACGATGAACAAGACACGCTGCAAACGTGTCCCGCACGGAATATATAATTTCTATAGGATACAAGGCTCATGAGCCCATTCAAAGAATTTTATCAAACGGAAATCATGCCCGCATTGCTAAATCATTTTAGTTACGAAAATGTGATGCAGATTCCGAAACTGGACAAAATCACACTCAATATTGGGGTCGGTGATGCGATTCAGAACCCGAATGCATTGGAAGATGCTGTCGAAGAATTGTCGCTCATCGCTGGACAACGCGCGATTATTACGCACGCGAAAAAGTCTGTTTCTGCTTTTAAGGTCAGAGAAGGCATGGCAATCGGGTGTAAAGTCACTCTGAGGCGTGAACGTATGTATGAATTCTATAATCGTCTTGTGAACGTCGTCCTCCCCCAAATTCGAGACTTTCGCGGTGTATCCCCGGATGCTTTTGACGGGCGGGGTAATTACTCCATTGGACTCACGGAGCAGTTAATCTTCCCGGAAATTGATTATGACCGAGTGAACGATATCCGCGGTATGAATATAACTGTTGTTACGACTGCCCCAACCGACGAAGAAGGACGCGAGTTGTTAAAATTGTTGGGAATGCCATTCCGAGAATAATGCTCGGTTCGCAGCTTTCAGATCAACAGTATTCATGCACCGTTGCATGAACTGGGGGTATGAAGTCCGTATGGACTTCCCCGTGCTTTCGGTTATCAGACAGCATGGACTCTTAACCGATAACTGAAAGGTTTGCGAAGCAAACCGAACTGACAACTGATAACCAGTAAAGGAGCATCAAAGTTGGCAAGTAAATCATGGATTGCTAAGCAGGCAAGAACCCCGCGGTTCCGAACCCGAAAATATAGCCGTTGTAAGAGTTGTGGCAGGTCGCGCGGGTATCTTCGCAAATTTGAATTGTGTCGTATCTGCTTTCGCCTCTTCGCCCGCGCCGGTAAAATTCCCGGTGTCCGAAAGGCAAGTTGGTAGAAAATAGCAGTTGGCAGTCAGCAGATCGTGTGGCGGATAACAACGTTTTTACTGCCGCGAAGGGATTGCTGGCGACTGAGAGTCCGGTTGAAGTCCATACGGATTTCGTGCCGTTGATTTTCATTAGGGTTCGCGTAGCGAAATGCCTTGACAACCGACAGCTATTATGAGAATAAAATAAGGAGAATCTTTCATGTCGATGACCGATCCGATTGCAGATATGCTGACGCGTATCCGCAATGCCAATATGGCAGGACATGAACGCGTTGAAATCCCCTCTTCAAAAGTCAAACTTGAGATTGCACGCGTCTTGTCAGAAGAAGGTTTCGTCCGGAACTATCGTTTGATTGAAGATGGAAAACAGGGGATTCTAAGAATCTATTTGAAATACGGAAACACGAAAAAAGAGAAAGTCATCACGAATCTCAGACGCATCAGCAAACCGGGCCGGCGCGTTTACGCGAAGTCCGACAGTCTGCCGCGTGTTTATGGTGGGCTCGGTATCGCTATTTTGTCGACATCCAGTGGGCTAAAGACCACGCCTGAGTGCCGAAGGGAAAAAATCGGCGGCGAAGTCCTCTGCTACGTCTGGTAAGATTTTCGATGCATCTCAGTAAACCGGGAGAGATAGCATGTCACGTATTGGACTTAAACCGATTCCATTGCCGGAGAAGGTACAGGTCGCTTTGGACGCAAGCAGCGTCCAAGTGGAGGGACCTAAAGGCAGCCTTGATTGGCAACTACCGGAAGGAATCGATGTGGCTCTTGACGAAAACGTCTTGACTGTCCAAAGAAAGAGTGAACTTAAACACTACAAAGCCTTGCATGGACTGGCACGAAGTCTTATCGCTAACATGGTTACCGGTGTCTCAGAGGGTTTTGAGAAGAAACTGCGTGTTGTGGGAACAGGGTACCGTGCGGAAGTCAATCGTGAGAACAATTTAGTGCTTGACGTTGGGTATTCGCACTCCGTTACCTACGCCCCACCGGAGGGCATAACATTAAGTGTTGAACCCTCCGAAAACATTGATGGACAAGCGCATACACCTATCGTCGTCACGGGTATTGACAAGCAACTCGTTGGTCAGGTCGCGGCTTCGATCCGTCAAATAAGGAAGCCTGATACCTATAAGCCTTGTAAAGGTATCCGTTATGATGGTGAGCGCGTCCGAGATAAAGAAGGAAAAGCTGCTGTCTAATCGTGTTGGATTTTGCGCGCTATAGGACGCTATCTTCAAGTCTTATGAAATACGAGCGCGCCTACTGTGATAAGGAGACCCCTTGACACTCATAAAAAAGAAACGGATGAGCCATTTACGGCGCCGGAGACGTGTCCGCCAA
>JAJECD010000375.1 GCA_022822215.1 Candidatus Poribacteria bacterium | reverse complement strand
ATTTAATTGACTTTGTGGGCCAAAACGAAACGCATATACCTGTTTCATTGACAGAAATCGAGTATCGGGAACTTGCGGCGCGGTTAGACGATTTACTGAATCTTGTTGATGGGGAAGAAGATCATCCGTTAGCACCCTTGCTGCATTTCGTTGGTACGCTCATTATTATCTATGAAGATGAACACCTTCCAAAATTAACAGATATATAGTCAATTTAGAAGGGCTCCGCAAGCCTTAGACGAAGATCGTTGTGTTTCACGCCGTATCCTTTTGCTGGTGCGTATGTGGACAACATGTTGGTTATCTGGAATTTGAAAAAAGGAGGACCCCTCATGGCAGCAAAACTCGCTATATCTGGTGGCAAGAAAACTGTTCCCGATGGATTCATTCAACCCTGGCCACAGGTTACCCAGTCCGACAAAGACGCGATTGTTGAGGTGATCGCCTCTGAAAAGATTACCGAGCAGCAGCGCGTTCAATCCGAAGGGCTCGCCAACGAATGGGCGGAATACATGGGGGTCGAGTATTGCATCCCTGTCAACAGCGGAACCGCTGCCTTACATCTGTGTGTCGCAGGGGTCGGCATCGAGCCGGGGGACGAGGTCATCATTCCCGCCTTCACTTTCTGGGCAACGGCGGCAGCCGTTCTTCATCACAATGCTATTCCCGTCTTTGTTGATATTGACCCGGTAACCTACTGTATTGATCCCAACGCGATTGCAGCGAAGATCACCGAAAGAACGCGCGCTGTTATGCCGGTTCATATTCACGGTATGCCGGCTGATATGGACCCAATTCTGGAGATCGCAAAAAAGCACAATCTGAAAGTGATTGAGGACGTGGCACAGGCACACGGCGCACGCTATAAGGACCAACTGTGTGGTGCGTTTGGCGATGCCGCTGGATATAGCACGCAAGCCTCGAAGACGTTGAGTAGCGGTTGCCAAGGCGGTTTGTTCACAACGAATGATGAACAAACTTACAAACGCGCAGCGTTGTTGCAGTATTTCGGGGAAATCGTTGTGCCGGGTCAGGAGAGAGAAGAGCAGGAATACAACGCCTATGGATTGGGGTGGATGTATCGTGGGGATATGTTCAGTCAGGCATTCATCCGTAGCCAACTGAAACGGCTTGATGCGAACAACGGGTTACGCGTCGAGAATTGCCGGTATCTCACGGAACATTTGAGCAAACTTGACGGTATTGAAACGCCTGTTACGCCAGAAGGGTGTGAGCCTGTGTATTACAACTACGTTGTCGGGTTTGATCCAGCGGCGTTGGGATTGGACATCTCCCCGCGCACGATGCGGGAGAAGGCGCAAGCAGCGCTACGCGCCGAGGGTGTACCGACGGGACAGTGGCAACGCCTCCCTGTGCCATCTCAAGAGATTTTCCAGAATCAGGTCGGCTATGGTACTGGATGTCCGTGGCGATGCAATAATTCGACGGTTGAATATAAGACGGAGGACTATCCACGGGCGGTTGAATTTATCGATGCCCACTGTTATATCTTCGATGTCAATCCACCCAATGACTCTGAGTTGATGTCCTATTACGTTGAGGCGTTCCATAAGGTGATGGATCAGTTGGATGTTGTGCTTGAGGTGTCTACTGCTGTTTAAAGCGTCTGGTTTACCCTTCAAAACACTGAGACTTTGATGAAGCAGTATAAAAAAACGGGTGAGTGTGCTGCCTGGATGTACTTTAGAAGGCGACGAACTCTTCAACGAAGGTGATGAAATGATACCCCATATTACAGATATGACCCTTGAACAATTCAGCGATTGGCTCGCACCTATTGTCAACTGTGGGATATTTGCATCCCGCGAGAACCTGATCGCGTTGCTTGCAGAGGATGCTCCGCATGAAGAACTTGAAGAAGAGTTCCGGGAGTTCTTTAACGGCTACTATGTGCTTGCTGTGGACTTGGAGGAGTACGAGGAAGCCGTGCTTGGAATTATAGAGGGAAATGAAGCATTTGTACACCTAAAGCACCGTGTCTCAACAGTTGAAGCACAACGGAAGAGTTCACCCCTCGGACGTGAGGCACGGCGGATGGGGCTATCCGTACATGGTGATCTTGTGCCAGAGATAAAAGTAGCGGAATTATCGTCTAATGACTTCCGAAAGTTGATGCATGCACTGGGAAATTGGCAAATTTTTGTATCGCGAGAACGTCTTGTTAAGCTGATGGAAACGGAACATTCTGTTGAGATGAAAGCGCGACTTTGCGCTGAATTTTATGAGTTTTTCGTCTGCTATTTGGAATTGGAGTTGTTCCTTGAGAATTATGATTATGACCCTGACGAGGGATTAGAATTGCGGCCAGAATTCATTGAAAAATTAGAACGCGAAGAGGAGTATATCCGGTCTGGTGGTAAAATGTATACGCTTGAGGAGGTTGCGGAAGAGTTAGGAATTGAGTTGAAATGTATGAATTAATATTGGATTCAAATGCCAGACGGAATTTGCGGCGTTTGGATGCCAAAATTCAGACACAAGTCCTCAGAAAACTTAGATGGCTCTGTAAAAATTGTGACGAATACCCGCATAAGGCACTGAAAGGGAGATATAAAGGACAGTTTAAGTTACCTTCTGGCGATTACCGAATTATCTATACTTATGATAGGCATGCTCAAACAGTTGAGGTTTCCCGGATTGGACATCGTTCATCTGTCTATGAGTAAATCTAAATAAACCAATTTTCGTACATAGACAGAGGCTTTAGATTGCTGTAACCTAAAGCCTCTTTTTTAATTTCGACTTTTGAATTTCCTACTCCTTCGACTCATCGGGATAATCAATCGACCATTTACCCCGTCCATCGCCAGAAGGTTCTTCTTTCCAGAGGTCAAGAAACTTCTCCGGGGCGTTATGCTCCGTAAGGTGTGACATAAACATTTCATGGAGCTCCTTGACGAGTTCCATATTATCCGCAGCGATGTTGTTCTCGGCTAACGGATCTGCTGGCAAGTCAAAGAGTTCCGGTCTGCCGTATTCGCCGACAGGTGCATATCCCCAGCGTTCCGTGACGAGGAACGGGGTCGTTGCTTGACGTGGCACGCTCTCGTCCCGGGCAGCGATGTGACACCCCGTTACTGCATAGTCTCGATGCTGTCCGTTGCCTTTAAGAAGCGCGTCTGCGAAGGAACGTCCCTCAAACGGTTTCGGTGGATCCAAGGAAACACCGGCTAACTCACAGAGCGTCGGCATAATGTCCATGGGTTGCGCGATGAGATCGAGGCGTTGCCCGCACGGAACATCTCCGCCAGCAACCAAGAACATCTCGTGGTTAATCTCAGGATATGTGGGCCAGTAGCGGGAATCTTCTGGATCAATGTTGGATTTACCCGTCCGACTGTGTTCACCGAGAGACATACCGTGATCCGACAGGACTACGACCAGCGTATCATCCCACAACTCCAAATCCTCCACCTTCTGCAGAACCCGTCCGATATGCCTGTCGATGAGTTCCGCCTCACCGGCGTAGTGTGCCCAGAGGTTGTGGAGCTCGGCATCCGTAAAGAGTGATGATAACCCGTAGTTTGGGTGTAGCATCGGCGCTCCTGTGTAGTCTGGATCGTAGCGTTTCACGAGATATTCGGGCGGATCCCACGGTTCGTGCGGATCGAAGAAATCTACCCAGAGGAAGAAGGGCCCCGAACGGTGGTTCTCCTCCAGCCACCGAATTGTGGTTTCGGAGGTCCTACCAGAGAACGTTTCTGATTCGTACTGATAGTATCGGTTTGTCCAACGGTGCGTGTTTGGTAGGGTATGCCCGCGATATGACGGATGTGGTCGCGTTTTTTCATTGGGCATAACGATTTTTATCTCATCGTTGTGGTGGAGAAGCGGTTTGTCGCCCTCTTGTCCGCGGTGCTGGAAAGCGGCATCGAAACAGTGTTGGAACCGGACGTTGAACAGGTGTGGGGTGTCACATATCAACTGCGTTGCGTATCCCTGCTCGCTCAGAAGTTGCGAGGTGATGCTCCGTCCGCTCAGATCAATTGGCTGCCACGGGTAGTGGGGCCACCCGACTGTCCCGGTCATAATATCTGTGCGGTGTGGTACCGTCGGGAAACTGCTCATATAGAACTTGTCAATAGCAGTTGCGCGCTCATCTTCAAATTTATCGAGCATTGGTGTGCGGATAGGCCGTCTCGCCCGTTCGCCTAAATTGTCGTACCGGAAAGTATCCGTAATAAGTAGCACGATGTTTTTCATTTTTTAATAGTTGACCTCGTTACGATTGCGCAATAGGCAATCCTCGGTTACCGCGCCTTAAACCTCTTGGCGCGTTATTTTTAACAAGAATAGCGTCACTAACAACAACGGTACAATGATAACAGCAGAGACTATGAGAGACACCTGAGTGCCGATGAGACACGGAAAAAAGAAAATTGAGCCTATCATTGAACCCTTCAACGCGAAATAACCGTTTTGCTCGTTCGGTTGCCGGTAAAGCGAAATCCGAGTCCCAACAGTAGCGATGATGCCTAACACTACCCAAACAATATAAGGCTTCTGAATATCGGGTTCCAGCCAGTAGGGCAGGCAGGCGATGGTAAACGCCAGAACCGTGGCAACAGCAGAGAGAAAAAGTGCTGGACGAATGCCGATCTGGAGCGGTGTTGTTAGGATGCCAAGTTCTTTGTCCCGTGAAATGTCTTTGAAGGTTGTCGTGATATGTGTTCCCAAGTCGTAAAACGTCGTAGCAGCGAAGGCATACCACACCAACCGCGGCACAGTCCCACTCACTGCTAACGCACCGAAAACGCTTAGTAGTCCGATGCCCAAAGGCAGTGTAAGACTGCCTAAAATACCTTTCGCTTTGAAAATGGCGTTATAGAGGTGCGAAATTGCAACCAAGCCCATTACCAGCAAACCCGCTTTAACATTCAGATAGAAACCGCCAATGACGCAGAGCCCGTAGATGATACTCGCCGGTACAATCGCCTGTCGCGGTGTCAGTTGCTCTGACGGAAGTGGACGCTCTGGATTTGTCTGCTTGTCGGTTTCATGGTGAAAGTAATCATTCTTTATCATTCCAGCGAAGTAGCCACAGAGTGCGATCAAGAGTGTGGCTGCAACGCGCCATGTCCAGCGTCCTTCGCTCGCAATGAGTGCCCCGGGAAGTGTAGCGACAATCGGAATCGCAAAAAGCGGATAGCGAATAAGTTCCAAGTAGGCTTTGAGGCGAGTCATTGTGTAGATTTCCTACTAAAAATTTTCTCGTGGTACACCGGCTTCTGTTACCGGAGTGTTTCTCGGATCAAATGTCTCGTCTACGCCGTAAAACTGATCGCTCTGTGTTCCTCTACCGAGTTCTGTTATGTTGGGCCCGACCTGTTTGTTCCCCTGAATAAAGTTATCTCGGAGCCTACCACCATCGTAGACTGCCCAGCCAACATTCATTGTAATATTGTTGGAGACTATCTCTGGTGAGGCGGTAGAATAGCAGACAATAGCGTTCTCATAGTTCGCGCGAAGAATGTTATATTGGATACGGGGTCGGGAGTCGTCTTCGCATATAATTCCGTAATTGTTAGCAGTGAATTCGTTGTATTCTACATCTGGTGACGCACTTCCCCGGAATTGCGAACCTGTGCCGTTTCTATTAAATTCGTTGCCTGTAATAGTGGGCCTGGTGTTTTCAGAGAGCACCCCTATTTTGTTCTCACTGATAAGACATCTCTCGATTTGCACGGCATCTGTTAGGCATGTAATACCGGTCGTTGCGTGTTGAATGCGGCAGTATGTGAGACGGCTGTTCGGACTTTCAGCTGCAATCTGAATGCCTGCCCAATCGCCTGCTTTGGGCGGATCGGCAGCGATAGTTTGCCGCTGCCTTTCTCTACCACCGAAGCCCCTACCGCCCATTTGTTCCATTCCCATTGTCGTAGGTGCAGTTGCCTCTGTTTCTGTTTCTTCTTGGGGTTCTCGCTGTTTTCCTAAAGATCCAAAAACGACCATGCGTTCTGGCGAGCCCTCGGCGTAGAGTTCGCCGTGTATGATCAACTCGCTCGGGGTATCTGTCGGCTCAAAACCCACAATCGTACCCGCACGGATCGTCAGTGTGACACCTTCGGGAACGACAACGGTGTCAGTGATATAGATGCGTCCATCCCATATCTCGTTTTCGGCCAACTCACCTGACTTCTCTATGATTTCTGAACTGGTGCTACCTACATCAAAATTAAACGTCTCACCTTGGCATCCGCAGGACAATGCGACTAAAATACAGATAAAGGGGATAAGGGGTTTGCAGGATACGGCTTGTAAATTCAGATTGTCGGTTACAAGTTTCCAATAGTGTTGTGTGATGATCGTTATTTTCATGATATATTTTTAGCATGTATACCGATTTCTGTCAAGGTGGAAAAAAAGTTTGACATCACGGGTTAAATTTGCTATAATTCTATAGTTAAGAAGTGAAGTTCGTGCGCTACTTTGAAATCAAGGGTTACGCACAATGGGTAAACGCGCTTTGATGTTGTTCCAAAAAACAGGCTGAGAATTACATACTTGAACATAGGGACTCCAAGAAAAAAAGGCATCAACAATGTTTGAGAGTTTAGGAAATAGGTTACAAGGCACCCTGAAAAAAATCAGGGGACAAGGAAAGCTCACAGAGAGCAATATCTCCGATACCTTGCGTGAGGTGCGCCGTGCCTTCTTGGAAGCGGATGTTAACTATAAAGTCACACGTGAATTTATAGAGCAGATTAAGGCGCGAACGCTCGGTCAGGAGGTCCTCGGAAGTCTTACGCCTGAACTTCAGATTGCCCGAATTATTGGTGAAGAACTGACTGCGTTGATGGGCAGCGAGGCGGAGAAGATTAACATTGCGCCGAGTGGTCCTACGGTTGTGCTGCTTGTTGGGCTGCAAGGTGCCGGTAAAACAACGGTCGCAGCGAAATTAGCCCTTAAGTTTCGTAAAGACGGACGTAAACCGTTGCTCGTTGCCGCTGATGTGTATCGTCCTGCTGCTATTAAGCAGCTGCAGGTCTTGGGTGAGCAGACGGAAACCCCCGTGTTTTCGATGGGAACAGAGCCTTCGCCGGTTGAGATCGCAGAGGCTTCGGTCAAGGAGGCTTTGGCACACGGACACAACTGCGTTATTATTGATACTGCTGGACGTTTACACGTTAATGATGAATTAATGAGTGAACTTCGACAGATTAAGGAACGTGCGAATCCTTCTGAAGTCCTACTTATCGTTGATGCGATGACAGGGCAAGATGCTGTAAATGTTGCTGAAAACTTCAACAACGATTTAGACATTGATGGCGTGATCCTGACGAAAATGGATGGTGATGCCCGTGGGGGTGCTGCGCTTTCTATCCGTCATATTACGCACAAACCGATCAAATTCATTGGGGTGGGTGAAAAAATTGAGGCAGCCTCGTTAGAGGAATTCCACCCCGAACGGATGGCTTCACGCATCCTCGGACAAGGTGATTTCCAAACTTTGCTTGAGAAAGCCGAGGAAGTCTTCAGTGAAGATCAAGCGAAAGAACTTGAGCGTAAACTTGTAGCTAACAAAGGGTTAGACTTTACCGATTTTCTGACGCAACTCGAGCAGCTGAAAAATATGGGACCCTTGGATCAACTCATGGATCTCATGCCCTTTAAAAATCAGTTGCCTGTGAAGAATCTGACACCCGATGAGAGCCATTTGCAGACGGCGAAAGCGATCATTCAGTCAATGACGGGTGAGGAACGGAAAAATCCGCGGTTATTAGACAGAAGTCGGAAACTTCGCATTTCCAAAGGGAGTGGAACCACAGTAAATCAGGTGAACATGCTGATTTCGCAGTTACAGATGATGAATCGTATGCTGAACCAGCAAGCGGCGATGGCAATGCCGCAAATGGGCGCCGGTTTAAATACAAAGATGGGGCGAAAAATGGGAGCACTTCCCGGTCAGAAACGTAAAGCGAGAAAGCCCCGAAAACGGAGACGCCGTAGATAACAATAGGTACGCCCTTAAATCTCTGTCTTTCTATGGACACGGCGCGAATGCCACCAGGAGGTATTTTTTTGGCAGTTAGAATTAGATTACAACGACACGGTAGAAAGAAACGTCCTTTTTATAGACTCGTCGCAGCTGATGCACGTGCACAAAGGGATGGCGCATTTTTAGAACGTCTTGGCTATTACAATCCGCTAACGGAGCCGGCAGATATTTTCATTGATGAAGAGAAGGCTTTAAAGTGGTTAAGGCGCGGCGCACAACCTACTGACACGGCGAAACGTTTACTTTCTAAACGTGGGATTTTGATGAAATTTGAATATGAAAAATTAGGGAGACCGATGCCGGGGGCTGATGTTGACGAAGCGGTTACTGAGACGGAAGACGTACAACCCGATGCCGCACAATCCGCTGAAGATGAAACCGGCAGCCTACTCACTGAAGCAGCACCCGATGAGGCGACCCCTGAATCCGACGAAGAAGCGTAATACCGCTTTCAAAAAATTCCGAAGATACAGGCAACACATACATCTACTGAAATGCGAAAGTGAACTATGTTCAAAGATTTGATTGAATACATCGTAAAATCTCTCGTCGATTACCCCGATCAGGTGGTGGTCCAGGAAGTAACTGGCGAAACGGTAGTGATTGTAGAGTTGACTGTCATGGAGGAAGATTTAGGGAAGATCATTGGTAGATATGGACGTACCCTTAAAGCGATAAGAAGTGTTCTCTATACGGCAGGATTGCAAGCGAATAAAAAGGTTATTCTTGAGTTGATTGAACACCCAAGGTTAGAGGGGCAATAGGAATTTCGTTTACGACGCGAGGTAGACGCATCAGTAAAGAATGTAAGGTGTCGCTTGCAAGCCTATATCAAAAATGAAGATTGATGTTCTCGCCTTGTTTCCAGAGATACTCGCGCCAGCGTTAAAAACGGGTATCCTCAGACGCGTTCAGGACGCCGATAAACTCACCGTCAACCTTCATAATCTTCGTGATTGGGCGACCGATAAGCACAAATCGGTTGATGACTATCCTTATGGCGGGGGCGCGGGCATGATTCTTAAGCCGGAGCCTATCTTTGCTGCGATTACGGCGTTGAACACGCAGGAAACGGCACATGTCGTATATCTGACACCACAAGGTGTGCCGTTGACTCAGGCACTCGCGGAATCGCTTTCTTTGGAATCACATCTTATTCTTTTGTGCGGACGGTACAAAGGCGTAGATGAGCGGGTACGACATCAACTGGTTACAACGGAACTCTCTATTGGGGACTATGTTCTCAGTGGCGGGGAAATTGCTGCACTGGTTTTGATTGATGCCATTGGCCGTGTACTGCCCGGCGCGCTGGGTGATTACGAGTCCGCACACGTTGATTCATTCAGCCATGACTTGCTTGACCATCCGCACAACACGCGGCCTGCTGAGTTCGGAGGCATGCGTGTTACCGAAGTCCTCTTGAGTGGGGATCATAAAAATATTGAAAAATGGCGGTATATAGAAGCACTCAAACGTACCGCGAAGCACCGTCCAGATCTGATCCAGAAGTTAGAATTGAGTGAAGAGGACATCGCTATTCTCAAAATGGAGGGGTTGGTAGAATAAATAGAAGTAGGAGTTCTTAATTTTTTTTCCCATTTGCCAGCCTATCTTAAGACGTGACGAAACGTCCGCTACACAAGGAGAAATTATAGATGAATTTGATTGAATCGGTTGAAAGCCAATATATGAAAAGTGATATTCCTGAGTTTGGTCCCGGGGATGTTGTCAAGGTAAACACCCGTATCCGCGAGGGGCAGAAGGAACGCATTCAGACGTACGAAGGTACTGTTATTCGTCGGTCACACGGTGGATTACGCGCAACGTTTACAGTGCGCCGCGTTGCTTTCGGTGCCGGAAGTGAAAGGACATTCCCGCTCCATTCGCCGAATGTTGAGAGTATTCAGGTCGTTCGATACGGAGCCGTCCGCCGTGCGAAGTTGTACTACTTGCGCGATCGCACTGGTAGAGCCGCGCGCGTCAAGGAACGCAGACAATAGCCTGATAGAAGTCAATAACCCTCGAATAAATTCGAGGGTTTCCACCCCCAAAACTTTGATGAAGGTTTTTGAACTCGCTTGTCAACAAAGCGGGTATAAACAGATCGCGGGCGTTGACGAGGCGGGCCGAGGTGCCTTGGCGGGTCCCGTCATTGCTGCTGCTGTTATCCTACCAATTGATTGCTCACTTGAGGGTCTAAATGATTCAAAACAGTTGTCTCCAAAGCAACGGGATCGACTCTCTGACGAAATCCACCGTGTCGCTGTGTCGATAGGTGTGGGTGCTATAGATAATCAGGTTATTGACCGTTTAAATATCCTTAATGCCACCCTACTGGCGATGAAGGAAGCCGTTGAAAATCTCACACTGCAGCCCGATTATCTACTCGTTGACGGTCTATATCTCCCCGAAATAGATATCCCCGGTAAGGCGATTCCAAAGGGCGATAGCCGAAGTTATTCTATCGCTGCAGCCTCCATTATCGCCAAAACCACGCGCGATAAACTCATGATTGCGTTGGATCGCACCTACCCAAACTACGGGTTCCGAAAACACAAAGGATACCCGACCGCACAACACCGACAAGCAATTGCAGCGTTTGGTGCGTCCGATATTCATCGACACACCTTTAAACTCCTCCCCGATGATCAGATCAAACTATCTTTCTAAGGTACTTACTTATACGCACAACCAACAGAGGACGGACATGGATCGTTCACGCTTGAGTATTGGAAAAATTGGTGAATCGTTGGCAGTTGCGCATCTCGAAGCACGGGGGTGTAGAGTCCTTGCGCAGAACTACCGGGCAGGACGCGGGGAAATTGATCTGATTGTCAAGGACGGACAATTTATCGTCTTTGTGGAGGTTAAAACGCGGCGGAGTCTCAAATTTGGGGTGCCACAAGCCGCTGTGACTAAGCAGAAACAGAGGCAAATTTCCAAAATCGCCTTGACATATCTGCAATCGAAAAACCTTTGGGATACGCCTTGCCGTTTTGACGTTATCGGCATCCACCTGTCATATCAATCTGAGTTGTTGCACCTTGAGCACATCGAAAGTGCATTTGAGTTTCAGCGGTAAAGCAAGGCAGAGCAGCCTCGCTCTATTGTCCTGTTATTTTTTAATTATTTCCGCGAAGGTTCAGGTTCATACGCCGGGTAGATTTCTATGTCGGCGCGGCTAATCATCGTCCCGACATAAAAGGTGAGCCAGTCTCCGCACAACTCAATAGACATAAATTCATCGTCACCCGCGATATATTCGTGGATCTCAACCTCAAATTTCCTTTCCCCTTCAGCATCGGTAACCGTGAGCGTTGCTGGCACAACGTCCTGCCGACTGTATTCAACGGCAATATCCTCGTGTTCATTATCCGGGGCTGGAAAATAGAGGGTCATCTCGTCCGGCAAGGGATCGCCGATTTCACATTCGTCATCGATGATCCATCGGGAAATCTCGTAATCTTCCTTTGTTCCTGCTACGTGGTCAACACCGACGACGACTTCTTCCTCGGCATCACGGATATGGTACATATAGCGACGAAATGCCTCGCCTTCATACTTTTTTCGGGTAACAAGTTTGAAGGCGTGTGATGTATCTCCCGTTTCCTCATAAGTGATGATGTCGGAGAGTTCAATCATGCTGTCAATCGGAATGTCGACGAGTTCATGCCGTTCCGGTTTTTTTGCGTCGGCGTCTTTGCGCTTGCCGAACAGCGATCTTCCACCTTTTCTACCAAATAGTGCCATCAAATCACCTAAAAATAGCCTTTGTTATACATCACTAACATAACCACACCCATAACAAGGATACTTCCGAAGATGAGGAGAAACCACGTTGCCCCTGAAGTTTTCTTTTCAATGACAACAGTGCGCGTCTCTGGTGGTGCACGTGTTGAGGTGGCTGTAGAAGCGGATGCCGTCACTGTCGGTGTGTCTTCAGCAGCTGCAAGGAGTTCCGTTTTTAGGGCTTCCTCGTCTGGAAGTTCGTCAACAGTAAAAAATTCTGCGTTTTCCCCATAGAATTTATCTGGATTTTCTTCTACGTAACTCGCAGTGTAATTTTCATCGGCACTCGTGCCTGGGTCTACATAGTTGGGATTAGGTTCAACACCTTGACTCTCGTAGTAGTCCCGATAGTATTCGTATTCCCGCTGTTTTTCGGCACTCCAGTGCGATCGGTCATAATCTCGGTGGTGATAGTGCCACATGTAACTATGGCGAATGGCATGGTTGTAATAGTCATGGAAATAGATACCGAAGAGGAGGTTGTTAAACGCCATGGAGGCAGCCATGCTATACATTGAATACCCCATCATGGGATAGTAGCCACCGAAGTTATTGACAGTGATAACTTGCCGCTGCTGCCGGCGCGCCCGTGCTGTTTCTCGGTTCGCGCTCCGATTTTGACGCTTCAAACTACGGTTTTCTGCCTTGAGTTGCCGTACTTGTTTCCGATTTTGTGCTTTCACTTGCCGTTGTTGACTGCGTGTTGCGTTCCGTGTCGCAGTCGTGCTTCGATTTGACGTACTGTTCGGTGTAACCCTGGCGCGGTTGGTGGCAGTTTGCCGCTGTCGTGCGACAGTGCTTGAACGCGTACTCGTGCTTCTTGATGTGCTGCTTCTGCTGTAACTGCTCCCCGTGCTGCGTGTTGTCCGAGATGTTGAGGTTCGTGGACTCGTGTAGCTTCTACTTGTGGAAGAACGTGTAGAAGAACGATTGTAAGATCTGGTAGAGGAGCGACTCGGCGTATAACTCCGTCGGCTGGTGCTGCGACTAAAACTCCGACTGCGACTGAAGCTCCGTCCACCCCCACGACGGCTCTCTACGATATCTGGCACAAAACTGAACAGAAAGACAACCAGAACGGCGAGGACTGAGAGTTTCTTAAATTTATGTTGCACCCTAATTTTCCTCCTTGGATTTTTTTGGTCGAAAAAATTTGACAAAAAACACTGAATTTGTTAAAATACTTCTAAAGATATATGTGGGTCCGAATTGGTTTCGTCTATGAAACCTTTCCGCTTTAAAAATTGTGTGCCTGTAGCTCAGTTGGATAGAGCGTTAGCCTCCGGAGCTAAAGGTCGGGCGTTCGAGTCGCCCCAGGCACGTTTAAGACTTCGGATATCCCTATCTTATTAGGATACCATAGGGTCAGGAAAAAGTCAAGCGAAATTACA
>JAJECD010000143.1 GCA_022822215.1 Candidatus Poribacteria bacterium | reverse complement strand
CTATAAACATGATAGGCAAGATATGACCGTAACTGTTCATATTCAGCTTCCTCTTCGGAGAAACCGATATCCAGAAACACGTTTCCAGAACTCTCCTCAATTTTGACTTCTTCACCCATTTTCTGCCTCCATCTCTCATGGCTTCACTCAGAACCTTGCTCCACTGATATTATACCGTATTTTCCAAAATCCTTCCAACATTTTCTGTGAGCTGGCAGCCGACGGCTAAAATATTAGAAATACGACCTACCGAGTGAGCTGCCGCTACCGAATGCGTTGTAAGGCATGCCTGCAGGTACGGTGCGGATGCCCCAGGTTTCAGTAGTGGCATCATACCCGACACCCATTGAAATCGCTGGCTCCTGAATCAGACTGACTTGGAATGTGAAATCTTGTCGGACGTTGTTGTAGACCGAGTCCGCTCGCTTGATACCAATCCGGTTCCATGAGATGCGGAGATTCCAGTCATGAAGATTCCGAGTCATTGTAACGCGCTGAGAATAAAACTGTCGCTCAATCGGATAGTAGATGAGGCTGACATCAAATTCAAGGTTGCGACTGAAACGGTAGCGTCCAGTAGCCGTGATTGAGCGGTTTGCTTGCCTCGAAGTGTGGCGCTTACTAAAAGAACTCCCAACACTCACATTCCACGTCTGTCGCGTATAGCGAATATTCGTACGGAAGCCTACCATTTTGAAGATTTTTTCATCAACTGGGTGTGGGTTTGGGTCATGTGTAAATCGAACGGTGACATTTAGATTTCGACTTGGGAGCGGTGTGAATGTAAAATCACTTTCAATGGGTTCATACTTGCGTTGGTATAACGGGTCAAATTCAGTGAAATCGGCGGTAAGCCGTGTATCAAAGTACAAGATCCGATGCGCTGACTGGCTGCGTCGAGTTTTAATCTCAACGCCTGTATTGAAGTTATAAGTGAGCCGCTTCCGTTCAAAGAAGTAGGTGCTGGGTCCGAATGGGTAAAGGCTATCATCCCTATCAACAGGCGGTTGATAATCAAAGCGAAGCGATGACTGCATTTCGTGGCGCAATCTCCGCAGTCCAGGGAGATAACTGACATCGAAGATACGGAAGAGTGTATTCGTAGCGGTTGCATTGATACTGTAAACACCGCGTACAATGTTCCTATTTTGGTTTTGATCCCGGTCGTGCCAAATCGCGTTCGTGTTAAGATAGAGACTCATCTGGAGTTCACGAAGCGGTGTAATCTGGAGCGTCGATTGTTTACGGACATCAAATCCGAAATCCATTGTCTGGAGGTACACATCCCGCTCCTCAGTGCCTTTGCCACGAAAGACCTCTCTAAAGAAGTTTCCAAGTTCAAGGTCCAAATCGAGACTGGTACTTTCGAGCGTTGGAACTGTAAACATTGAAAGAAACGGTGTTTCCGTTTTGAATTTCTCGGCAACAGACACCATCCCGTCGTTGAGGGTTTCAAAGAGTGGAAAAGAACTGACCCGCATTCGCGAAAAGTTCAAAGTGAGTTGCGGAAGTTTTTGCAATGAGCTCGTGCCTTCACCCGTGAAATCGTGAATGTGGCGGACCTCAACTCTACCTGTGAAGTCCCCGATAGTTTCTCGTGAGAACCTGAGATTGCCGTTATCATCAAGATCTTCTCCACTGAAAGCGGAGAAAGCCGTCCCGTAAGTGAGGATTCCGAAAGAGTTGAGCGTTGATTCACCTGGGAGTTGCAAATCCTCTTTATAATTCAGGGCGCGTAACTCTGTCCTACCGTTAAAACTGATAGGGCGTCTTCCGGCTTCTCGACTGTCCCACGGTGTAAAGAACGATTGGGTATGTGCCCATCGCATAATCCAACTTCTACCAATCCGAGTGGCGTTCTGCCGTTCGTAAGAGTAGCGGTCAGCACCATAGAAGTAGATATCCCCTCGATATGCCCGCTTTCTATCGACTTTGATAAGACGAAAGGATTTCTTTGTTCTAATTGGGCGTCTACTATGTTCGCCGGCATACAAACTCTGTGCTTCTGAGGCGACAGCACTTGGATCTTCCCATCTTCCGCGAAAGTCGTGTTGTCTGTAGACCCCTTCTTCGGTGTCCTCTTCTTCCGTTTCTTCGTCTGAGGCGGCTGCAGCTGCGTCCTGTGTCGTATCCTCTGGCGCCTCTTCAGGTTCGATTACCTCGGTGTCTTGATTTTCCTCTTGCGGCTTGATTTCTTGGTCACTTTCAGGTTCAATTGCCTGGGTATCTTGACTTTCTTCTTGCGGCTTGATTTCTTGTGGGACTTCCGGTTCAGTTGTTTCAGTCTCTTGGATTTCTGCTTCTGTATCCGTGGTTTCGATCGCCGCCGTCTGTTCTGAAGCTGTAGGAGACACATCCGTTCCTTCTGCATCCGACCCTTCAGATTCTGGCGTACCGGTGTCTGCCTCGCTGCCCTCTGGTGTTGGATTCATAACACCTTCGTAAAAAGCCTCCCATTCCGCCTCAAATTTCTCAGCAAGTGCCTCAAAGGTGGATGTCTCTTCTTTTTTAATTAATTGGAAGATATAAAGTCCTTCTGGCGTAGAAACAGGACGCCGTTCTGTAATATCACCGGGGTTTTCCATACGCCTAACGGAGTATTGCCAAGAGGTGTCCATCTCATTTAGCAGCAATCCCTCACCCTCATTCACCTCGGAAAGTGTCGTTTGGATATAATCAGAGAGGACATCGGCGCGCTGCAGAAGTGACTCAAAGGTTTCACCTTCGTAGGCGCGTTGTAGTAGGTCATCAGCCAATTCTCGGAGCATCGCCTCAGTGTCATCACTTGCGGTGATATTGATGTCAATACGGCGGAGCCTGACTTCGCGCTCGCCGTAAACGTCAATCACGCGATCGGCTTTGAAAATATGAAAAGCCGCTTCCGTCTGTATAACTGGACTCACTTCGCCTTCTTGTAGTGCAAAGGCGGCTGCCTCCAAAGCAGGATCGAGTTTTGGATTCCCTTCTTTATCCGTTTCGCCGGGAACGAGGAACCCTATATCGCCGCCCTCATAACGGGTGTCAGAGTGGTCAGAGTTGCTTTGTGCGAGTTGGGCGAAGTCCGTGCCTTCTTCTAAAGCCTGCGTTCGGACCTCCTCGGCACGCTCTTTCGCGCGGGCGATATCCTCATCCGTAATCTTATATTCGAGGAATAGCTGCCTCAGCCAATAACGATCATATTCACCGTCAAGTCGCTCTTGTAACTCGTTCGCTTTCTCTTCCAATTTGGTGCGTTGGTTTGGTGTTGCATCATCTGGAATAGGGATATGTATCTCTTTATACTTTGTATCACGAAAACGATACTTTCCCTCAAACCCGTAACCTTGCCCGCGCCGCGCGCTTCTGTCATAAAGGAGTGCGGCATCGTAGCGTCTTTTACGAACAAGCGGCTGGATAATGCTGAGGTAAGGGCCCTGGTAGCTATCGGTTCCGACTTTGACGATAATCTTGGCAACTTTCCCTTTGCGTAGATCGCGACGAATGGCTGGAAAATAGAATAACGGGAATCCACCGATGCGTAGGACAATGTTCTTGGCAATTAGTTCCTGATTCATTCGGACAATTACCTCAGAGACACTGAAATAGTAGTGTGGGTGCTCCAATGAACAGGTCGTCAAGGTCGCGCCACGAACATAAGATTTATCTTCCTCTATTTTAAAGATTTCACTACCACCAAAATACCAAGGGTCGCTATAGGTAAATCCGTTTCTGGCGATTCCTTTTTTGGTTTCGAGGTTGAAGACGAGCTCATCGGAATAAGTTTCTTCGTCGCCGACTTTAAGGTGAACGTTTCCAGAAGCACGCACCAGATTTTCATCAAAGTCAGCCCAGACATGATCCGCACGCAGGATGACATCTTCAAATTTGACGAGGGCATCGCCGTGAATTTGAACAAAATTATCCACCATCGACACACTCTCGCCGTCCCCAATCACCATACCTTCTTCGGGAACGTCGGTTTCTGGATTCAAACGTTCAGAGGAAGTTTCGTCTTCCGCTCCCGTCTCATCTGTTGCATCGGGAGGTTGTTCCCCATCAGTAGGTGTTTCGTCTGGGGTATTAGGTGTCTGTTCTTCGTCAGTAGGCGCGTCATCTGTTGCATCAGGTGGCTGTGTTCCTTCGGTCGGCGGCTCCTGTGGTGTCTGCTCCTGTGGTGGAGCATCTTGGGCGATCAGCACCTGTAGTGGGCAAAGGAGGTATGCGATGACGAAAACGCCTATGCCGATAACCGCGATTAAAGAGGCGTTCACGAAAATAGAACAGCGGCGCGCTGCAGTGTTTCCTGTACCTACGCGCCTCTTGTTGAGACATTGATGTTGGTGATAGGTAGGCGGATCGGGGTGGCTTTTTCTCACGTATCTCTTACTCTTTCAATTTGATCTGGATGTAGGCGTTCGAGATGAGGCTGTCGGTGTATGCGCCCCACTCTTCTTGAAAACGCTGCTGACGAAGTATCGCAGTAATCTGTTGTTTCTCGGCTTCAGTAAGATCTGGGGTATTCCGTGCATCGACCTTGAAGATATGGACACCAGACTCGGTTTCATGAGGACTGCTATAGGTGCCTGCCGCGAGGGGTTCAATGATTGCACGGGTTCTGGGGTTGAGTTCGGTTAAGGATCGAACCCCGAGGTTGCCACCGTTCGATTGCGTCTCGACATCATCGGAATAAGTTGTGGCAAGCGTGCTAAAATCTTCGCCATCTTCCAATTTTTTGAAGACCTCAACACTTTGTTCACGCGCTGCCTGCATCGCTTCGACGCTAATTTCAAGAGGCACAATGAGATAACGAAATCCAATCATTTTATCGTCTTTGGTCTCGACTTTAAAAAGATAAAGTCCTTCATTCCCTTCAATTGGTTCACTTATCTCACCGGCTGCTAAATTCGTCAGAACGTTCTGAAATACCTCTGGAAATCTGTTCAGTTCTCCCGTTGTGGCTTCAATAAGCATGCCAGTCTGCGAAGTCGTGTTCTGCTTTGAAGTGTAGCGTTTCGCAATCTCTTCAAAATCAGAACCCGGTACCGAGATTTCATCATGAGCGTTTCCAACCGTCTCGTAAGCGGCATTGCGGTCGGCTTCGGTCGGTTCAAATGCGATGAAGATATGCCGTAAATTGACTTTATCCGCTTTAACAGGTAATTGGTCTTGATTTTCCTCAAAGAATTTCTGGATCTCGCTGTCTCGTACATGTAACCGTGGGACGATTCTGCCCATCACGAGTTTTTCGGCTTTAAGATTCCGTTCTGCCTGTTCACGAAAAGCGACAACCGTCATGCCTTCTTTATTTAATTGTTTCTTAAATTCTTCGTCGGTTTCAATCTGGTATCTATTTTTAAATTCTTGGACGTACTGCTCCACCTCAGCATCGCTGACTGTTAGCTTCAATGTTAACGCCGCCTCTAAAAGTAGCATCTGACGGATAAGGCGATCGAGGAGTTCACTGCGTTGGCGTTCAGCCTCGTTACGGGCTTCGCGCTCGCTGAAGCGGTAAACCTGCTGGAGTTCAATTGCGCGTTGGTTCACCAAGACATCGAGTTCTCGCTTGGTTACAATGTCGTCATTGACATAAGCGACAATTTTGTCGAAAGTGCGAGCCGTTGCGGTTGTAAGTCCACTGGTAACGAGTAGCAGACAGATAAGGGAATGGGCAGCTACATGGCGAATCATGTCGATACCTCCTATTTAGGGTGAATGACGGTTAGCAAACGGCTATCGGCAGTCGGTAGTCAGAAACCATCGACTGTTTGCTGACTGCCGACTGCTAATCGCTATTCTTCAGGTTGCGCCTCATCAGGGGCTTCCTCTGCTTCGGATTCATCCTCAGCGGGTGCCTCTGGAATGCGATCAATGTAAGTTTTAACCTCGGCGCGCTCACGGAGGTGGAGGATCCATTCATCCATAAGTGCCTGCCGCTTTTCACGATCGACCTTCCGCTCTACATTGCTACGGACATCCTCTTCCTCAAAAGGCTTCTGATAAGCATCACGCGCCTCATCTTTACGGAATATCATGTAGTATTTCTGTCCTTGGACATCAACTTCAATGACACCCTCATGCAGTATTCCGATTTCTGCGGCGAAAGCTGCATCTAAGAAAGGCTCCGTTCCAGCGGGAAAAGATTCCCTGCTAATATAGTCCGTATCACCCGGACTGGCTGGGTTCGCGCCAGGACCGACGAGTTCTCCCTTGTCTGAAAGTTCCTGCGCGAGTTCAGCAATGTCTTTGCCCTCTTGAATTTGGGCGTAGGTTTCATCTGCGCGCACTTTATCAGTCATTGTGATACACATAAGCCTGACCTGTGCCGGACGGACATAGTCTTCCTTATGTGCCTCGTAGTAGTCAAGATAGTCCTGCTCAGTCAAAACGAGTTTATCGTCAACTTCCTGAGTGGTAATTCTCTTAACCATCAACTCGTGAAGATAGTCTTGAACTTTCTTGAGAATTTCGGGGTCTTCATTGAGTTTTTGATCGCGAGCGAGGTTGAGGATTAATCGACTTTCCGCCATGAGGAGCATATAGGTTTCGAGTCCCTCTTTGTCCTGATACTGGCGTTGTTTATATTCTGGAAGTTCGCTAATCTCCTGCTGCATCTCTTCCAAGGTGATATGCTGTTTACCGTTCCATTCAAATTCCGCGATAACAGTGCCGTCTGCCCCAATTGCTTTGTCACTACAGCTGTAAAAGACGGGGTGTATGGCGATCACCGCTATTAAAAATAGAGAGATAACCGGAAGTCGTTTCTGCCCCATACGCTGACTGCTATGGGATAGCTTCGGCTTTCGGCGATCCATTTTGCCGATAAAGGGGATAATTCTTGTAATCATTATTAGTTCTAACTCCTTTTTATGAGTTATCAGTTATCAGTTGTCAGTTAAGCGTGTAGCGGTTACAAACGTTCAAAACTACCGCACCGTTATCTGGACTGATTACGAAAAGGGGCGTAGCCCTGTGCTGACAACTATTAAGCTACTCATCTGATTCCTGTGATGCCTCAGTCTCCGCTTCCTCAGGTTGCGGTGGCTCTGGAATATTTTCAGGATAGGTTTTCAATTTACCTTTTTCAGAGATCTCGGTGACCCATTCATTGATGCGTGTGCGTTTCTTTTCACGCTCAACTGTCCGTTTGATGTCATCTTTAACTTCCTCGAATTCCTGCTGCCGTTCTGGCTGGTGTTCCTCTTTACGGAAAATGAGGTAAAAGACCGTATCGTTAACTTCAGTTTCAAAGACGGTATCCGTCAGTTCGCCAATTTCCATCTCGAAAACAGCGTCAATGAATTCGGACCAACGCGCAGAAGCCCCCTTCGAGAAGAGATAGGTATTTCCCGGATCATCCTGATTCGTGCCGGGTCCAGAACCAAGTTTGCCGGCTTCAGAGAGCTCCTTCGCCATTTCAACAATGTCTTTTCCGGCTTTAATGGCATCAAGCGTCTCATAAGCCAAGTCTTCCTCCTCAAGTGTGATACAGATTGCGCGGACCTTTGCTTCCTCGACGTACTCACTGAGATTTGCCTGATAATGCGCCATGAGATCCTCGTCGGTATAGACGATTTTGGCATCAACTTCAGCCTCGGTTAATTTTTCGACCATGAGTTGATGCGTATAATCCTCAAGTTTCTTGAGGTGTTCAGGCAGTGTATCAAATCCATCATCCGTAGCGCGAAGGATTTTGAGCCGTTCCTCTATTAATTCCCCAAGATACTCGGCTTTATCCGCTCTGTTGTCATAGTTCTGCTGTCGGTAGACCGGCAATTCTGCGATCGCGGCGTTCAGATCCGCCAACGAGATCTGGTATGCCGTGTCGTTCCATTTGTACTCTGCTAAAATCACCTGATTCTCATCGACAACAGGCGTGGACGTTTCATGGCTGTCGGACTGAACAAATCGCCATGTGAGTAGACAGGTCACAGCGACAATTACAAAAATAGTAATCGCTTTTTTCATATTTCAATGTTCCTTGCGGTTCGGTCAGGTCGGTTTGGGAAATGAAGTGTCTTTCCGTACATCCAGCCTGCCCGTTGGTTAGGCTTACGCGTTTTAGACAATGCGCGCAGCACTTCTTTTTTTCGTTGTCTTTCATCTTTACGATGACGCAACAAACAATTTCAGGGTTTGCTGCAATTCGGTTAACATATTCGCGCCAGTCATGCCCGGCATGCGAACTTTAAGTTGTGCCGGTGGTTGCAACTGAAGGTTCTTATTTTTGTGTACTATTTCAATGAATTTCTTCACATTAATTCGCGGGTTCTGATCGTCGAAGGTAACCTTTACCTGTTCTTTTCCGGTAACAATAGCACTAATACCCAATTGGTTGCTAAGCTGCTTAAGATTCGCAATTTCGAGCAACATCTCAACTGGCTCCGGAATAGGTCCGTATCTGTCCTGTAGTTCCTCGCGGAGTTCTTTGAGAGCTACATCCTCTTTCAATCCAGCAATTTTTTTGTAGACAGAGACCTTTTGACGACTGTCAGGGACATAATCATCAGGTAGATAGGCTTCAACGGGTAAACTAATACGTGTATCAAGAGACGCTTCGACCTTTTCTCCCTTTAGTGCCATCACTGCTTCTTCAAGAAGCTTACAGTAGAGTTCATAGCCAATGGTAACGATATGTCCGTGTTGCTCGGCACCGAGGATATTCCCTGTACCGCGAATTTCAAGGTCTCGGAGTGCTATTTTGAAGCCCGAACCGAGGTCGGTGAATTCTTCGATGACCCGAAGTCGTTTCTGTGCCCCTTCGGTAATTGCGTGGTTTTGTGGATAGAATAGATACCCGTAAGCCTGTGCGGTTGCCCTACCGACCCGTCCGCGTAACTGATAGAGTTGCGCCAACCCGAGTGCATCTGCTCGATTAATCAAGATCGTATTCACATTTGATATGTCGAGTCCGGACTCAATGATCATGGTACAGACGAGGATATCGTGCTTATGGCGGACAAATTCAAGCATCACGGTCTCCAATTCACGCTCGGGCATCTGTCCATGTGCGACAGCGACCCGTGCCTCAGGGACCAGTTGTTGGACGGTTAAGGCGATACTCTGAATATCTTGAACGCGATTGTGGACAAAAAACACCTGACCGCCGCGACGCAATTCTGCAGAGATTGCGCCACGAATGACCTCGGAGTCGTAAGGCATAACGTGCGTCTGAATCGGCAATCGATCTGCGGGAGGTGTATTAATAACACTGAAATCTCGAATACCGACGAGTGACATGTGGAGTGTCCGTGGGATCGGGGTCGCAGTCAACGTCAGCACATCAATCGTCTCTTTAAACTGTTTGATCTTTTCCTTGTGTTTAACACCGAACCGGTGTTCCTCGTCAACGATGAGGAGTCCGAGATTGGCAAATGTCACCGTTTTGGAAAGCAAACTATGTGTTCCGATCACAACATCAATCGTACCTTTCGCTAATGCTTCCTTAATCCGCTTTATCTCTTTTGGTGTCCGAAAACGGTTTAGCATTTCGACATGAACCGGAAAATCCTGAAAACGTTTTTCAAAGGTGTCGTGGTGCTGAAGTGCAAGGATAGTCGTTGGGACGAGAATTGCGACCTGCTTTTCTGACATAACGGCTTTGAAGGCGGCCCGGAGTGCGACCTCTGTTTTGCCGTATCCGACATCACCACAGACGAGTCGATCCATGGGGCGTTCATTCTCCATGTCGGCTTTAACGTCCTCAATGGCTTGGAGTTGGTCGTTGGTTTCTTGGTATGGGAAAAGGGCTTCAAACTCGGTCTGCCAAGGGACTTCAACCGGAAAACTATAACCTTTCCGGGCTTGCCGGAGCGCGTATAAGTTCAGGAGTTCATCTGCCATCTCTTGTATGGATGCTCTGACGCGCTCTTTCCGACGCTGCCAAGCAGGACCTCCGAGACGGTCAAGCCGCGGTTTATAGGTCTCATCCTTACTACCGATGTATTTCTGCACGAGATCGACTTGGTAAGTCGGCACATAGAGCGTGTTCTCATCGCTATATTTGAGGACCAGAAAATCTTGGGACTTGCCATCAATATCCAGTCGACGTATACCGTCATAGACGGCGATACCGTGGGAGACATGAACCACATAGTCCCCAACTTTGAGATCAATGAGACTGAGAATAGGAGTCCCATCTGTAGGGGGACGACGGCGGATTGGACGATGGTGCCGATTTCCGAAGAGTTCATCTTCGGAGATAACAACAAGATTCAGTGATTCGCTGAGGAAACCTTGACTGATGGCACCGACGCTGATGTCTATATCGGGTGGTAATAGGTCGCGTTCGGCTAAGATTTCCGACACCCGTTTAGCCTGCTGGGGCGTTTCACAGAACAGATGAACCCGTTTCCCTTGCTGTGCCCAGGTTTTAATCTGATTGATAACCGTTTGATAGTTTCCTGATGGTAAAGCGAGCGATTCCATTCCAAAAGGCATGGGTGCCAATTTGTTTTCTGAAACTTTACGTGGTGGTGCTAAAGACGAAGAGACAACCGGATACTCCCCTATCTGTGTCGTG
>JAJECD010000017.1 GCA_022822215.1 Candidatus Poribacteria bacterium | reverse complement strand
ACATGTTTAATTATACGTGAAAACGAAAATTATATCAATCATTTTTTCCCTAAAAATCCGCACCTGTGATATAATATACCCACTTATCCGTAACCGCTTGGACGCTTCAATACAGGCTTGCTAAGCCATGTCCAGCAGCAGTACCTATCGGATTCAAAGGAGTTGTAAAATGGATAATTTAAATGTTGGAATCGTCGGACTCGGTTGGGTCGCCGGTGCCCATATCGAAACTTTCAAAAACGTCACAGGCTCGGATGTAACCGCTATCTGCTCACGTCGCGAGCACGATGAAGCTGTATTAGCAGAGACATACGGAACACCCCTGAAAGCCTATACGGATTTTAATGAGATGCTCGCCAACCCTGATATACATATCATTGATATCTGTACACCACACCCACTTCATGCGGAGCAAGCCATCGCCGCTGCAGAAGCCGGAAAACATCTCATCATAGAAAAACCGATCTGTCTTACTTATGACGATGCGAAAGCCATCCGTGATGCTGTCGAAAGTAATGGGGTCAACGTTTGTGTCTGTTTCGAGTGTCGATACAGCGCACATTTCACGATGATCCGTTCTGTCATTGATGCTGGCTTGCTTGGAGACCTGCACTACGCGGAAGTCGATTATTACCACGGCATTGGACCCTGGTATGGGCAATACGAATGGAACATCAAAAAAGACTTTGGCGGCAGTACCTTACTCACCGCAGGATGCCATGCCCTTGACGCCCTTCTTTTCTTTATGGATGGAACGGTCGAAGAGGTAACCAGTTATCATACACAATCTACTGGGGAAGTCTTCCAACCCTACGAATATAAGACAACAAGCGTCAGTCTTCTCAAGTTTGAAGGCGGCGGAAAGATTGGAAAAGTCACCTCCTGTGTCGATTGTATGCAACCTTACTACTTCCATATCCACCTCGTCGGCAGTGAAGGCAGTTTACTTGACAACCGTATCTATTCGGCAAAACTCAAAGGGATGGATAAGAGCAAGTGGAGTACGCTTGAAACCTCACTCATCGACTCAGGGGACGTTAGCGACCATCCGTATGAACCGCAATTCCAAGCATTCGTAGATAGCATTAGGAAAAACGAACCAATGCCGTTAACCGATTTTGATACGGCATTTGAGTCGCATCGTGTCGTCTTCGCTGCAGACATGTCCGCAGAAGCGGGGGGCAGATCCGTTCAGATGAGTGAACTTGCCTAAATTACCAACGCATTGCCGCCTCTCGATAGAGTTGAATCTGGTCCATATTGCGAGGCACTGCGATGTGGACAGCCTTCCGCTTTCCGTTTATATCTCGGAGAACAATCGGTGCGCGGAGCATGTTTGTCATTGTCACAATGCCAGAGCGGTAGAAGACCCACAAGCGTTGTTCCGTGTAAGGGTTAAGGACATACTCCGAAGTGTGCGCAGCAGGATGTCCATCTACATCAACAAAGAGATCGTGCTTTGGATACGTAAGTTCAACAGTTGTATCGTGTCCTTGTAAAAACAATTTTTCAGGCGGCGGCTTGGGTGAATAACCACTCAGTTTACACCTCCGAATCCGAATGGGCGCGCTTGATTTGTTAGTCAGATGTAAAGACACAATGATGGCAAGGCGATGGTTGTCGTCCCGGTTGATAAACCATGTATCTTCAGGGATCACCGCTACCGTTAAACCCGGAATCTGTCTTTTCTTGTTATAGAGGATCGCCAATACGATAAAACTGATTAAGCCGAGGAGGACCGACTGTCCGGTTGGAGTGGCTAAGAATTGAAGGAGTTGTTTTAAAGCCTGTTGTAGCACATGAACTCCTTGGCGAGTGTTTCTTCCGAAATCACGCCGTGCCTTCGGATGAGCGGCGGCGAGACAGAAATGTCGTAGACTGTAGATGGAATGGGCCCCGGGGTCTTACCGCCGTCAACGATCATATCAATTCGCGATGCGAGCTCTTCACCAATTTCTTCGGGAGAAGTGGCGGGTGGTTCTCCTGAGAGGTTCGCACTTGTTATCGCCGCCGGACCGCCAAACGCTCGGAGAATTTGCAGAAGCAGCGGATTGTCAGGGATGCGTACGCCGATGGTGTTCCCACCCGCCGTCAATACGGGCAGCAGCCCCTTTGCCTCAATAACGATAGTCAAACCACCGGGCCAAAAGCGATCTGTGAGATGAAAGTAGAATTCTGGTAGGTTTTGGGACACACGGTGAACATCGGCAACTGAGCTAAGAACGAGTGGGATGGGTTTCCCATCAGGCCGCCCCTTCACAGTATAGAGTCTTTTCACAGCATCCGGATTAAACGGATCCGCTGCCAAACCGTAAACCGTATCGGTCGGAATAGCGATAATACCGCCTGATTTCAAGCACTTTGCGGCTTTAAGACACACATCAGCTTGCACGATATATCCCCTTTATTAGACATCCACAATAGAACCATTTGCAGCCGCATTCAGAGAAAGTCCGTCGCGCAGTCCCTGCTGATATTTCTGATAAGCGATGCCTGCGATCATTGCACCGTTATCTGTACACAGACTCATCGGCGGATAGTAAACTTCAGCACCGATCTCCGCAGCAGCAATTTTTAAGGAAGCGCGAAGGTGGCTGTTTGCGGCAACACCACCGGTTAACGTTATCGCGTTCGCACCTGTGGATTCCGCAGCACGGACTGACTTGTAAACAAGCACATCCACAACGGCAGCTTGAAAACTGGCAGCAATGTCCTTGATGGTCACTTTATCTGGACTCATATCCATAGCATCCGCTTGTCCATCTTCAACAAGCACGCCTGCGCGCCGTGCTTTCTCTACAAAATAACGCACTGAGGTTTTGATTCCGCTAAAACTAAATTGGTAGTCTCCACTACTTCGTAACGGTCTGGGGAATTTTATCGCCGTCGGGTTCCCTTTTTGTGCCAGGTCGTCAATGACCTTTCCCCCCGGAAAACCGAGTCCGAGATACTTTGCGACTTTATCATAGACTTCACCGGCGGCATCGTCTTGTGTACTTCCCAATACCTTGTATTGCCATCCCTCGTGAACCTCTACAAGTAAGGTATGTCCCCCAGAAACGGTGAGGCAGATATGTGGAAACGCCAGATGGTCATATACCATGAAGTTAGCGTAGATGTGCCCCTCAATGTGATTAATACCGAGCAACGGTAGGTTGTGGCAATAGGCGAGACTTTTTGCCGCTGCGACACCGACCAGTAAGGCACCAATTAATCCGGGACGATTCGTCACGGCTATCGCTTCCAAATCTTTAAATGTGACATCCGCTTCCGCTAATGCGCGACTCACAATGTAGTTAATGGCTTCGATGTGTTTGCGAGAGGCGAGTTCTGGGACAATGCCGCCGTATTCTTGGTGCACCTCAACCTGTGAAGCAACCACATTAGAAAGGACTTCCCTGCCATTCGCAACGACTGCAGCGGCGGTTTCATCACATGAGGTATCAATACCGAGTATTTTCATGTTTCTCTTTGTTGTGTTATTAACTAACCTTAGTGAATTGTTTGCCCGGCAGCTGCTGCACAACTCCCTTCAACTCCAACATCAAAAGCACACTTAAAACCTGACTAATTGACAGTTGTGTCGTCCGAACAATCGTATCAATATGGGATGAAGGAACTTCAATAGCCTCAAAAACTGTTTTTTCGTCTGGCGTTAAATCTGGTGGAGGTGGACTCTGGACAGGTTGTTGGACATCAGATGGAGATGTTGAGATGACAGACTTTGTAACGCTCTTCTCAACAGATGGCTCTTGTGAAGACTCGGATGCTATACTCGGCTCAGACGACGTTGACACGGGAGATTGTACCTGGTTTAAAGCGTGCTGTGGAAGTTCACTGAGGAGATCGTCCACAGTGTTGATAAGTTTCGCGCCATCGTTAATCAACTTGTGGGTACCCGTTGAGAGTTCAGAGAAAATCTCTCCGGGAACAGCAAAAACTTCCCGACCTTGTTCACCAGCGAGGCGAGCAGTAATGAGCGCGCCACTGCGGTTTGACGCTTCCACCACTACAGTTCCAAGCGTCAACCCACTGATGATACGGTTACGGCGGGGGAAATTTCTCGGTTTCGGTTTGGCTCCGATTGGGAATTCAGAAATTAACGCACCGGATGCTTCAATTTTCTCAACGAGTGCACGATTTGTTGCAGGATAGACGAAACTTAATCCGTTGCCCATTACTGCAATTGTTCTACCACCTGCTTCAAGAGCACCGCGATGCGCTGAAGTATCAATACCCTTCGCGAACCCACTAACGACTGTCAATCCGCGTTGTGCGAGTTGATAACTGAGTCGATAACCTACCTTTCGCCCGTAATCCTTCGCATTTCGAGAGCCGACGAGCGAAATACTCAACGAGTCTCCTCGTGTCAGTTCGCCTCTAACATATAGAATAAGCGGAGGCGTATCAATTTTCTTCAACAGCGTTGGATATGTTTCATCATAAAGCGTTAGGACCCTACACCCATACGTCTCTATTAATTCTAACTCACGTTCTATCGGATAGACGACAGGTTTATGAATTAACACTTCACGCATAGCGGGCGACAGTCCATCGACTTTCGCAAGTTCGTTTGGTGTTGCCCGCAGTGACCGCTCTGCACTGCCAAAAACATCGCGCAAGACTTGAACGGTTTTGAGTCCAACGCCTTGAATCAAGTTAAAATGAATTAGACTGATTGTTTCGTTAGAAAGCATTTTCCCGCCTTGCGCGATGTAGAGATAAATTGCCCCGGTACATTTTGAAAACGCGCCTATTAGTTAGAGAACCCTACTACTCTGTCATTGCTGCTTCAGCCGTTGCTGTTTCAACAGGATCCGGAGGGAGTGCGTAATAGAGTTCAATCTCTTGAATTTTCTTGTACTCTTGGGCACTCGGCGCGCCAGTTTCACCCCGTGTTGAACGTTTTGCCCCGGTTATGCGCCGTGAATCCCAACGCCGTGGCACTTTCAGTCGAAATTTTGTTGTGACAATCGGATCTTTCAAAGTGAATCTGTAAACGGCGCGAAGGTTATCTTTCACCTCTTTAACCGTGACCCACTCGCCTTCCTCATTTATATACTGAACCGAGAAGAATTCCATCTGTCCCTCTTCGGCTTTAACGACAACCTGCTGTATAGTTTGCGGCTGCCGCCACTTGAGAACAGCTTCGGTATACTTATCAGATTCTTCTTGGGATTTGACATCCTTTTCATCTTCGAGAATAGGACCGGTTTCTCCGCGTGTGTGCATATTGTCGTCGTGGTATCTGCTATCCTCACTTGTCGCATCAATAGCAATATTCTTGCTCCAGTTTAATGACGGATTTGAAGAGAGAACACATCCCGACAATCCAACTAACCCACAGAGAATTATTACTAATAATCCAAAACGCATGTTTGCCTCCTTGTTTCTCGGAACGGCTTAGAGACCGCCCCGTATAGTCTGAAGTTGTGCTGGTAGCATATAACAACCAACTTAGAGCTTACCGCTATATTACTCCAATTCGAGCAAATCATCAAGTTCTTTTTCACGCCTATCAGTGGCTTCTTCGACTGCTACCTGCTCAGAAGTTTTATAACCGTAGAGTTCAATCTCCCGAATTTTTCCAACAGCACGTCGGCTGCCTACATTCCACCCTCTCCCCGCGGAACGGGCGCGTTCCTGACGGCTCAGCAGCGCATCATCTTTCGTTCCTAAAACACGCAACCGAATTCGATCCGTCGGGAACGGAATAAGCAGAGAAATTTTAATGGGACTGCTTTTGACACTCTTTACGTCTTTGATGAGCTGCCAATCCGCATCAACGGCGATGCTGCCTTTATCTGCGAAAATATCAAATTCCGTCAAATTATCGGAATGCACCACAATTCGACGGATAACTTTTTTCTCTGGCAAAGTAATCACGACTTGGGATGCAGGATTCGCACCAATGAAACCTTGCGACCCTGCGGGGAAGGTGGTTTCACCAATCGTATTGAGCTTACCATCAATCATCTGCGGGCTTGTCGCCTGTGTCCCTTCCAAGAGGGCATAATTTTCGCTCCATTCCTGCTCTGAAAAGAGGGCAGCACACCCGCTGAGAATAACAATAAAAGCGAATAGGGCAAAGAGGGTAATACACCTATACATTATCTTTTACTCCTTTAAGTTAAGTAAATTATTGATTCCCAATGCCTCCAATTAAGATACAATCTTCCAAGTCGCACCGTCGCGAGTGTCTTGTATCTCAACATTGAGTTGCTTAAGCCGATCCCGAATTTTATCCGACGTATCCCAATCTTTACGGCTCCGAGCATCCTGTCGTATTTCCAAAAGGAGGGTGATGAGATGGTCGCGTTGCTCTACGTTGTCACCATCCGTATGTTGGGCATCCGTATTATAAACACCGAGTACTTGGCAGACTTCAATCAACGCGTGATAGGCTTCTGCAAAAGCAGTTGGCGGTATCCCGTTAGCAGCAGTTAGGGATCTGTTCACTTCGCTGACAAGGGTGAAAATAGCACCCAGTGCCTGTGCAGTGTTGAAATCTGCATCCATCGCGGCGGTAAATTGCGACTTCATTGTGTGTACCGCGTGTTGAAGCGGTGAAGTCGTTGTTTCTTCTGCCTCAACCTGGGCCTCATATTTCTTCAGGGCATCCAAACAGTTGCTCAAGCGTCGGAGTGCACTTTCTGATTTTTCTAAACCTGTTAGGTTGTAATCAAGCGGATGCCGATATTGCGCCGAAATTAAATAATGACGGATAACCTCGGTTGGATACTGATTCAGGGCATCTCGCAGGAGAATAAAGTTCTTTTCAGATTTACCCATCCGTGTCCCATCAATCTGTAAGAAGGCGACATGGACCCAATAACGCGCAAACGTCTTACCGGTAGCCATCTCGCTCTGCGCAATTTCATTTTCATTGTGCGGAAATTGCAAATCTTCTCCAGCGACATGAATATCAAGCGTTGTCCCGAGATGCTTCATCGCCATAGCGGAGCATTCAATGTGCCATCCGGGTCTCCCTCTGCCCCAGGGGCTCTCCCAAGAAGGTTCCCCAGGTTTCACGGCTTTCCACATATCAAAATCGCGCGGGTCCTCCTTGCGTTCATCAATTTCAACGCGTGCCCCAGCAAGTAAATCCTCCGGCTTCCGATGCGAAAGTTTCCCGTATTCAGCAAAACGATTCACTCGATAATAGACGCTACCCTCAACTACATAAGCGGCCCCCTTGTCCAGCAACGTCTGAATCAAGGCGATCATCTCTGGAATGTGTTCTGTCGCTTTCGGATGCACATCGGCTTCAGTCCCGAACTTCTTGGCATCTTCAAGGAACGCCTCACCATACTCCCGGGCAAGCTGAGAAGGACTTACCCCAAGCAGCCCCGCACGATCAATAATTTTATCATCAATATCTGTCAGATTTTGCGCCAACTTTACTTTGTATCCCTTATAATCCAGATACCGCCTGATAATATCGGTGACTAAAGCTGTCCGCGCATTGCCAATGTGGATATAATCGTAAACCGTTGGACCACAACTATAAATCGACACTTGTTCAGGATTTAGTGGTACAAAGTCTTCCAATTGTCGACTGAGCGAGTTATAAATTTTCATTTTTTTAATAAGTTGGACACCTGGGCCTCATTCCACGAGGGCATCTGGTGAATCCAGAAACCTTTGAGCACCTGGAACGGATTGGAATTAACCAAAAACCACTAAAAAATATAGTGGAGTAGTGCCGAGATTTCCAGAGTGAGAAACACAAAACTATACTTATAGCCGAGAAAGACAGGCAACAGCGTGGGCGACAATCGCTTTACCTTCACCAACAACGCCCAATTCTTCGGCGGTTGTTGCCTTAACGTTTATCTGCGCCACAGCAATGTCAAGAGTTTCGGCAAGACGCGCGCGTATCTC
>JAJECD010000274.1 GCA_022822215.1 Candidatus Poribacteria bacterium | reverse complement strand
GAGATAGCAAACCCAGCGGGGTGGAACGGCCACCAGACAAACCGCATCCTAAAAAACATTAGCACCGTCGTCAACAGAAAGCCGATTCCCATAAACCCGCTTTCAGGTATAAGCGTTTCTTCGGGTGCCTGCAACCATCCTGTGAGACGGCGATACGGCTCTATGCCGAAAGCACTCAGAGAGGGCCAATAGGCGCGAACTTCCATGCCGAGGCGATAGCCGCGGTCAATTAACGCCCAAAATCCTGCCAATGAACCTAAAATAGTCGCCAGCGTTAAGGCAAAGATGATGCGCCGCATTGTCATGTTTGTCCGTTCCATGATTTTGAAACCTTCCAACTGGTGGGGCATCGGATGGCTCCGATACGCACGATTAATGAACCAAAACATGGAGAACATAATAAGGTTGTCTCGCCCCAACCGGCGTGTGCCGACAGTCCGAGTCAATATTTCGTCTGGTCCCGAATAGTGTAAATCATGTACAGGGGTCCCTAACTCGGCGCGCATCCGAGTTATAGCGATAGAAATCATATAATAGATTACAAAAAATGCGAACATCACCCACAACTCGGCACCCCCATAGTAACAAAAAACCACAAGAAACACCATCACAGCGATAAGACAGAGCGTCGCGGCTCGGTAAGACATAGGTTCAGATGTCCCTGGATCCGAGGCGGTAGCCTCCGTATTTTCCCGTTGGGTATCTAATCCGAGAACAGTTCGTGCGACGTGTAAAAGATGTCGCCGACTTGCCCAAATTGCTAAAATACACAGCGCGAGATAACCGCCTGATGCCTGCTCATTCATGTACGGAAAGCGTGGCAGACTCCGAAGTCCAAGAGCGGCACCGAGAACGCGCATAAATCGCCAATACCAGAAGAAAAACCAACATGAAAATGAGAGGTCCAAGGGAATAAAGAAACCGAGCCCGATGGCAAATGGATAGAGTGAAAATGGGATTCGCCCCATAGCGTTCCAAGGGCTTTCTGTAAAGATTTGAAAACTTCGCACACGCGTCCGGAATTCAGGTAAAATTGGGTACAGAAAGTTGATACCATTCCAGAGCGCGAGCGCACCTGCAAGCCCAAAACCGAGCCACATCAATCTATTTTGAAATAGGCTATTTTGTGGTGTTTCTGTCAACTGGAGCGGAAGTTGAATTATCGGGTAACTGAGTTTTTCGTGTTCGATCCACTGCTTTCGGACGATTATATTAATGCAAAGCATGCCAAAAATCAACACAGTAATAAAGGCGGTCCACCAGAGGACAGGCGTTGCCCATCCGAGTAATGTTTTCCCCGTATAAAGGGGTAGCTCGCCTTCATAGTAGCCGTATAAAAGCGTTGTATCACTAACGGTGAGCCACTCCGGGAGGAAGGGAACAAACAACTGCTGCCATTCATTCTCTGGCGTTGCGAAGCGAAAGGCATGTCCGAGCATCGGCACCAAAATTTCAAGCATATCGTGCCCCGCAATACCCGAAGCAATAGAGAGCATTAGGTAAACAACTACCAATTCGCTCTGTACTAACATCAAGCGCGGCAGGAAACGCCGTAACAATTGGTTCACACCGATTACCACGAATAGACTAAAGATTACATTAAAAAAGAGGGAAATTGTCACAGGATGTCCTGAATACCGGATAACTTCCATCTCAATAACCCAATAGCAGTTAATCGGTATTAGGAAAACAGCGATAAGTACAGATTTGAGTGTGACACCGTGGGCGGGAACTTGAGACGCTACTAACGAACGGGAAGTTTTAACTTCCATATAAAACAGGACTCCAATAAATGCAAGGTGATTTCACTTTATTAAGCGGGTAGACCGGTAGGCATGCTTTTAAAGTTAGATAAAGTTAGAATCTACAGCAGATGCCAACACATATTTCAGATAAATTTATCACACACGCCAGAATGTGTCAACTTTTAAAACCGTCGCAAAATAGACTTTCTTTAACAACTTGTCCGTGCTATAATAGAATTTGCAATAGGTGTATACAGCACCAATTCATAACTTGCTATAAAACAAATCAGGATCCGAATATGAGTCCATTCCAAGCCATCAAAAACCGAATTGAAAGATTTTTCTACAACGCTTATCAGAAACGTTTAGAATCTGAAGCGAGTAAGTGGAAGATTCCACGCCATATTGGGGTAATCCTTGATGGAAACCGTCGTTACGCCAAAGCGAGCGGACTTGAGAATATTATCAGAGGACATCACGAAGGTGCGAATAAGCTGGAGGAGGTTCTTCATTGGTGCGACGAATTAGGCGTTGAGATTTTCTCAATCTGGATTTTCTCACTTGACAACTTTAAACGCGCAGCGCACGAAGTCGAAGGTATTCTCGGACTTATTGAAGGAAAAATGCGCGAACTCGTCACAATTGAGGGACTCCACGCGAATCAGATCAAAGTTCGCGCAATGGGACAAATAGAACTACTCCCACCGAGTCTTCAAGACGCGATTCGTAACGCAGAGGAAGCAACCCAAAATTACGACAAGTTCATCCTAAATGTCGCTGTCGCTTATGGGGGCCGCGAAGAAATTATAGAGGCTTTTCGAGGACATCTGAAAGCCGAAAGTGAAAGCGGAAAAACAGTTCGCCAAATTGCGGACGAACTCACTGTAGACAAGATAACGCCCTATTTATACACCTCAAACCTCCCGGACCCCGAATTAATCATCCGGACGAGTGGAGAGGTACGACTATCCGGATTTTTGCTTTGGCAAAGCGTTTATTCAGAATTTTATTTCTGTGATACGTACTGGCCCTCGTTTCGGAAGATTGACTTCCTTCGTGCCTTGCGTGCCTATAGCCAACGCAAACGACGCTTCGGAAAATAATTTTTAAACTATTGAATATGGGCGTTGTTCCACTTTGTTCCACAACGGTTTTCATCTAAATAGAGAATCTGGGATTAGGTTATGAGAAGTTGCTAACTTTACCAGAAACCACCATGGAATGGTGTCCAGATTACCATAGTTAAAAAGAGGAATGAACGTATGCGATTTGGAATTTGTACGAGTTTAGAAAATGTTAATCGGCTCGCGGAAGTTGGATATGACTATATTGAATTAGGTGTCCAAAGGGCACTAATACCCGAAGCGGATGAAGCGGAATTTCAGAAAATTCGTGAGCTGGCAGCGAAAGCCCCGCTCAAGCCAGAATCGTACTCGGGGTTTATTCCTGGGGCTCTGCGCGTGGTAGGCGATACGGTGGACTTTCCACGCCTGTCCGGCTATGTGGAAACCGCCTGTCGTAGAGCCAACGAAATTGGCGGTGAGATTATCGTCTACGGCAGTAGTGGTTCACGAAACATAGCGGAAGGTTACTCTCGCGAACGGGCATTATCGCAAATCGCTGAATTCCTTGATATGGCGGCGGACCACGCCGAAGCACACAACATAACTATTGTTATCGAGCCAATTTGTCGGCGAGAAGGCAATATCCTTAAAACAGTCGCAGATGGACTCGCTATGGCAAAGCGGGTCAATCGCAAAGGTATCAAAGCATTAGCGGATCTCTACCACATCTGGCAGGAAAAGGAACCGATGCAAAACATCGTGGACGCCGCCGAGTGGCTTGCGCATGTCCATATTGCAGAACCTGTCAAACGTTCTTATCCGGGAAACGACGATTTCGACTTTACGGATTTCTTTACAGCACTACAGAAAGCCGGATATGACGGTCGTGTCTCGTGCGAGTGCCAGTTTGACAACTTTGATGCAGATGTCGAAACGGCTTTGAAAACCATGAAGGCTTATGTCTAAAAGATTCCTAATTGTAGTGTCAATTTTTTCCACGCTTTTAGGAGGTGGAGTTTATCCTTACACGCGAACAAGGCAGAGTTATCCGCGCGCGAACAGGGTTTTATGATGTTCAATACGGAGATCTTACCCTGCGATGCACGCTCCGCGGCACTCTCAAACGGAAACGTCGCTCTGAAACCGGACGTAGATTATACGCCGATCCGGTTGCTGTCGGGGATTTGGTTATTTTCACGCAACTTGACGAAGAGGAAGGCGTGGTAGAGGATATTCTACCCCGTCAGACGAAATTCTCGCGGCAATACGCAGGAAAGCACGGCGACATTGAACAGGTCATCGTTGCTAATGCCCATCAAATCGTGGCGGTCGTCTCAACGCTAATGCCCCCGCTCAACTTCAGGACGCTGGACAGATTCTTAATCTTGGCTGAGGCAGGCGATATGGAAGCGGTTATCTGCTTAAATAAAATGGATTTGGTGGATACAACGCAACAGGCGGAATTCTCGGAGGCTTTTGTCAATTACGAGAAATTGGGGTATCAAGTCCTTTATACCAGCATCAACATCCCAGAGAGCCTTGAAGCACTTCGGCGCGCGCTCACGGATCAATTCAGTGTGATTGTCGGTGCGTCTGGTGTCGGGAAGTCGAGCCTCTTGAACGCATTACAACCCAACTTAGGATTGCGGACGGGTGAAGTCGGCATTAAAACGCAGAAGGGTCGGCATACAACTACGCTTGTAGAACTCTTCTCGTTAGACTTCGGCGGTGAAGTCGCCGATACTCCGGGTATCCGAGAGGTTGGATTATGGGGTGTTGACACTGAAAATTTAGAATACTATTTCCCAGAGATGGAACCTTATCTCGGCACTTGCAAATACAACGACTGTGCGCACGTCGCGGAACCCGATTGTGCTGTTCAGGATGCGGTTGAAGCCGGTGAGATACACGCTGAACGCTATCGGAGCTACGTTGTGCTGCGTACGGGAGATATGACAGAGATTTAAAACGACGAAAAATGTTCACGGGCATAAGCCAAACGCTCTGGTACACCGATATCGATCCAATCCGCATCCGTCTGTAATGCATAAAGATTAGAAACGAACGGAAAAACGTCTCGCTCCAGAGAAAAGACCGCTTGTCTTTTCGGAAATGCGTCAGCGATACTTCGATCGAAGAGATATATCGCACCGTTGACATACCCGGCGCGATGGATAGGTTGTTTTTCACGAAACGCCTGAATTTTTCCGTTGATCTCGGACACAATTTCGCCGTAAGGACGAATATCGGAGACATGCACACTCAGGAGTATCCCTGCCATTTCTTCATGAAACTGAGTCAACATCTCTCGAAGTGAAAAGTTCCCAAGCAGAATATCGCCGTTGAGCACAAAAAACGGAGATGTATCAATCTGCTTCATGGCGTTCTGTACTGCACCACCCGTACCCAGTCTTTTTTCCTCTTTGGCGTAACGGATACACATGCCAGCATAAACTTTACCGACGCGTTCATAAAGCACATCGTGCAGGTGTCCAGATGCAAGGACAACCTCGGTAACACCGGCATCCTTCAACAAATGGATTTGCCACTCCAAGACGGTTTTTCCAGCGATTTCTAATAAGATTTTTGGGAGTGTCTTCACTGTCTCACCGAGCCGCGTCGCGAGACCGCCGCACAGAATAATGGCTTGCACCTTTACATTTCCTCTTCTCAGTAATGTGTTTGTTCTCTACTCACCGTCACAACTTGTCCCTTCTTAAGAGTTTTCAATACGACATTCACTTGAGGAATTAGCGGTGCGAGATGCACGTAACGGTTGCTCTCAGCATTTAACAACACAATGCCTATTTGAATTTTCTCTAAGTTTTGCTGATATAAAAACCCCTTATCCATCGTGATAAAGACATCAAACTCAGCCGAAGCTTTTCGCAAGAGTTCACCATTTTTCATGCCCTTCCATCGCTGATACCCAACTGTGACAACCTCAATTGAGGCGGCGAAAAGTTGTCGAAGTCTATGAGGTAGATGCTCATCAAGCAACACGCGCATCAGCAAACTCCAGAGTCATCTGTAAATAAGCCACTGCCTGCTCACGTGAGACTGTTGGGAAATCGTCAAGGAATATATCAAGCGAATCACCTGCAACAAGATGCTGAATCAGGCTTTCAACCGGTACGCGAGTACCAGCGAAAACTAAGGTGCCGTGCATCACGCGTGGATCTTGGGAAACAATTTGTTCTTTCTTCATCACCCGTTTTCCTTATATATTGTCGATTGTTTCTACCTATAACCAAATCTTATTGTATGTCTGTCAAGGCACCCACAGCGTAAACGCTGGGGCTTGTGCTTCATAGCAGTTAGCCATCTTTGGTCTTACATCTGCTCCACAACGGGATCACAAGCAGCCCGTAAT
>JAJECD010000117.1 GCA_022822215.1 Candidatus Poribacteria bacterium | reverse complement strand
TGAGTCTACCGAGTAGATAGTGCCACCGCACTGCGTTCGGTGCAAGTTGACTCGCTTGGCGATAACACGGTATCGCTGGAATTTCCCAGCCGTGACTGAGATAGACATCCCCTAAGTATCCCCATACATGCGCGTCGTCGGGAGCGTTTCGGACAGCTGCTTGGGCGGTTTCGATTGCATCTAAAAGGCGTTTTTCTTCAACGAAATCGAGGTCAGTCGGCTGTGGCACGTCAATATCTGCGGATGTGAAAGTGCTGATGAGAATAAGAGACAAATGGAGAATCAATTTTTTCAAAAGGACACCCCCTCTCCCTGATACACCGTTACACGCCGGTTGGCAGCGGAACCCGGAAATTTTTCACGATTTCCATCTGTCCAGCGCACTTCGATCGCCGCAACGGCGGCTATTCTTCCCAATCCGAAATGCGCACTCGGTTCACTACTACTGAGGTAACTCGTTCCGGGCAGGATATAAGACGTTAAGGTGTGTGATTCGGTGTGTAGCGTCACTTGCGCACCGAGGGCATCGCGGTTCTGCGTGATTGCTTGAACAAAAAGATAGTTGTTGTCCGACATCGGGGTATCATTGCGGAAAAGACGGATCCGATTGTCAAGATTGCTGACGACCATATCGATATCGCCGTCGCGATCGATATCCCCAAAAGCCATTCCGCGACTGACTTCGACCCGACCTGTAAAATCGGGTGCAAGCGAACTCACATCGTTAAACGTGACATTTTTCCCTGTGTCCTCAATGCTTGTCCGAGAATTTTGGAACAGCAAATTCGGCTCAGCGTAGAAGTTCCAGAATTCTCCGACGTTTGCTCCCGCTAAGATAGTACCGCGCTTCACGCGACCGTTGACGAGGGCAATATCGAGATCGGCATCGTTGTCGAAATCGAGGAAGCCGCACCCAAAGCCTGTAAAAAGCAGATCGTGACCAGCGAACCCTGCGACTTCAGTCATGTCAACAAAGACTGCATAAGGCGTGGTGACGTAAAGCGTGTTCGTTTCACCAGACAAATGGGTTGCGAAGAGATCCGCCCGCATATCGCCATTGAGATCCCCAACGGCGATCCCCATGCTGCCTTCGGGTTGTCCGTAAGCGTTAAAGGCGAGCCCGCGTACGATCGCCTCCTCACTGAAGGTGCCGTCCGTCTGGTTTACCCAGAGTTGATTCACTTCGCCATCGTTTGCAACATAAAAATCTACCCAACCGTCCCCGGTCAGATCGAGGCAGACAACGCCGAGACCCCTTCCCGGCATCGCAGCGATACCCGCCTGTTGCGTCACATCTATGAATGTCCCGTCGCCCCTATTTTGGAATAGGCGGTCTGGCGCGGCATCGAATACCTGTGGATTACAGTAGTCCGGCGCGCTATGTTTTCCACGACACACCGCTGCTGGATCAAATTGAACGTAATTGGCAATATAAAGATCGAGATAGCCGTCCCGGTTGTAATCCCCGAAGGTCGCTGATGTCCCCCACGCCTCGTTTGAGATGCCTATGCCTGTGAGATTAAAGGTGCCATCGCCGTTGTTGCGGTAGAAGGCATCAGGTCCGTAGTTCGTCACGTAGACATCAGCATCGCCGTCATTATCCACATCACCGATTGCGACCCCTTGTCCGTAACCTTCGTCTCCGATGCCAGCAATTTCTGTAACGTCAACAAATGTTCCGTCAGGTTGTTGTCGAAAGAGCCGGTTCGGGGTAGGTGTATCCGTTTTTCCAGGTGGCGGAAATCGGATGTGCAGGATGTCCAGTGCGGCATCGTTATCATAATCGAATAGAGCAACACCGCTCCCGATGACCTCGGGTAAGGCGTGTGTGCCTGCGGGCCAAGTCTCACCTGTTTGTGAAAAACCGAGTGCCGAAGTCACTTCTGTAAAGAGGGGGGCATCAGTTTCCGCCGCTGCTGTCCACACAAGAAGCGTAAGAAGGATAAAAATCGCTGTATATCGTCTCATAAATATATTAGGTGCTGAGGTCAGGGGGTTTACCGTATAAAGTTTCTCTGTTTTTTGTTATCAAGAAACGTTTGAGTGCGTATATTTCTGTAGTATTCTATCAGAATTTTGTTCTTCTTACTATTTATTTTTGAGAATTATTACACTTTATGCTATAGTAACAAAATGGGGTTGTGAGAAAAAAACTTGCATTTTAATGCAAAATGTGTCAAAATATATTCATCTGCTATTTCTGGTAACGCTGCGAAAAGCATCAGAGGGTCAACGTGTCCTGATGACTTCAGAAACAGCGGAATAGGCTAAAAGGACAAACCCGCCGTATGGCGCGGTAAATCTCTAAAGAAAGCGAGAGGATTCAAATGAAATTTAATGCTTTAACAGTTATTCTGTTTAGTCTCGGACTGATGGCTATGGGTCTCGTTGCTGTCAACAGCAGTAGTGCCGAAATTGATCCCAGTAGTGTTGTCGGTATTTGGTTGTTTGATGACGGTACCGGGAGCGTTGCGATGGATTCATCTGGGAACAACAATCACGGGACGATCGTCAACGCGCCGATTTGGGTAGATGGACGGTTCGGCGGTGCTTTAGCCTTTGATGGCACTGGCAACTGTGTCAGCACCGGTCAAGGATTTCTCAACGGTCGGCGTGAGTTCACTGTCGTCGCGTGGGTGAAGCCTGGAAATATTACATCGAATCGCATCGGCTTGATTGGCCAGAACGATTCCCCCGAATTCGGTTTTATTAATCCAACGACTGTTGCCTTGTGGACACCGACTGCCGGCAGCAATAATAATCCATATCCCCATCCATCGGGTGAATGGCACCACGTCGCCGCTGTTGCGACCCGTGAATTCACCAAAGTTTACGTAGATGGAGAGGCAACGACGGTCGAAGGCAGTTGGCCCAACCACGGTCGGTCAGATTTCAACGTCAATATCGGTGGCTGTGGCATTTGGGATGCTGATGGCAACTGGTTCACCGGCGCGATGGACGAAGTCGGTCTTTTCCATTCACCGTTGACGGATGACGATATCGCTGACATTATGAATAACGGCTTACAGGTCGCAGGTGTCGCTGTGGAACCTGCTGGGAAAATCGCTGTCACTTGGGGCATGCTTAAGTGGGAAGATTAATCCAATACAGACAGAGCTGCTGAGGGTGCGGTAGTTTCTATCGCATCTGCAGCTATCGTCCCTATTTTTAACCCCACTGCTTTTAAAGAAAAAAGCCCCGGTTTGGAACGTGTTTAAAATAAAACATGTCCCAAAACTGGGGCAAAAATTTGCAAGACACGTTGCAGCCACTATCGTTTACGAAACGATGTAACTTCAAAGCGATTCTACAAACTTTATCGGTGCACTCATACAGAGGGCACCCGCATGGAGATTACATCTCCGCATTGCCATACTGACGAGGCTCACGGCGTTGCTCGCGAGGACGTGCTGGGTTGACCTTCAACGGGCGTCCCATCATTTCTTGACCGTCCAACGCTTCTATTGCTCGATCGCCATCTTCTTGGTTTTCCATTTCAACGAAGCCAAATCCTTTGGAGCGACCGTCGTACCGGTCACGAATAATTGTAGCAGTTGCAACCGGACCGTACTCACTAAAGAGTGCTTCAAGGTCCTCTTCCGTAGCCGCATAAGGCACGTTGCCAACGTAGATATTCATCTCGTTTCTCCTTTTAGAAATTATATGTATCCCGACCTGGTATTCCGAATACGAACGGCACATTCACGCGCACCGATATTTCCCAGAACACAAGGAAAGGGATAAGATACGGGAAAATGAGAAAACTGAGCACTGTCAGCATTTTCAAAGGCAGAAATTTGGCAGCAAGCGTAGGAAAGATTGGCAAAAAGTAATTCTTATCAATCTCTTGTTGGATCCTCGTCACATTGCATAATGAGAATGCTCTGATTCCAAACCGTAAAACTGTCAAAACACTACTCGTAAATTTGCCAGCGGACACTATCACATTTCCCTTAAATTTACGTTAAGCTAAATTATACCATAATTGGTTCTGTTTGTCAACTATAATAATTTAATTCTAAAAAATATCACTTCGCAACCATCCAATTATCGCCGATACCCGCCTCTGTCCGGAGCGGTACACGGAGCGACATGGCGTTTTCCATTTCCGCACAAACAATCTTAGCGTGTGCTGCCGCAAGTGCTTCTGGCGTCTCAAGCACTAATTCATCGTGAATCTGTAAGAGCATTTTCATCGGAAGCCTATCTTTATCGATACGTTGCTGCACGCGCACCATCGCCGCCTTCATCAGATCCGCAGCGGAACCTTGCACCACTGTATTGATTGCCAGTCGTTCACCGAGGCTGCGCTGCCTTTGGTTGGAGGCGTAAATTTCCGGGATTGCACGTCGCCGTCCGGTGAGCGTGCTAACGTATCCCTGGTCCGACGCCTCGCGAACACACGCTTGTAGAAAACGATCTATCCCCGGAAAACGGATTTTATAATCCGCAATAAGGGCTGCCGCTTCCTGCACACGCATCCCTTTAATCCGACGCGAGAGACCCGTAG
>JAJECD010000314.1 GCA_022822215.1 Candidatus Poribacteria bacterium | reverse complement strand
CCGGGTCCGTGTGTATAGGACGGTTTGAAGATGGTTACGGGGAATCCATGGCGTGCGTGTGCCTCTAAGAGTAGGTTATCTGCTTCGATTTTGCCGAGTCCATAACCTGATGTGCCTTGCAAGGGTGCTGTCTCTGGGAGGTTAATCCCGCTGAATGGGGGTCCGTAGGTCATTACTGTTGAGCAGTGGACGAAGTGTCCGACGCGTCCTTGACATGCACGGAGTGCGGAGGCGGCATCATCTGCGTTGAAGCTAATCATATCAATGACGGCATCCCAGTTTTCGGCACTGACTTTCGCCTCGAAATCCTCGCGGTTTTTCCGATCGCCGTGGATGACGCGGACATCTGGGGGGGGTGGGTCGATGTGTTGTCCACGGTTGAATAGGACGGCTTCGTGGTTTCGGTTTTGTAGTGCGGCGACGATGCCTCGGCTGATGTTGCCTGTGCCGCCGATGACTAAGACTTTCATGGGTTATGTCCTTTCTCTATTAATGCGATTAATATCGTCTTGTGTTATTTTCGGCATTCAAGTTTTCTCCTTTGTTGAATGAAACATCTCGCAGGGGCGAGGTCCTCTTGCCTGTCTTCTACAGTCAGGCTGTGCGATAAAAGGCACAATCTAACAGATTATGTTCTCCGTGAGGGCGGCTCTTGCACGACAGGGATGACGTAGTTTCGGATGGTGAAGCCTTCGACAACCTCTGTCTCTGTTCGAGGTATTGGGTTCTTACGATGATCGAACACAATATAGTACCCCTCCGCTGCCCCCTCTAACCGCATATATGCTGCCAGTTGCTGCTTTCCTGCTGCATAGGAACGTTCCCCTTCCCAAATCTTGGTTTCGACGATGTATTTTTGTGTGTTGTGCAGAATGAGCAGATCTGTCCTTCCGCGTCCGGTTGGTACTTCAAGGTACATTCGCCCACGTACCAACCGCACAAACTGCTCAAGATATGCGAAAAGGAGGTACTGCCCAACAAATTCTTTCGGGGTTTCCGGCACTTGCAGAATTCGATATCCGGCGCGTGCGATAAAATCCTGAAAATTATCAAGCAGAGACTGGAGGCGAATCTGTCCATCGGCTGCGAGATAATCTAAAAAATCGGTTTCTGTATCTTCAGGAAAATATTCACGTTCCAGCCCATTTATCAAAGGTTGAAATGCCCGCATGATGCAATACTGATAAATCGGGTTGACAATTTCACACATCCCGTCAGCACCTTCCGAAATAACCCCGTAAGTCACAAGTTTGTCAATATATTCGTTGTGCAGGTTGAATTCGACACCTCTATCGTAGGAGACAATTTCCATGAGGATAGTTTCAAAGCGGGGATTCTTTCGGATATTGGTCAGGAGATGCTGGATGTTAGTGTTCTGTTCCCGCAGCAGCCGCGTGTGTGCTTCCGAAAAGTGGGTCATGTCAATTCGCTCAGTTTTTGGAAGGTCCAGTTCTTCAGTAAGGATCTGTGCAAGCCGATTTACAAGGAAGGGTTGACCTGCTGTCTGTTTGTGAAGTGTTGTGATGACTTCAGCGGCAAAGGGTTGACCAACTGCCTCGGTATATTGTCCCAGGAGTTCTTGCACCTGTTCGAGCGTAAAGTTGGGCAAGGCGAACTCATCGTGAATATTGAAGGGCGAGATAGAGCGGTCATAGTTCAGTTGTGTTATGCTCTTAACGCCGACGAGGCCGAGGCTAAAGGGACACCGTGATGCGATATCGGAGAGATAGATGCGTCGGAGCGAATGGAGGAAATTGCTTACGACGGTTTGCGGAACGCCATCAAATTCGTCAATGATAATAACAACCCGCTGGGTCAAAGGTGTCATTTGCGAGTCCACGTTGCCAATCAGCAAATTCGCAAGATCTTCAAAAAACTCTCTCATTGAAACGTGATTGGTAATCTTTGCATTTTCCAGAAATTGCCTTAAATTATCAGAAATTTCTTCACCGCGTTTTTCAAAAACGTTTTTAATTTCTTTGCGAATATCTTTGCAGAGGTAGTCATAAAAATCGGAAGGCGAAAAGGTTCTATACTCCTCAAAATCCAGTTGGATTGGAAAATAGGGTATCTCTTCGTTTGTGAGAGCGTCCAGTGCCCATCGGAAAAAGGTGGTTTTGCCTGTTTGCCGCGGCGCAAAGATGACGATGTATCGCCCTTGTTTGACGCGTTTAATAAAATCCGCAAGTTCCGCGGTACGTCGGACGACATAGTTACGCTCACGATACACGGGCCCTCGCGTCTCAAAAGTTTTCATTGCCTATTCCTTAAATCTTAGGGTAAATGTGCCGTAGGGGCGAGGTTGTCTCGCCCGTCTTCTACCGCACCTTAATCCCGCAAATCCTATAATCCTACTTCGGACGATAAAATTGCAGACAGCATTCAGCAGTATGTAGCGTAGACTGCCAGTCTTCGCTATAACAGGTACAACCTATTCAGAATTACTGCTTTCCTGCACGACAACTTTCTTGCGTTTCCTCCGTGAAAAAGAGATGCCGCCGAAACCGCTAATCACGGCGATGTAAAATCCAAAATCATACCACCAGCCAGTGTTGTTGGGTTCGTAGAGCCGTATGTCTGAGTCAAATAGGTGCCAAATTAGCGATATTGGCGCAATCCATCCATGCCAGATGCCCCAGAAAAATCCAGCGGGTTTCTCGACAGTATGTTTGCCATCGCCGGGTATGCATCCCGCAAACGTAATGAGTGCTATCAGTAGAAGTAGGCAGATTAATTTCTTCATCATTTTTCAGGGCATATTCATTTTAAATTGTAAGTGATCTACATCAACAATTGCTCGCGTCAACGCCCAATCCAATCGCCTGCGGTAATGTCCATCGCGGCGTAAGCCTTTGAAAGCCGTTAGAAAAACATCGTGGGTTTTTTCTCGGATTGTTGTTAAACGCGTATTGAGGATATCTATATCCACATCCCACGGTACGCCGATTTTTGTAATGGAACGACAGTGGACGCGGATCGGGTAGTCTTTCAGTTCTTCTGGTGGACAGAAACGGATGGAAGCGGAAACGGTGTTGTCTATCGCGATGAGTCCCAAGTTTCCGTTCGGTTTGTTGAATATGATACTGCGGTTAGAAGAAGGCATGGGGAGGTATTTGCGCAATTCATTAAGTCCACCAAGGCGTTGATTGTTGCGCCATATCCTCACATCTGATGTTACGTCCGGTGTAAATAGTGCGAGACCTACTGGATGTTCGGTGTCCTCAAACATAACCGAACCCCCCCCGCCCCCCTTATCAGGCGGGTGAACCGAAACCCTCTTATTCCCCTTATCAGCGGGGTAAGAGGTCTGTTTTTGTGGGACTAAGGAGATGAAGTCGCGTAGCCGTTGCAGGAACAGTCCGCTCCTAATAAACGCTTCTGGGATAATTGCTGCGACCCACCCGCAATGTGTCAGACACTGCTCAAGTGCGTATTTGTAGAGATCGTCATGTTGGGTTGCTTCTGGAAAGGGTAACCCGCGGCGGGTTGCGGAGTTGCGCGCTAACCACGGTGGATTGGTAATACAAACATTAAACCCTGTCGGAAAGTCGGCGAGCGTGTCACGTTCCACGATTCCTTGTGCTGCTGGCGCGATGTCGTAAAATGCCCAATCTTGACATTGCAGATGTGCTGCGTCAATGAGTTGTGGGATGTCCTTAGCACCGGCAAAGGGTTCTAAGGCTATCTGTTGTGCTAAGTTAAGCTCTTTTGCCCACGTCTGGAACGGTTTTAGTTGAAACGGGTTCCCGCGGGTGTAGTAGCGTCCACTGGCTCGTTTTTCGTCCATTTTTTTCTGTTTTTCTAATAGGTAATATCTACAGTGTGTGAATTTGTTAAATTAACGCAATCTATAGGTTCTTCTACCGCTAATTCTCTGGAATTTCAAACACCACACCATCCTTTCTCTTTTCATAAAAGATCATCTTCACTTCTATGGCTTCTGATAAATATGGCATTGCTTCGTAACTGCTTGGCTTGATGGAATATGCCTCTTCGCCTACAAATCCATCTATACCTTGTGATTCCTCATGAGGTTCTGCTAAGCGGTAGTCGGAGCCTTTTATTTCTGCCAATTTTCTCAGGATTGCCTCCTGAAATTTAAGTCCTGTATAGGTTTTGACAAGAATTAGATCCTCTACCCATGCTTTAACCATAGCTCGGTCAATTTTGGGTAATGCTACCTCAAGATTTTCTATCATGGCAGTGATTTTTTCTGTTGCGTTGTCAATTGCTCCGGGATATTGTTCTTGATACCACTCTACCCATTCTTCAAAAGATTTTCCTGGAAAATCCTGAATCAGTTCAGTCATCTGTCCGACATGTCTTGGGCGCGTAGCCTGCGAATTTTGATTTGCGAGATTTATTAATTGGGTCGTATACTTCGGAAATTCACAAGCAGAGGCATCCACATACTCCTGAATCTCGGTATTTGTTAATTTGATTTGCATATATTCTCTTTGTCTGATGTAAAGTTACTACACATCCAACATACTCGGTTGAATAGGTCTATTGTAAGACTTCACTTTCTTACCAATCATAGATTCTGAGGATCGCTCAAAATTCAAATTTTGCGGCTCTGTTGAATACATAACTTCAAAAATATGATCGCCACAAGTTTGGACCTCTTTTAAGCCATTGAATAAAATAAACGGTTCTTGACTTGTGACCACTGGGAAGCCATAGTGCTTGTTTTTGTATTTTAACGGGCCCGAGTTTTGAATTCGGTTTTTGACAAACGCTAAGTGTCTGAGTAACCTGTCGTGCAAATAATCGTTTGAAAAATCGACGATGTGATGTGCAATTGGACATAAAACATGTTGAAAACTCTTGTCAATTTCGACACCGATACTATTACGGCCCGATGTCATTGCAGCCGCAACCGTCGTTCCTGTTCCTAAAAATGGGTCAAGTATCGTGTCCCCTTTCACAGCATACATATTGATCAGTCTATAAGCCAAATCGAAGGGAAATGCTGCGCTTCTTGATCGAGACATGGGATTGGAAAGTTTCTGTTCTGTTCCCTTAATGTCTGTCCAGATATCTGAGTACCAGACGTTCCGTTCTTCCCAAAACAGCGCACTTTCGCGCCTATTTTGTTTTTCTTTTTCTGATTTAAATTCTCTTTTTGAACCTTTTCGGACTATCAGAATGTATTCGTGTTCTAGCGTTACGTAGGCACCTGCAGGTAGCATGCCGGATCCCATAAATTTATTGGGTGTGTTGGCTTGTTTTCGCCAGAGGATATCAGGGAGTGCTGAAAACCCGATATTTAAGAGGTAGGTCAAAACTCTCGCGTGATTTGAATATAAACAAAAATCGTTTCTGACCTTCCTTGTCGCATCACCTATATTAATGCATGCAAATCTATCGTTTTTTAAGACCCTAAATACTTCGTTCCATACAGAATCGAGGATCTTGTGCATTAACGCATGCGCCGATTTTCCATCACCTTCCGCTAACGCATCCTGAATTTCTGGATTCTGGTTGCTAAACATTTCATCCCACATTTCAATCATCGGATATGGCGGGGAGGTGATGACCAGGTCAACGCTTTCTGAAGCAATTTCTTTTAAATCTCGGGCATCTTGGAAAAGGATCTTATGGATAGTTTTCATAAATCGGATCGTGTGGTGTAAAATTAATAGAAACTTCCGAACGACATTGTGCCACTGCTGTCACGGTCTACTTTGGAAATAATAGCATATTTGGTAAGAACTGTCAAGAAAAACTGGTCTGATTATAGAGGTATTCAATTTTCATTTTTTCGCTTTTTGGAAAGAGTCGCGAGCGCAGCTCGCTCCTACAGGGGAAGTCGGGAATCGAAGTGTTTTTGCTTGGGTATTTTCCCTTCCTACAGAAAAACTAAATGCGCCTAATTGGGAAGGAAAACAAATTGACAAGAGGGTTTAAATCTGGTATCATATCCGCAATACAAACTTCTAACCTACTTGAAGAAAAGAGGACGCGCCGATGCCCATTACAGACGCAATGCCGGAACTGAATCGAACCCTACAGTTTTTTCCGGTTGAAAATGAGAATCCATCGACCTTAACGTCTGCCCAAATTGCGCACTTCAATGAAAGGGGTTTTATTTCACCCTTGGATGTCTTTTCTGAAGCGGAGATCGCCGAACACCGCACCTATTTCAATGAACTCATGAAGAAAGCGTTGGCGGCGGGAATGAATAGTTACTCCATTAACGGATGGCATACCAGCTGCCCAGGTATCCACGATCTGGTTACGGACGGTAGGATTCTGGATTATGTGCAGGACCTGCTCGGTGAGACTCTCATCTGTTGGGGAACGCACTATTTCTGCAAGATGCCGGGTGATGTCAAACAGGTGAGTTGGCATCAAGATGCTTCGTATTGGCCTCTGTCTCCAAGCAAAACTGTCACGGTGTGGCTGGCTATTGACGATGCTGCCGTAGAGAACGGCGCGATGACCGTTATTCCGAAATCGCATCTGCACGGGCAGATCGCGTTTGAACGGAGTACTGCTGAGGAAAAGAACGTACTCGGACAGACGGTGCATGGTGCTGCTCGGTACGGAGACGTGCCTTTTCCGTTTGAGATGAGAGCCGGACAGATGTCTTTACATTCCGACCTGCTATTGCACGGTTCTGAACCGAACGCTTCAGACCGACGGCGTTGTGGGTTGACAATGCGGTTCGTACCGCCCGATGTCCATGCAGCGAACAATTGGAATCAACGCGCGATTGTTGCGAGAGGCAGCGATCCGAATGGGCATTGGGTACACAATCCGCGTCCAACTGAGGATAGCATTCCAGAGCGATAGAGAGATTTTTTGAGGGACAATCTAACATAATGTTTCCACGACGACTTATTTTTGCTGCGATCTCAATTAGTGCGGCTGCAAGTTTTGTATTGTTTGGTTATGAGTTTATCCGTTCCGTGTCGTCCTCCTTGTTCATCGAGGCGTATGGTGCCGAGAATCTCATGTTTGGTATGGTGTTGGTTTCACCGAGTATGATTGTGATGCTGTACTGCTACGGTCGCCTACTCTCGTGGCGGGGTGCAACCTACGCTTTGGCAATCACCTCACTTTTTTCTGGTATGCTGATCCTCGGCTGCTATGCTGCGCTTGTCCGTGGTATGCATTTCGCTGCTGTGATTATCTATGTGTTCCGCGAAGCGTATATCGTGATTGTCATTGAGCAGTTCTGGTCGTTTGTTAACAGTGTGCTGACAACAGAACAGGCGAAGCGCATTAATGGCCCCTTCTGTGCCGTTGCGTCTATGGGTTCATTTGCCGGTGGCATGCTTGTGAAGAGATGGGCGGAGGTATTGGGGTCTGAACCGCTCCTGCTTTTCGCGGCGGGATCCCTTGTCCCTGCGGCAGTCTTCAGTGTGATTGCTTATAGATTCGGCGGTGAACCGAAACCGAGCGAAGCGGAGACTGGTGGCAGGCTTGGACACCTCGGTGTAAAAACGCTGTTCCGCTCCAGATATCTGCTTTTTATCGGGATATTAATCTTAAGTACGCAGTTGGTGTCCACTGTGCTGGATCTCCGTTTCAATGGTTTGGCGGAAATGGAGTTATCTGATACAGATGCGCGGACGGCGTTTTTCGGTGGGGTATATGGGTATCTTGGACTTGCCGCCGGTATCTTACAATTGGTGATCGTGCCGCTGGCACTTAGATTTGTCAATCTTCGCGTTATTCACGTGGGTGTCCCGATAGTTCACCTCGTGAGTAGTCTTGTGCTGACGATTTCTCCATCGCTTCGGAGTGGGACGGCTGCGTACGTGATTTTTAAAGCCTTAGATTATTCAATTTTTCGGGCAGCGAAAGAATTGTTCTATATGCCGCTCTCTTACGACTCTCGCTATCGTGCGAAACAGCTGATTGACTCGTTTGGGTATCGGTTTTCAAAGAGTGGTGGTGCAGCCGTGATTGGATTGGTAAAATTGGTTGTGAAGACGATTCCGGGTATTGCGTTCTCGATTACGGCGATGGTGGCGGCGCTGGTGTGGGGACCGATTGCTTTCAGTTTGACGCGGATGTATCAGCGGTTGGTGAGGACGGAAGATACCTAAATTTTGCCTCTCTAAAAAACCTTGAATTTCGCCAACGCGTTGTGTGTAATTGACATAAGTTTTATATTTTTATTACGCGGAGGTTTCACATGAACACTGCCCCACAGAACATATTGGAAGCATTCAACCAACTTCCTGATATTGAAAAACATGCGCTTGCTTCTGAAATCATAAAACGGATGACTATGCTGGATATTCCACCTTTAACGGATGAGGCACTCGCGGAAGTCGCTGATGCGCTGTTCCTTGAACATGACAAAACGGAACTATAATTCACGCCTTGTGCTAATTGTTTTTGCGTGATTTGAGAGGAGTTACTTTTTTCTCTGAGTGTATTCATCCTTATGTTATCCTATAAGTTCACCTAACCCAAGGAAACATAAGGATGAACTTGCATTCTACTTTACAAGCATATGCTTTGCAACTGAAAAATACCCCGCGCACGCTCTTAGCGGTTGC
>JAJECD010000306.1 GCA_022822215.1 Candidatus Poribacteria bacterium | reverse complement strand
ACCCGGTCCAATCTTGCGCTTATGTATTTTGATACCCCCGATGGCGTATATTTTCCCATCCACAACTGAGGTAGCTACACCAGACCGGGCAGTCGGCATATCTGCTTTTTGTTCCCATGTATCACTTTTAGGATCGTACATTTCTACCGTTGAGAGCTCCAAATCCCCAAATTTATCGACTTCGCCGCCGATGGCGTATATTTTTCCATTCACAACAGACGTAGCGAAGCCGGCCTGCCGTGTCGGCATGTCTGCTTTTCGCTCCCAATTTTCTTCAGCGGCGAGTTTGGCAACGTTGATAACTAACAACGCACACAGAATCAATGTTCCTAACGTCCAACGCATTTTCATGATCTACCTCCGTTTATTACTTCAAAATCACCATCCGTCGAGTGGCAGAGAAATCTCCGGCGGTCAGTATGTAAAGATATAGACCACTGCTGACCGGTTCGCCGACTGTATTCCGACCATCCCAATACGCCGCACGGCTGCGCGATGCATAGATGCCCGCGCCTTGCGTGCCTAACGCGAGTCTCCGAACTAACTTCCCATCTGCGGCATAGATAGAGATTTTGACATTCGCAGGTTTTGCCAACTGATACGGTATCCATGTTTCTGGGTTAAGCGGATTCGGGTAGTTCGGCAATAAAGCTGTCTGTTTCGGTGTTAATGCTGTAAGAAGTTGTTCTAAAATGAGAATACCGCGTTGAAAAGCCGGGTCTGTTAGAGACAATTGTCGGGCTTGCTGCAGCCATTTTTCTACATCTTCAGCAGCGAACGTTTGGAAGGCTTGCGCATTCAGAGCAGGCGCGGAATCTCTGGGACCTAAGGCACTCGCAACAAGGACAAGGTCCTGTATATTGACAATTCCATCACTGTTGACATCCGGAGCAGTGTCTCCCGATCTCCCAAGATCTGATCCGGATTGCCCAAGATGTGATGCGACCGATACAAGGTCTTGGATGTTAACAATATCATCCCCAGTGACATCTTCTTTGCGTCTTATAGGTTCAGTGGTGTCTGCTGTAGGGGAGGGATTGAGTTCCCATACGAGTACGGTGCCGTCCTTACTCCCGCTTGCGATGGCATTGCCATCTGGACGAAATGATACACCGTCCACGTCATCCGCATGCCCAACGAGCGTGCGGAGATGGGTTCCCGTGTTCGTATCCCAGAGACGTACAGTGCGATCCCAACTCCCGGTTGCAAGGGTGCCATCGGGACCAAACGATATGCTGACGATCGAATCCGTATGTCCAGTGAGTGTGTGGAGATGGTCCCCTGTGTTTGCATCCCAGAGACGGGCAGTATCGTCATAACTCCCGCTGGCGACGAGTGTGCCATCCGGACTAAACAGGACGCTGGCGGCGCCAGCCGTATGCCCGGTGAGTGTGTGGCGCTCGTTACCTGTGTTCGCATCCCAGAGCCGAACAGTGTCGTCATAACCTCCGCTTACGATGGTATTGCCATCTGGGCTAAACGCTGCACTTCTGACCCAATGCGTATGCCCTGTGAGTGTGCGGAGATGACTCCCCGTGTTGACATCCCAGAGCCGGACAGTGCGGTCACCACTCGCGGTTGCAAGGATCGTCCCATCTGGACTAAACGCTACATCTCTGATCCAATCCCTATGTTCGGTGAGTGTATGGAGCAGGCTTCCCGTGTTCGCATCCCAAAGACGGGCAGTGCGATCATAACTCCCGCTGGCGAGGATCGTTCCATCCGGGCTAAACGATAGGCTGTTGACCGTGGTTGCATGCTCGGTGAGTGTGTGGAGCAGGTGTCCCGTGTTCGCATCCCAGAGACGGACAGCACCATCCTCACTTCCGCTGGCGACGGTCCTCCCATTGGGACTGAACGCTACACCGATGACTCCAGCCGTATATCCGGTAAGCGTGCGGAGCTGGTCCCCTGTGTTTGCATCCCAGAGCCGGACAGTGCTATCCCTACTCCCGCTGGCGACGGTCGTGCCATCCGGACTAAATGATACAGTGATGACCCGAGCCGTATGCTCGGTGAGTGTGTGGAGGTTGCTCCCTGTGCTTACATCCCAGAGCCGGACGGTGTTATCATCGTTCCCGCTGGCGATAATGGTACCATCCTGACTAAATGATACGCTGGTAACCGCACGTCTATCCGCGGTGAGCGTGCGAAAATTTCTACCTGTGTTCACATCCCAAAGACGGAGAGTGCCGTCCCTACTCCCGCTGGCGATGGTGGTGCCATCCGGACTAAACGCTATACTGTTGATCAAACCTGTATGCCCAATGAACGTATGGCGCTCGCCACCTGTGTTGACATCCCAAAGCCGGACAGTGCCGTCATAACTCCCGCTTGCGATGGTGGCACCATCTGGACTAAATGCTACGCTGGCGACCGGAGCTCTATGCCCTGTGAGCGTGCGGAGATGATTTCCTGTGTTCGCATCCCAGAGCCGGGCAGTGCCGTCATAACTCCCGCTTGCGAGAATCGTGCTATCTGGGCTAAATGCTACGCTGAGAACCCCAGACCTAACAAAGTTTCTGGACGGCTTTGTATGCCCTGTGAGTGTGTGGAGATGACTCCCTGTGTTCGCATCCCAGAGCCGGACGGTGTTATCCACACCCCCGCTTGCGATGGTATTGCCATCCGGACTAAACGCTACGCTGTTGACTCCATCCGTATGTCCTTTGATCAGTTCAAGTTCTGCACCTGTCTGTGCGTCGTAGATCCAAATACCTATCATACTGACGACCGCCAGACGTGTGCCATCTGCGGAATACTTTACTTCATTTATCTTACCTTTGCCGAGACGTGTTTTGGCATCTTCGGGTAATCCCGACATTGTGTAGTCTTGGGCAGTGGTGTTTGCCACAACAGTAAATATCGCCAAAAGGACAACTAAAATTGAAAATTGTGTGGTTTTCACGCGTAATTTCTCCTTATCGGTTCACCCTATTCATTTACGGAGTATTTAGTTTAATAGATCCTAACAACTATTCTGCTGCAAGCGGAATGTGGAATAGCCCGCGTCCACTAACAGCACTATAGAGCGTATCTTTAATGACGGCGAGAGAGATCACTTCATTTACAGCTTCTGAAGAGATCTTTTGCCATCGGTTACGAATATCCAAACAATAAATGCCAGTGTCGCCGGTCCCATAAACTTTAATGCCGTCCGTAGCAAATTTGTCTATGACCGGACGCGTACCCGCGCTATCGGTTAGCACGCGCCAATGTGCGCCGGTTTGTGAAACTAAGACCCCTTCGTCTGTTGAAACGTAGAGGGTTGATCCTATAAAGGTTATCGCTTTGAAGTGCGTGAAACGCAGCGGTAAGCTGGATGTAATGTCTCGCCAACTGTGTCCTTCATCAAGTGACTGAAACAACCTGCCATCTCGTTGACCTACATAGATTGTTTTGCCTGAAACTGCTATTTTGAATCCACCTCTGTAATTGCTATTATACACTTGACTCGTATCTACCAATCCAGTGTTTGTCCACTCTGGATCACCAACTCTCCATTTGAAAAGCCCTTTTCGGTATTCCACATAAAACGCATCGCTGCCGGCTGCAGCTGTCTCACCTTGCAGACGGGAGATAGCACGAGGGTTAACTGCTCTACGATCAAAAAGCGGGACACCTTGAACAGGGATTAGCATGTCGCCATCTGTAGATAAACGGAAAATTTGGAATTCCTCTGCTTCAGATGAAACAAAATAAAGTGTGTTTCCAACAACCGCAAACTTTGACTCACCCGCGTGTTTCGTCTTGGGGTTAAGCACGACTCCCTCTCCATCAACCGGAACTTTTTTCCAAGACACGCCCGCGTCAATTGATTGATGGACTTCATAGCCAGTATATGCGTAGAGCCTGTGGTTGAATGCGACCAGATCCACTATATGTGTCCCTGTTATACCATTCATAAATGGGTGCCATGACTCACCCCCGTCAGTCGTGCGATGAATGCCCCATACACTGGCTTTGTAATACGTTTTTTCATTCACCATCACAGCTGGAAGGCTACTACGCCGCACCCAATTCTGGTCGCTTCTAAGTTGTGTCCAAGTTTGTCCGCCATCTGTTGAACGAGATTGATCGTACCCCAGTGCTAAGAGGGTTTTACCGGCAGCTAAAACCGTTATACCCGCATGGGCATGCGTAAGTCTATATTGACTTCCATGCTTTATTTCTATCCACGAAGCCCCTAAGTCAGCTGAATGGAAAATCTTGACTGGCGGCGAATAGGTATTCTTCGTTGCTTCATATAGTTCTCTGCCAGATAATCTCACCAACAGATCGGAACCCGTTCCAACATAAAGATCATTCCCAGATACTACCAGGGAGCAAACAGCATCTGATGTATTCAATGACAGTTTTTCCCAAGTGTTTGAATCAAGACGATAGAGACCAATCCCTGTCCCGGCGAACACTGTTTTTCCAACAGCAGCGAGTGTGGAAATTTTCTCGGAAACCGTTATCCCATGGTTAAAAGGCTCCCATCGCGCGCCCCCGTCTATAGATCGGAAAATCCCTTCATCTTTAAGCGCAAGATATAGCGTCCTATCTGCTTGCGAGCTGCGAGCGTATGTCGCCTCTGTGATGATGAGTCCAACAGCATCTCCGTTGGGTCGGGGACCCAATGTCCGCCATGTCTCGCCGTTATCGTCTGAAGTAAATATCTCATCTGTAGAGACAATATAAAGCACTCCATCATGCGCCGCCATCGGTATCCGAGACTCACCGATAGGGATACTGGCATTGACGTGCGTCCATGCGGTCGCATCTGCTGATAATCTATAGATTCCTGTTGATGCAGCGGCATAGACGGTCCCTTCAGGTGTAACGAAGAGATCGCGGATATAACCCGCTGGGGGTCCTTTTCCCAGCGTCCACTGTGAGGTAGAGAGTGTGGCGTGATCCTCTGATGCAACAGATACTGGTGTCACATCAGAAACTTGCGGACTGCTCCCACTGCTTTTGCCGGGTGTCGCAGCCTGACCGAATTGGTTTCGCACAGCCGGTTTTGCCGGAACATTAAGGACGATAGGGGCATCAACGATTTCAACCGTCCGTTCAGATTCTGCCTCGAAACTGTACGGTTTCTGAAACCGCGCCAGGATTTGGTTACTTGCTCCGAGCATCAACAGAACCAGGACTGCTGTCGTCCCAAGAGCTATCCACGGCAACAACGGTTTTCCAACTGGAGGCACTGCCGGATTAATGTCGGCGACCCGCCGTAGGATACGCTCGGTTACGCGGGCGGGGAACGGGATACCTCCGAGTGTCTCGCGAACCAAGACTTCTTCTCCTTGATCTTGTAAACGTTTCATGCCGCGGCGAAGCCGACTCTTAATCGTATTTACGGATACACCTAAAAATTTTCCAATTTCCTTCGCCGTCATTTCTCCGAGATAGTGAAGCGTCACCACCGTGCGTTCGCTCTCCGGCAGCCGTGCCAGCAGCTTTTTCACCTGTTCATAGCGATGTTCCCTAACCTCCATCTCCCGCTGTTCCGAGATATAACGTGTATAAGAGGATTTATCGATTTCTGCCATAGGTGTACCCTCCAGCGATTGCATCGTAGATTTGTTCTTTTGGAGCCATCTCAGACAGAGTCGATTGGCAATGACGTAAGCCCATCCCGCGAACTGGTTCGGATTTTTGAGTTTCGCGAGGTTCTTGTATGCCTGGAAGAAAGTATCTTGGGTAATCTCTTCGGCAGCGTGAAAATCCCCAACTTTCCGCCACGCCAGGGCGTGAATACTCTTTTGGTGTTTTCGGACTAAGACACTGAATGCCGTATCGTCGCCTGACAAAATGCTACGAATCAACTGAACATCGTCTTCTCTTTCCATTGGAATACTCCATGACTAACGAATAGATTCCGGTACGCGATAGCAAACTGAGATCCTTAAATTTAAAGCATTGCTTTGTTGTTCTGTCATTAAAGATACAATTTTAAGGCGGAAAAGGTGCATAATCTGAATTTTTACCTGAAAAACGGCAAATTTCTTGAAATTATTGCGGAAGGGGTGTGAAGACAGCAGACTTTAATGTTCCGACGCTTGCTCTTCTGGTTCAGGACGAGAAAAAAACAACGCTTGATGGGTCTCTTCATCTAACGCTTCCTTTTCTGTCAAATATTATATGCCCTGATAACATCTTTTGAGGTAGATTTTAACCTTAAACGCTCTTCTGGGCAAAGTGGTTGACATAAGACAAAGATTGTTAGAACGCAAAACAGCCAAGCCTATAAAGGATATTCAATCCCCAAATAGCTTGGCTGTAATGATAAAACAGAACCTTATTTTTCTTTATTGTTTCAATATACTTTCCGTGCGTGATTAATCGCCTCTCAACGAGAAGATAAGCATTGAGGCAACGCCTCCAATAACTCCTACTGCTCCAATATACAACCAATTGAACCGATTGTATTTCTTCTCCAAAGCCTTTTTTTCCTCTCGGATTTTTGAAAGTGCTCTGTTTCCTTTTTCAAGAGATGCCGGGTCGTCGTTGAGCAACATCCAACGTTCAACGAAGTGCTCATCTTCAGTGAGTTTACGAATTTCTGCATGCCATTCATCTAAGGGGGTTAACCAGCGTCCCAGGGAAACAACGCTCAATACTGTGAGTGTTGTAAGCCCAATAGATTCTCCAATTCTGGTGGCGCTGCGGGAATGTTTTTCCGTTTCACTCGATTTAGCGACCGAAACGTTCGCCGATAGCATGGCAAATATTACTGTGCATATTAAAACAAAACGTGGGACAGATGCCAATGTCATAGTGTTTCTCCTGCGGTTTTGATGAAAAAAACGCCATCAATCCATTTCGGAAACGTGGCGATGTCTGCAAAATTATCTGGTAAACGATAGTTATATCTTTTTCGTTGATTTTCGCGACGGATTCCTTTAGTTTATTTGTGAAAGGTGGTTTCATAGGATAAAACCACCTTTCTATTGGAGTTATGGATGGTGGTGTTTACTTAACACCTACTATTCTTTCTCAAGAGAAACATAGAACATCCCACGATGTTCCGTCGCGATATAAAGCCGATCGCTACTAACAACGAGCGAAATAACGCTATCCGGCACTTCCGGCGAAATCTTTTCCCAGGCGTTACCATTATTCAATCGATAGACCCCGGCGTTGCCAGCACCATAGACCGTTGTGCCAGCCACTGCCATTCGATCAATGACTGTCTGCCCTTTTTCTGTATCGGTGATGACCTCCCAATGTTCACCGTCTGCTGTGGTCAAGACACCCGCGTCGGTAGCGACGTAGGCTGCCGATCCCGCAAAGACGATCTCAGTGAAGTGTTTGAAACGTAATGGTAGGTTTGAAGTCAGGTCTTTCCATGTTTCACCGCTATCAAGCGATTGAAAAAGATGTCCATCGCGTTTACCGACATAGACAGTTTGTCCTGAAACAGCGAGTTTGAAACCTCTGACAAGGTCCTCGTCTTTATCAGAGTGTTCACCAGTATCTACCAATCCAGTGTCAAACCATGCCGACTCGCCGCGTTTCCATCGAAGAAGTCGCCGCTTATGTTCTACGTAGAATGTCTCGCTACTAACATCGAACGCCCCCGGAAAACTTTCGAGCTGACGATTTACATCTCCTGCTTGTTCCACTATATCTGTTATAGAGGAATCTTGCTCTGTTATAGAAGACTCTCTCTCAAAAGCAGGTACCCCTTGAATTGGCACTAACAAATTACCATTTGCAGAGAGTCGGATGACACGGAATGCGTTCTCTGCGGCTAAACCCGGTTCGCTGGCAATTCCGTAAAGTGAATCGTTAGCAATTGCTAATTTGGGAAAAATCAGCAAGTTGATAGCATTGGCTTTTTCTGTCGGTTTGAGTGTGAGTTCGTCAGAATTCATCGGAAGTGGTTTCCACGTCTCGCCACCGTCGGTGGATTTTGTAAGACCTGTGGCGGTACTCGTGTAGAGTTCGTTTTTGAATCCCACTAAATTGAATATCTGAGTGCTGACGATACCATTCATAAATGGCTGCCACGATTCACCCGCATCCGTCGAGCGTGTAAGTCCCAAAACACCTGCTTTAAGGATGGTACTTTCGTTCACTGCTATAGCAGGGAACATACTCAGCGTTGCTGAGCTCCACATTGCGTTTGTCAACGAGTTCATGTCTGCCGTTTTAAAATCGAAACCGAATTCTGTCCATGTTTTCCCGCTATCCGTTGAGCGAAAGTTTATCATCATTCCCAGTGCCAGCACCGTCTTTCCTGCTGCCGCGACTTTGACCCCTGGTGAAACTTTCATCAAGAAGGAGTTACTGGTAGGTGTTATCTCAGTCCATGAATCACCCAAATCGGTTGAATGGAAAAGTTCCCATGAACTTGAGATGTCGCTGCTCGTAAGCTGCTCTGTGTAGGTTTTTACGCCTTCAGGCGTTTCTAATTCGGAAAAATTGGGACCTGTCCCGACGTAAACGCTGTTTTCGGCGACAGCCAAGGAGTGAATCGCTTTGGTCGTATCCACTGACAATTTTTCCCACCTGCCTGAATGGATACGATAAAGACTTGTCGTTGTCCCAACAAATACCGTGTTTTCAAGAGTCGCAACAGCGAGGACGTTTATTCCAGATACTTCATCGTTCAGCAGGTTCCACTGCTTACCACCGTCTGTAGATTGAAAGATACCTTTATCTTCAAGGACGAGATAAAGTGCTTCATCTGTTATTCCCAAACCGACAGCCCTTCCTTCTGGACGCGTCCCCAGTGCTGCCCATGTTTCGCCGCTATCTGTTGAAGCGAAGACTTTATCAGGAGACACGAGGTAGATGGTGCCTTTTCGCTCTGCCATGGTTATCGAGGTAGAGGCATTAAGATTTGTTGGATTGGCAGTCGAGAGGGTCGTATTGACGAGCGTCCACGCAGCCGCGCCGGGTGTTAATCTGTAGATACCGACTGACGAGGCCGCATAAGCATCCCCGGTAGAACTTACTAACAATCCCAATACTGAACCGCCTGCTTCTGGACCGCTTGCCTGGACCCACTGCTGATCTGTTGATGGACGTGTCTCCGTTTCTACCTGTGCAGCAGCGGGCATCACAGGTTCGGAAACTTGCGGACCCGCACCACTGCTTCTACCTGTGGTGTCAAAACGTCCGGCTTGGTTCCGCAAATCCGGTGTTGCTTGTGTATCAAGAACAATCGGTGCATCAATAATTTCAACGGTGGTGACGGATTGTGCGTTCAAGTTGTAGGGTCTCTGAAAACGGGCGAGGTATTGAGAGCCTACACCCATCATAAGGAAAATAAAAATCGCCGTGGCGGCAGAAACTGCCACTGGAATTAAAGGTTTGCTGCCACTCGGACTTACCGGTTTTATATCGGCGATTTGCCGCGTAATATTTTCGGTGAAACTTGTGGGCAGGTGTACACTGCCAAGGGTTTCGCGGATCATCTCTTCTTGCTCCTTTAGTAATCGATTTCGCGCGCGTTGCAGCCGACTCCTAACGGTGTTTGGGGATACACCTAAAAACTCGCCAATCGCTTTAGAGGTCATTTCGCCGAGATAGTGAAGCGTTACAACTGTGCGTTCACTCTCCGGTAGTTTTTCTAAAAGAGCGTTGACGCGTTCCCGACGGTCTTCAACAGCGGCTTTTTCACGCGCTTCATCTTCGTAGTGGCGGTAGGACATTTCTTCAATTTCCTCTCCGCTTGTGGTTTCTAACGATTCCATCGGAGATTTCTGTTTTCGATGCCACGCTATGCAGAGCCGATTCGTGATTACATAGAGCCATCCGGCAAACTGATTCGGGTTCTTCAGTGTTCCAAGTTTCTCATACGCCTTGAGGAAGGTGTCCTGTGCAAGTTCCTCAGCGATATGAAAATCACCAACCTTCCGCCACGCCAGGGCGTGAACGCGTTTCTGGTACTTTTTGACCAGCGTCGTAAAAGCACTGTCGTCCCCTGCCAAACAGCGATGAACCAGCTGTGTATCTTCGTGTTTCATCTAATTTCTCCTGTTTATAGTAGAGTCAATAATTAGTTATACAGTTTTATGATTTGGTCAATAGAGACTTCTGGGTTATATTGACGGCTTCGTTTAATGTTAGCAAAATCCTTCTCAATCGGGTTGAGCTCGGGAGCATACGGGGGTAAAAACA
>JAJECD010000335.1 GCA_022822215.1 Candidatus Poribacteria bacterium | reverse complement strand
TTGGCGTTAAGGTCTGGAATAGAGTTGTTTTTCACGAAGATTCGGGCGTGATAGAGGTCGCCGATTGCACCGTTCAGGACGGCGCGTCGAATCTTCCGGTTGTTTGGGAAGTGACGCATAAAGTAACAAAATTGAAGCGTTTTTCTGGCTTTTTGTGCTGCTGCTTCCATCTCCAAAATTTCGGGTGCTCGGATTGCATGGGGCTTTTGTACCAAGACGTGTTTGCCTGCCCTAAGCGTTTCCAGTACCTGCTGCTTTCTAACGTCTGGATTGGTAGCGAGATAGACGGCTTCAACAGCCGAGTCATTGAGGAGTTCGCGGTAGTCGGCATAGCGGTGTAGGACTGCGTTCTCATCTCCTGCCTGTGCACGGCGGGTTGGGTCGCGCTCAGCGATTGCGAGAACGTTCAGGCGATTGGTTGCATTGGCGGCTTCGATGGCTCGGCAACCTGCCCATCCACATCCGACAACGCCGACTTGAATGCGTCGGTTTGTCATAAAAAGGCACCTCTTCTGCCTTGTATCTCTCGTGTGTTACGGTTCGACCACTTTGTAGTGTTCAACCTGTCCATTTTGGATCGTCTGAATAGCGAGGCTTTTGACGGGGTGCCGATTTTCATCGTAATGTGAGATGGTGGTCGCACCTTTGTAGCCACTGACTGCTGCAAACGCATCACGGACTGTCACAGGATCAAGCGAACCGGCTGTCTCTATCGCTTGTGCTAAAAGCCGCATTGCATCATAACCCGACGCAGCGATACCGTCCGGCGGACTTCCGAATAACGCATTGTAAGCCGTTACGAATTCTTGAACGTCTGCATCCTGTGTCGCAACAGAAAAATTCGTCGGATAGTAGCTCCCGTCTAACACAGTGTTATCCGCTAAAATGCTCAGGAAGCGTTCCCTGTCGTCCCATGCGCTCCCACCGAGGAAAGTTGCTGTGATACCGATCTGTCGTGCTTCGTTTATCAAGGATGGCACTTCTGGTTGGAAGCCGGGACAGAAGATAACATCAGGTGTTGCCTCGTGGATTTCTGTGAGGAGTTCGGTAAAAGTGGTATTGCCTACAATATAGGCACCGCTATAGACGATTTCTCCGCCGTTTGCTTGAAACGCTGCTTCAAACGCTTGTACAAGATCGGTCGTATAGACGTCGCCTTCCTCGATAATCGTTGCTGCCGTTTTAGCACCGAGTTCGTCAGGGTTCATCGCAAAACTCGCCATAACCTTTCCTTGAAATGGATTTGGTACGGTAATGAGAAAGATGTGATCTCCGGTTTCAGGGACATTTGCGCCACTGGAGCCGGGAAGCATGAGGCGTTGCGCTTGTTGTGCGATGGGACCGACTTCGACAGCATTGGTAGAATAAACGGGACCTAAGATTGCGAAAACGTTTTCTATATCAATGAGTTTTTGTGCAGCATCGGTGCTTGCTTCCGGTGTCGGCGGCTCACTCGCAACGGGTTGGTTATTTCGACTGATAAAAGCGACTTCCATACCGAGCACGCCGCCTTTGCTATTAATTTGGGCACGGGCGGTTTCAGCACCTTGGCTAAAGGTTGTGAAGGTGTTGGCGGGCTGGATCACACCGATTTTTAATGTCGTTTCTGTTGGCGTGGTGACGGCATCTGGTTGGACGACCTGATTGACGCGTTCACATCCTGATAGGGAGACGATGATAAGCGCAAATAGCGTCAGTGAGGTTGCGATAAAAGTTCTCACGTTCATAACGTGGTGTTTCTCCTTTTGGCGAAAATACTTGAAAAATATTTGGATTTTTGGTAACTTCTTACCTATATCTGAAAACTTCGTAAAAAATAACATACCTGACCGATTTTGTCAAGTCTCTGAAATATATCCTCGGCCTGCCTTTTCTGTGACAGTATAGGGAGAGGAAATCCAATAGTTTAAAAAGTTGAACTGCACAAAGGAGCCTTTCATGGAACTCGGTTTTTTTACAATGCCTTTGCATCCACCCGGTAGCGACACCACCCAAACGCTCGATCACGATATTGAGCAGATGGTTGTCCTGGACGAGTTGGGTTATAAAGAAGCTTATGTTGGTGAGCATTTTACGTTTACGTGGGAGAACATTCCGTCTCCGGATCTTTTTATTGCCAAAGCGGCTGCGATGACGGAGAACATCATCTTCGGTACGGGAATTACGTGTATGCCGATACACAATCCAGCGGTTGTGGCGCATCGCATTGCGCAACTGGATCATCAGACGCATGGACGCTTTCATTGGGGGGTCGGCTCGAGTTCCACGCCGAGCGACGCGGAGATGTTCTTGGCGGATGGGGACAGACGGCAGTCAACCCGCGAAGGGATTGAAGCGGTACTCAAGATTTGGACGGATCCAGAACCCGGACACTATAAAAGCGATTTCTGGGAGTTTAAGATTCCTGAGGACCGTCCGAACATTGTGAGTGTCCACATGAAACCGTATCAGAAACCGCATCCGCCGATTGCGATGGCGGGGTCGTCGCCGAGATCTGATACACTCATTCTTGCGGGTGAACGTGGCTGGATTCCGATGAGTATTAATCTTGCACACGTCCATGTTATCAAGACCCACTGGGATGCCGTCGAAGAAGGCGCAGAGAAGACAGGTTTATCGCCGTCACGTTCGACGTGGCGTATTGCTCGCGAGGTTTACGTTGCGGATACGACTGAACAGGCACGTAAAGAGGCACTCGAAGGCACGCTTGGACGCGATTTTAGGGACTATTGGTTTAACCTGTTTAGCCCAGGAAATTTCAAACCCGATCCAGATATGGATGACGCGGATATGACGCTTGAACATCTGTTGGATACTTTATGGATTGTCGGAAGTCCGGATCACGTCGCTGATCGTTTGCGTGAACTCTATGACGAAGTCGGCGGTTTTGGGGTTTTACTCGCTATGGGGCACGAATGGGAACCGAAAGAGCAGTGGTTGAATTCGATGAGGCTTCTTAAGAATGAGGTAATGCCCCAACTTGCGGATTTGACGTAGGTATGGTAGGCGAGGTTTCCTAAAAAATCACGGAGCAGCTTATGACCACCCTCCTGGCAGGGGCAGCGGAAACGCCTATTACGGCGATAAAAGATAAACCTGACGTTTATGCTGAGTTGTACGCACGCGTCTTAGTGCTTGCTGATGGCGAAAAACAACTCGCTATCGTGACAGCCGACTTCGGGCAGTTTCCACTCCACTACAACGAGGTGCTGCTTGATGCGATTCAGCGTGCTACCGATATACCGCCAGAACACATTGTCATCAACTGTAGCCATACGCATAACGCGCCGGGTGTTGATGGACGGTGGATAACTGAGGCATCCGAGGCGTGGTTGGCGACGTGTTTTGCTGAGTTGGTGAAAGATGCGGTAGACACGCTTGAACCTGCCACCTTGCGGTCGGGACGCGCCCCTGTCCAGATTGGCTACAACCGCCGCATAATGAATGACGAAGGTTATATTACAATGGCACCGAACCCGGAGGGTTCCGTTATCCCCTGGGTTGATGTGTTAGGGGTTTACGATGCGAATGGCGAGATCATCGCCGTGTTGTTCTCACACGCTGCGCACCCGGTGATTGTCCACTGGTCGAGCGAGGAGATGGGTGCAGATTATCCGGGCTATGCGGTTGACCATCTGCGGAATTTCTTGGATCTGAAACCGGAAAGCGTTTTATTGTTCGCACAAGGGTGCGCTGCGGATATTAATGGGTATCCATTGCGTGGCGGTTTCAGTGCCTGTGATGTCGCCGGATTTGCTCTCGCCTTTGCGACACATCAGGCATTAAAAACAGCAACAGAGATTCCCGCGGCACCCCTTAAAGTGTGTTCTAAACTTGTTAATTTGCCGTTCCGAGATCCGCCATCGGTTGCGGAATGTAAACAGTTGCTTGCGGAATTTCCTGATGATGAACGTTACGTTGCCCTCTTAGAAGTCGCTGAGAGCGGCGAGAAACGCACCTTACCCTTTCCAATGAGTGGGTTTGCTGTCGGCGACGCGCTCTGTTTTCTGTCTGTATCGCATGAACTCTTTTCGGAATACCAACTTTTTGTGGACAAGACATCGCCATTTGCTCACACCTTCGTTTTCGGGTATACCAATGGCAGTGAAGTCTATATCGCGACCAAAGCGGCTTACGATTTGGGTTTGCGGGCCGGGTATGAAGCGGGACCCCGGAACCACGCGCTCAGGGGTCCGTATCGGTTGGCATTGCTGCCAGCAGTTGAGGAACAGATTCATGCTGAGATGACGGTTCTATTGGGGAAATTGAAAAATTCGTAAGGGCACAATCTGCATGCCGAAATTAAAAATAAGTTTCTAACTGCACGCGCGCCTTTGAGACACCCTCGATAATCGGTTGTGGTGTTTCCGCTTGCAATCCCAGATAGATGAGCATAATATCCCCAGCGTAGCCGATGCGTGCTATCTCTTGACAAATGCCGTGAAAATCCATCTCTGGTGCCCAAAACGGTTCGCTGCTTGTCCTCGAATCCACCCCACAGTTGAAATAGACACTCGACAACCGCTCTGACAAGGTGCGTAAGGCGACAACGGGGTCGTCTCCGGCGCGATGAAAGTGGTACGGGCTGTAGTAGAAGCCTAAATTTTCAGATGGAATCGCGTTGAGGATGTGTTGCGTGCGTTCGAGATTGTAGGCGAGACTCCCTTCGTGTGCGTAGAGCATGAGCGTTAGATTCCGCGCCGCTGCCTCTGCGGTGACCGTTTTAAGATGACCGACAATCGTTTCAATCTCGCGAGCGGTAGCGGTTTCATTGCCACCACTCGCGATGCTGACTGTTGGAATGGAGAGCCTTTGGGCAGTATCGAGAATTTCGATTAGTGCTTCAAGCCCGTTAGGCGCGTCAACTCCGACTGTGCTCAGCATAGATGTGAAATGGAGTCCAGTCTCGTCTCTGAGTGTTGTGAGCGTTTCGGCTTCTACATCTGAATAATGGGCTTGGGCGAGTTCAACAGTAGATACACCTGCTTGACGGAGTTCACCCACGAACTCCGTCAAAGAGAATTGCGAGAAGGGAAGCGTGCTTGCGCGATAGGTTCTCATTTCCCCATCCCCTTTAGTGCCTTCAGGCAGCGTTCGACAGCCTCAAGCGGTGGGAAAGCATCGCTTTCGTATTCAACGATATACCATTTTGTGCCGCCAGTTGTTTCACAGACCCGGAAGATGTCATCCCACGGCACACTATCCTCACCGATAATGGGACGGAAGCCTGCGTGTCTATCCGTCTCGCCGAGCGATTCGTTGTAGGGTTTGAGATGGACGGTGCCGGAGCGGCCTGGGTATCTCTCCAGAATACCGACGAGATCGGCACCGCCAGAGAGTGCGTTGCCCATATCTAACTGCATCACAACGCCTTCATTCGTATTACCAAAGAAGGTATCCCACGGTATTTCGCCATCAAGGGGTGTAAATTCGACGTGGTGGTTGTGATACCCTGTCACCATACCGTGTGCGGCGAGTTTATCGGCGATCCCGTTGAAAATGTCTGCTAACTTCAGCCAGTCTGCCCGTGATTGACGGAGTTCGCCGGGGATACCGGGAACGATGACATACGGATTTTCCAAGATTTTGTTGAATTCAATCGTTGCGTCGATGGTGTCCTCTTGGACGAGATTGAATGGTGTGTGCCAACCGCAACAGACTAAACCGAATTCGTCAAGATAGCCTTTCAACTCTTGCGCTGGGTGTCGCGGTGGACCTGCGAATTCAACGCCTTCATAGCCCATCTCGGCAACCGCTTTTATCGTGCCGCGGACATCCTCGGCTAACTCGTTTCGGACGGAGAATAGTTCTAAACCAATTGGTATTCTTGACATAATTTTCCTTTCATGTTTTTGTCTGAATCAGAAGCATTGCATATGTTAGTGATAATCGCTTTCGGGTCTGTCCCAAACAGACCTTCTCCTGTGTTGAATGGAGAATATGGTATCATGAATTTATTAACGTTGTCAAGATAGCATCCAAATCGGAGAATTGAATATCTCTGTCCTTCATTTTGCTTGCCATCTAATTTTTTGTATTATATAATCATCGTGTTTTCTGTTGTTCAAACTGAACGGACGACGAACCATCATTTAATAGGAGAAGTTTATGCATGTTGGACTTATGGTAGGGACGATTCGGCGGGAGACGCTTAGTGAGACGCTCGACGCTATTGTGGCACACGATGTCCGTCATTTACAATATCATGTCCCTGGAGGACTGTCGCTTGCGGAGGTCCGCAAGGCGTTGGATGACCGACAGATTACGATCTCGGCACTTGGCGGTACCTACAATATGATTGATCCCGATGTTGAGAAGCGGCATGCCGGATTGCAGATGCTGCGTTCTGTCGCTGAGCAGTGTGCCTCGATGGGGACATCGGTAATCACGATCTGCACCGGTTCACGCGACCCAGACAGCATGTGGCGGGCACATCCTGATAATAATTCGGCATCGGCGTGGCGGGATCTCGTTAAATCTATGAGACAAGCGTTAGAGGTCGCCGAGGCATACGATGTGACACTCGCCTTTGAGCCGGAAGTCGCGAACGTGATTGATTCGGCGCAGAAGGCGCGTCGCCTGCTGGATGAGATGCAATCGCCGTATCTGAAAGTGTGTATGGATGGCGCGAATATCTTCCATAAAGGCGAACTCCCGAAGATGCGCGAAATCCTTGACGCAGCGTTTGAGTTGCTTGGTGACGATATCGCGCTTGCGCACGCGAAAGACTTGGATCGCGACGGTCAGGCGGGGCATCTTGCTGCTGGGACAGGGTTACTGGACTATGACCAATACCTCGGTTTGCTGAAGGAGAGCGGCTATGACGGTGCTGTCGTTCTCCACGGGCTTTCGGAAGAACAGGTTCCCTTTTGTACAGGTTTCTTGCGTGAAAAAATTGCTGCACTGTAGGGATTGGCTATCAGTCAGGCTTTTCGGTGTTCATCATTTATACCGATTCATCTTGTAGTACAAACTTTTAGTTTGCGGCATACGGATGCACAGACTAACAGTCTATGCTACGAAATTCTGAGTCTGCCCTATGTGAGAACTATGATTAGACAGTGCCAGACATCCGCTCTGCTAACCGGGCGAGTGCTGGCGAGGTGTCTAACTTTTCAAGCTCTGCCTCAATCAGCGTAAAATGTCGCGTCTCGGCAAGCGCGGCTTTGATGGCTTCGTCGAATTCGCCTTCAGTTCGGACATGAAACCCGCGTCCTGTTCCGAAAAGTGTTGGCATGCTACTGTAGTTCCAGCATCCAATATCATTAAAAGGTCCCTCAAGAAGGTGCCGCTCGGTGCCGTATCCGTGGTTGTTTAAAACGAGGATAATTGGGTTGAATCCGTGGCGTACAACCGTTGAGAGTTCAGTCCCTGTCATCTGGAAAGCACCGTCTCCGACGATAACAAGACACCGGGTATCTGGCATACTGAATTGTGCGCCAACGGATGCTGGCACTGCAAAACCCATTGAGGTGTAGTAAGCGGGACTGATAAAGTTGGTGTGTTGATGTATTTCCAGTTCTACGGCTCCGAAGAGACTGTCTCCGACATCGGCAATCACCGTCAGTTCATTGCTGATAAATTCGTTGAGATGCTGGAAGAGGCGGCTGACTGTTAGCGGTGCTTTGGGTTCAACTGCGAACGGTTCTGCGTCTCGGCGTGTCCAGTTTAAGTTGGGTTTCCTCCGTTTTCGGAGTTTGGCGGAATTAATACTGTCAATAAAATCATCGAACATCACATCTTCGTAGGTGTGGTAACGGACTGTGATTTTCTCTGAAGTGGCATAGATAGAGCGTGCGCGGTCGAGATTCGCTGTGTAGATTCCGAGGTTCACGTCGGTCATGAAGGCACCGAGGATAATCACGCAATCCGAATCTTCAACAAATTCTCTAACTTCCTTTTTGCCCATTGCGCCTTCATAAATCCCTAAGTAGAGTGGATGCGATTCGGGTATCACGGATTTCCCGAGGAGCGTTGCCACGACGGGAATCCGTTTCTCTTCCGCCAGTCGAATCAATTTGTCTTGATAGCCGAATCTGTGGAGTTCTACGCCTGCGAGGATTACCGGTTTTTTGCTCTTGTTGATAAAGTTGCACGCCTCTTCAACGGCAGCGTCCAACACGTCTGGGTCGCTAATATGTGTGCCAGTCGAAAGACCTTGGTAGAGTGTGCCGCGGACATCTACCCTATCGCGCGGGATTTCAATGTATCCTGGACGTTTATAGCGATAGACGGCATCAAGCACGCGATCGATTTCGTTGAAAGCGGTGAAGGGTTCGTCGAGGAGTGCGGTCGCAACGGTTATCTCGTCGTAGATACGTTGCTGTGTATGGAAATCTCTGACTTTGTGGTGGAGGAGTGCATCTTTCCCACGCTCTTTGATACCGGGCGCGCCGCTGATAACGACAACGGGTGATTTTTCGGCGTAGGCACCTGCTACAGCGTTCACCGTTGACAACCCACCGACACAGTAGGTAACGCAGACAGCACCCATCCCTTTTGTACGGGCATAGGCATCCGCGGCATAACCGGCTGCGTCTTCGCGTGTCATGCCGACGTGCTGGATTGGACTCTGTTCAATGAGGTTATAGAATCGGAGGACATAATCGCCGGGGATGCCGAAAATGTGTTCGATACCGTAGCTTTCCAGTTTCCTGAGTAAGTATTCGCCGATTGTTGGAGGTCTGTTCTGCATGGTGGGGCCTCCTTGTATATCTGTTTTATATCTTGGTATTTACGATTGCCTGAGTTTTTCGATGTCTGCTTCCGTGAGACCCGTTGTTCTGGCGATAACTTCAGTGCTTATGCCTTCGCTAATCAGTGCGCGTGCGATCGTCTCTTTTTCCTCCTGCTTCGCGTCTATTAGGGTATCTTCCCAAGACTCTTCATCTTTAAGTATCCGACGCTCCGTAGGCGAAATGTTGTCCCGTTTTACCGCATCAATCACTCTCTCAAAAATTGGGGAGTTGTAGCGGTTTTCGTCCATCTCACCATCCAGAGAATCCAAAACGAGTTCCAACCACGTTTTGATGCCAGCGGGTGTCTGCTCATTGACCATACGGGGGACCACAAATACAAGTTGATGCGGATAGACATCGACTTTACGGTTAAATTCGTTAATCGGGTTGAAATCTGCGATAGCCACACTAAAGTCTATTTCGCTCTCGCGATAAGGACTCGTTAAGACAACAATCGTGTAAACTGTCCGATCGAACTGATAGGCTTTGCTATTTTTCACCTGTTCGACGAGGTTGATAAGGTGGTAATATAGGAAACGGTCGTAGAAGTGTCGCTCTTTGACATGTTGTATCTCAACCACAATTCGGGATTCTGAGTCTTCAGCAAACAGGTCGTATTCAATATCAACTTGCCCGATGGGTTCAAGGAATTTGTAGCCGCGATGCACCTCATCGGTATGGAATTTGATACCTAACACATCTTCGGCAAATTGACAGAAGATCTCTGGTTGGCTGAACGCTTTCTTGAAAGCGGTGTCGTATCGTAAGGGGATAACTTGTGCCATTTTTTACTCCTTTTTACACCATTTTCTGAATTAAGTATTTTCCCGACTCAAGACGCTCACATGCAAACTCATAATACGCTGGTACAATTTCAAAACCTATATAACGCCGCTCTTTCATCTTACTGACGACAGCAACCTGTCCAGAACCCAAAAACGGGTCCAAAACAACATCGCCTTTTTGGCTGGAATAATCAAGAATTTTCTCAATGAGCTCTGCTGGTAACTTTGTTGGTGTTTTCACCGCACCTTGCCAATATTCTCTCTTGATTTCCCAGACATCTTCTTTGTCTTTGTAGTGTGCAGACCCGCCATTTTCAGTTTTCGCCTCCTTATCAAATCGGCGATAGGGATAAAACTTTCGTTTCTTATCATTTTTACACACAAAAAGACAGTGATAGTGAGAGGTGACATACTTACGCTTCGTGACAACGCCAAACTGATACTTCCAAATCAAGTGATTGACTGTCGTGAGCTGGCATTGATCGATAGCTATCAGCAGGTCTTTTAGATAGTTCCAACCCGAAAAGATGTACATACTACCAGAATCTTTGAGGACTTTCGTTGCTGTTGAAAGCCAATCAAGCGTGAAGGTAAGATAGTCGCTGCCTTCAATTTCGTTATAGCCTTCAAGGACTCGGCTCCCTTTTCGGTTGTAGTTGTGACGAGTCGCTTTAAAGTCGATGGCAAACGGTGGATCTGTTATGATAAGATCAACGCATTCATCTGGCATCTCAGACATCAATTTAATACAGTCGCCTTGTTTGATAGTGTCAATGTATTCAGTCTGTTTCATGTCTATGTCGCCATTAAAATTTCAAGAAATGCTGTCATATACCCGATTGCGTAGGCGCGGCCCCGGTGTCCCCAGCCTGTGTCATCAACAACGTGCGGAACGTGGTCGGTAATCATGAAACCTGTGAAACCGACCTCTTTGAGTGTCCGCATCACCTCGAACATATCGCAATTGCCCTCATTTACAAAGGATTCAGCGAATTTTGGGACGTGTCCCTGGACGTCTCGGAAATGGACGTAGAAAATCTTGTCGCGCTCCCCGAAATAACGGATCGCATCCGTGACACCCGGTCCCATTTCAGACCAAGAACCGACGCAGAAGTCGAGTCCGTGTATCGGGCTGTCAGCGGTTTCCATTGCACGTTTGAAACCGTCAAAATTACGGAATAGGCGCGGGACACCCGCAAGGGATTCGACGGGTGGATCGTCTGGATGGAGGGCGAGTTTAACGCCTGCCTCCTCGGCAACCGGTAGAATTGCGTTCATGTAATATTCGTAATTTTCCCACATTTCCGCTTCAGTGAAAACGCGTCCGTGCGTTAGGGGCGCGTCTTTTACCTGCGCCATATCGAAACTGGTAACCGCAGCACCGCCTCTGCCGGAAGTGGTTCGCGAGGTTCGCCAGACTTCGTTGGGCATCCAGTGATACCCGAAGATTTCTACACCTGCCTTACCGATGTTGCGGATTGTTGTTGCCATGTTCTCAATTTGTGCGTCGCGTCGCGGCAGTCCGAGCATGGCTTCGTCATAGAAGGAGACTGGGACGTTCTCAAGGGCTGCCAATCGGAGTCCAGCGTTTTCTACCTCTGTGCGGAGTTGAAGGATGTCCATGAATTCCCAGCGTTCTGTGCCGGGAAGTTGTGGCGTGTTGAGCAGTACGTCTTCGACCCCGAGTTGTTTGATGAACTTTAGACGTTCTTCGCTGAGTTGGTTGAATTGACCTAAGCCGAGACGCATTTTACGAGCCATGATTTTCTCCTATAGACATGTCAGATCGAAGAAAGTGCTTTTAAGGAATAATTGGTAGGTAAACTATGAAGGTTCAAAACTGTTTTTCGCTATCCAGTAGAATGGTGACGGGACCGTCATTGATGAGTGCCACGTCCATCATTGCCTGAAAGGTGCCGCCTTGCGTCGGTATATGCTGTTGTTCAAGCGCGGTGATGAACTGCTCATAAAGTGCGTTCGCCGCTTCCGGACGGGCGGCTTTGATGAAACTTGGCCTCCGTCCTTTGCGACAGTCACCGTAGAGGGTAAATTGCGAAACAACGAGGGCAGCCCCACCTGTGTCGAGAAGGGAACGATTCATTTTACCCTCTTCGTCCTCGAAGATCCGAAGGTTAGCGACTTTGTTGGCGATATATTCTATTTCCGTTGCGGTATCTTCGTGGGCAACGCCGAGGAAGATAAGGATACCGGCTCCGATTTCGGAGACGAGTTTGCCTTCTACTTTAACACTGGCGGATTTGACGCGTTGAATGACTGCTCTCATCGGTGATCCCCAATTTTTGGTGCTAAAATAGCAAGTTCTCGCCTTCGAGTGCCTGCGTCTCCTCACCACCGAAGGTTAGGTTAAACAGGAATCCGGGGCGGCTGTTGAATCCGAGTTGGAAGGCAAGTGTATTTGAAATTTCATAGCGGAGTGTGAGTCCGATGAGGTTCGTCACATGCACGCCTGCATAAGGGAGTTCGCGCGAAAAATCGGCTACAAACCACATGTTATCTGAAACAGCGACTTCAGTGCCGACTTGCCAATTAAGGGTAAAAAAGTCTGTCGTTTTCAGGGCCTTTGATGTTAAGAAGACTCCAACCCCGGCATGGACTTTAAAGAGGTCCCCAAATCTTTGCGTGCCGACCAGATAGGTATTGACCCCCATAAATGGAAAACCGTCGGCTGGGCTGTGGTCGAGGAATTCGTTGTCCGAGTTGAGTCGGTCATCGGCTGTGAAACCGAACTGCACGTCTCCACCGACGGAGATGCTTGGGAGATCATCGTTCCGATCGGGTTTGATATTGTACTTGAGTCCAATGATACCATCAAATAGGGGTTGTTCATAAACACGACGGTTAACATTTGGATCTGTGTTGTTCTCTGCGGCTGTATTGTAGAAATCGTGGACGATTTTCCGCACGCCGCCTGTCGAAAATGTACCACCGAGCAGGAGGTCGAGTTTGTCGTTTAAGCCGTAAGCGAATCTGACTGGCACGAGAAAGGTCTCAATCTCAAATGTTACGCGATGCGATTCCTCGAACCCACCGATGTCTACCCTTTGGCTGAGATCGGGTAGTAGATCGACTTTAGCGTATTGTAGGAGTCCGAATGTGGTGCTCGAGCCGCCTTTGCCGAGCGGTTCCGCTGTCTGGATAGTGTTCAGCTGTGAAACCGTTGGTAATTGTGCTGAGACCGGCAGTGCGATGCTAATGAGCAGTAATGCACAAACAGTATAGATGAGGTATTGCGTATTAGGTTTTCTGTTTTTAGCGGACATTATGTTTATCCTTTAGTGGTAATTAGCAATTAGGGTACTGCGTTTTTGGCAATTGGTAAAGAGATTTCTTTGCCAACTGCTAACAGTGGAGCGGTAGCGGAACGCCCTGACTGCCATCTGCCAATTTTACGGTTTTGCTTCTACTAATGCGCTTTCGTCGCGCCGTCCATCGGGTCCCGGGGTATCGTCAAAGGCGGTGATGTAGTATTTCTTGAATTCCAAGGATTGACCGACGAGGATAGGGTCTTCACCGATGATTGTAAAGTTGCGATCTTTTCGTCCAACTGCGGGTCGGGGAAGTAGGTTTCCTGCTGCATCTCTGGTATAGAGTTGGTACCCGGCGAGGTCAGGTTCGGTGTTGGGGGTCCATGAGATAGCTGCATCGTATTTTGTATTAAATAGGGAGCGCGGCAGGTAACGGACTCTGACATTTTTCGGTGGTGCGGGCGGCAGATTTGGGGCGGCTGCGGTAACTATAGTGATTGCCTCTGCGCCGAACTCGTCAACACCGGCGATGCGATAGACTTTGCGGATACCGTCGCTTTCAAAATCGTGATCAAAATAGTAAAGTTTATCGCGCTTCGGCTCAGCAATCAGTTTGAATCGGAGCGGTTTATCATCTCCGGTGTCAAGTGCGGCGTAGACGCGGAAAATAGAGAAATCGCGTGAAAACTCATAACCGTCCCAAAAGAGCTTGACCGTAAGATCGGTTGGGTCGCCGAGCGTTACAGTGGGTGCAGGTGGCGGGACACTGGGTGTGGCGAGTGCTGTTTTCCAGATACGACGCGGTTCTTCGTTCTCAGTAGGTGGGTTCGTTGGGTCTGGCGTTTCGACACCGTTGGTATCTACATACGCGACACGATATTCATAGGCGAGGAGTCGTCCGGATGTGTCAATGCGATCGTTTTCGAGGTTTTGGGTGTCAATGAATTCGTTGGCAGGCGCGTCAACGGAACCGACTAATGTGAATTCCGTATCCGTTCCGCCTGTAGAGCGTCTGTAGATACGGTAGCCTTTAATGCCTACTTGACCTGTGTCGTTCCACGTGACCCGTACTTGTTTATCACCAGCGAAGAGTGTGAGACCATCTGGTGCGCCGGATGTACGCAGATTTTCCGGATCGAGCGGGTTCGCGAAATCTTCCGTGTTTGTGCAAGCACTTAACAGAAGAAGGGCAAGGCATATCAGGAGGCTCCGTAGAAAAACGTTGCTGCTAAATAAGTGTTGGATGAGAGACATTGCTTTTTCCTTACCGTGAATCTGAAAAATCGGTTCTAAAAATGGTGTATGAGCCGTAAACTCGCGCGATGCATTTGAAAGTCATAATGTGGGTGCAGTTGAAACGAAGTGCGTGGAAATAATAAGTCTGGATTTTGAGAGAAGCGATTTGCAAAGCTGCTTAAACCTGTGCGCGGTGTTGCAACGTACGTTTTCGTCGGGTTTTGTATTGAGGCGGTTGAATCCTCTACAGGCTCTGGTGTATTCATCTGGTTATAGAGTGAGAAAAGTACGGCAAGACCAACACATCCGATCCCCACGCGGGACATGATAGTGCTGGCGTTTCGCCTAATGAGAAAAGCGTCTTTGTGCGTCTGAATATCTGATTGGACTGCGGCGTTGAGATAGGTATCGTACTGGTCTTGGGCGGATGCTTTAAGGATGCTGCTACCGAATTGGAGACTCATGCCGGACGCAAAGAGTGCGATTGAGAGGATACGCGAACGGCGCGCTGCCTCTGCTTGCCCGCCTGTTAAGATAAGCATGAAGGCACAACTGCACACAAATGCGATGTATTTTTGAGGAGGACTGTAGTATTTCATAGATTTGTTCCTTATAGTTGTTAAACCGAGTTCTTGCTATAAAGTTTACCTTATTTTTTCTGTAAAGTCAACGTTTTTTGGTAAGACTGAATGACCCTACGGCAACGCGGCGTATAATTGACATTCGGCAAAGAATATGATAAAATTAAAGAAATAGAACTTTTTGTAATAGAGATTGTCTTAATCAGAAACGGGTATTTTGGGAAGTCCGTTTGGAAGACGCGACGGAGGAAAACGAAATGAAATTGAAGGTTACCGGTGGTCAACGCAGCGTCATTGCAAAGCTGGGAATTGGGTGTATCGTGTGCTTGCTTCTTGGTTTTGGGGTATTGCTGCACGCACAGGATAAGGCAAAGACGGAGTTTATTGTCACAAAGCCGGAAATGATTTCGGTCGAAAAATCAGACGTGGACTCAGCGAAAATGCAAGAGATGATAAAAGCAAAGGAACAGGCTGGGGTGCAACGTAATAGGTTTCAACAACGTCAAAACCGAGCGACAGTTGACTTTGGGGGGAATGCGGCGTTCTACAAGGTGATTATTGATAACGATCTCTTTCGACCGCTGGGATGGACTCCACCGAACAACGAGCCTGCTTATAGTCTGGTTGGCACGGTTGTGCACCCGGACGGTATGATCGCACAGGCGACTTTGTTGGAGAAACGGTCGAACCGCTACCATTTTGTTACTATAGGTGAAAAACTGGGAGACATAACGGTAAAGGACATCCAAGCGAAACAGGTCGTGTTGGAAAAAGATGGGGAGCCGATAACGTTAAAAACGGAGGCGATTCAGTTCCTCACGACGAAACGGGGTAATGGCAAGGCTGGCGAAGGTGGTGGGTCCGAAAAAGCAGGGGATGATGCAGCGAGAAACCAAGCCAATGCCAGACGGGAGCAAATGGAGGCTGAAGAGCGTAGGCAGATGGAGATGAAAGAACAGATTAAGGTATTAGGGATAAACCAGAAGGAGTTAGCAGAGAAACTTAAGAATGCTTCACCAGAGGAACGTCAGGAAATCATGCGAGAAATTAGGAGACGTGCTGGCGCGAGAAGAGGGGCGAACAGAGGTGGGAACAGGCGACGAGCGGATAGATAGTGTTTTGATTGTACCAGGCTTTGTAGGCGCGGTTGTAAACCGCGCCTTTTTTTTTGAAGTCCTATGCTGCCGCTTGCCTATTCTCTGGCATGTTTTCGAGTCGGGAGAGCCAGTAGCCGATATCGAATGAATCATCACCGGTAAGGAAACGCCACTGTTTGATACGGTTAACGATTTCAAGCCTGACATCGTTCCCGTACCATCTGTGATTTCTCCCTAAAATACCGTGGAAAGACGCGGTATCGATATCGTCTGTGTTCCAGAGTTGGCACTGACGTACTGTTGGGTTAAGGCGGAGTTTGAACATGTAGCGCGTTTGGTCGGTCAGATTCGGTTGCGCGCAGTGCCACATTCCATGATGCACAACAAGGAGCGTGCCAGCCTTACAGACGACAGGCATCTGTCCGAGGAAGTTTTGATAACGCGCGATGTCCGTTTCACAGACGCGGCGATAGTGGCTCCCCGGTAAAATCATCGTTCCTCCCATTTCGCGCGGTGTGTCGTGCGAGAAATAGAAGAATTGGATGTCAAAATGCATCCGCAGGTCGATAATTGCATCGGCGTGCCAACTTTGTCCGATTTCGTTCTGCGGACGGACGATATGAACGGCGTGATGATCATAGAGCGGATCTTTACCGACGAGGCTGTGAATGATACCTTTCACTTCCGGCAGTCGAAAGACTTTGCCGACGGCAGAATCGTCGTCCCAAACTTCGTCTAAAACCGTGCCGCCACGTCCGCGCACAATAACACCGTCTTCCATTTCGGTGTGTGCGGCTTCATTCAATTCGCGAGGGATGAGTTCGTCGAAACGCAGGTAACCGTCCGCGACGAAGTTCGCCATCTGTTCCGTAGTGAGTAAATGCTTTTTGTCAATCATTAGATTTTCTCCAGTTTCTCAAGGATGTATTCAAACCTGAGATATGAAGTGTGATATTCCATGCCGGGATAGGCAGGAAATTGTTGTGGAAACTGAATTACCCGCCAACCGTCTTGCATGGCTTCCACAACCGAGTTATAGGGGGGTGCCTCGCTGTCGCCTGTGGTATGGCGTTTTTGACCGGTGCCATCGTACATTGCCCAAGCGACAACACCACTGTTCAGATCAGGCGTGTGCAGATGCAGCACGAGGAGTTGTTGTCTTAATTCAGACATAATATGCGTTGATTCTCCTTAACGCTTCTTGGAGTCTACCGAGTTGTGTGTGCCTTAATTTGACTCCACGTGGTTACCAGTTTTCCACCGGGTTGCACGTCTAACGCTACCGACATTCCATCGTCTATGAGTTCGCTAATTTCCTTTTCACTCAGGGGTCTGTCGTAGAGCACGACTTCGTCAATAGCCCCCGACATCCAGTAGTTCCCGATGTCGCAACCACCGATAAAGAAGAGATTATCACTGGTATCGGGTTTCGTCCCCGGCGATACTTGTGCGTCCAGTGCTCCGTTAAGGTAGAGTTTAAAGTCAGAACGGTCGTAAGTGCCTGCGACGTGATGCCAATCCCCGTCAGTGACGGCGGTTTTCGCGTCAAACGATTTCCAACCGGCGTTTGTTGTGAAGGAGTAGTGAATGACACCGGTGTTAATATTGCCGAAAAGCCCGTAATTCCTACCCGTAGGATTTCGGTTCTCTTTAGAAGCGATGATCTGCCATGCGCCAGAGATTTTCGGAATATTCACCCATGCAGCGAGTGTGAAGTTCTCAAGGTCGAGTGCGTTATCATCATCGACAGTCACCATGTCCGCGCCCCCAAACTCCATCGCGCCATCAAATTTTCCTTCGACCCATTTCGGTTTTCCTTGCGCGATTTTGCCATCCAATCCATTATCAGAGGCATCCGCAATGGTGTCCCCTTTACCTTCATCGAACAACCAGGCACCAACGAGTCCGTCTGTATCCAGTGCTGTGGCGTGTGGTGAGATAAAGAGTATCACAGTAGAGAGGCTTATGGTTAGAAGTGTTAATACTCTATGCATCAGAAATTCTCCTTGTGGAATTAGGTCACGGCATAACGGCGTATGCCTACTGCTGTTAAACAACCGTTTCGGATGGTATCATTGCGTCCTTTGGCACAATCACGATGCCGTCTCGGATGTAGTAGTTTTCGCCATCATAATTGTCAAGTCCATCTCGATTGACGAGTACGGAATTATCACCGATTCGCGCGTTTTTGTCAATGATTGCGTTCTGAATTAAGCAATTTTGACCGATACCGATGTGAGGGATACCTGTTTGTGTGTTCTCTCGCTGAGCTGCATCTGATTCATAATAGTCTGCGCCCATAAGTATAGACTGATAGACTCGACTGCCGTTAGAGATGATGCTTCGGATACCGACAATTGTTCTATCGAGTTCTGAGTCATCGATGATGGACCCTTCAGCGAGGATTGAGGAGCGGACGCTGCTGCTATTCACTTTGGTGCTGGGCAGATGACGGCGGTTGGTATAAATTGGTGCCTGCGCATCGTAGAAATTAAAAGCCGGTGCGGTATCAGTGAGTGCAATGTTTGCGTGATAGAAAGACCGGATTGTCCCAATATCCTCCCAATAGCCGTCGAAAAAATAAGCGGATACCTGATGTGTTTTAATACTTTTTGGAATGATATCCTGACCGAAATCTACATTTGAATCATCTTTAAGGAATTCGTGGAGCACCTCGTGATTAAAGATGTAGATACCCATTGATGCGATGTATTCCCGGTCTTCTGCTTGAATGCCGCGCGATGTAAACACTTCCGGTTCAACGCGCAGTGGGAGGAGTTCCGCTTCGGTTTGTGGTTTTTCGACGAAGTTAACAATGCGCCCTGTGCGATCTGCTTGGAGGATACCGAGTCCACTGGTATCTTCCTTCTTGACTGGAATAACAGACACTGTAATGTCGGCTTTAGATTCGGTGTGAACAGCCAACATTTTGCGGTAGTCCATTCGATAGAGATGATCACCGGCGAGAATGAGGACGTGTTCATCTTTGAATCTTGGGTTAAGAATATAGGGTTCATTGTGTTTGACGGCATCGGCTGTGCCCTGATACCACTCGTCACCGGTGAGTGTCTGTTGTGCTGCAAGGATTTGGACGAACCCGCGTCGGTAACTATCAAAGCGGTACGCTCGTGCGATATGCCGGTTCAATGAGACGGAGTTGAATTGGGTCAGGACGAAGATGCGGTCGAATCCCGAATGAAGGCAGTTACTGATTGGTATATCTACGAGTCGGAATTTACCTGCGATGGGGACACTGGGTTTCGCGCGGTCTCGGGTGAGTGGGAAGAGACGCGTGCCGCGCCCGCCACCAAGAATCACTGCAATAACGCTCCCATTATTCATAAGCTTTCTCCTTTACTCTATAAACTCCCTTTGGTGGATAGCACACCGGTGATCTGTTCATCGAGACGTGTGGCGATGTGCAAGGCTTTCGCGACGGCTTTGAAAATGGCTTCAATGATATGGTGTTGGTTTGTGCCGTAAGGGACGTTGATGTGTAGCGTTGTGCCGCTATGGTTCACAAATCCGTGAAAAAATTCCTCTGTGAGTTCAACATCAAAATCGCCGACCTTCGCGTCTCGAAGCGGTGCCTCATAATGTAAGTAAGGACGCCCGCAGACATCAAGGTCTACTTTGGCGAGGGATTCATACATTGGAACGGTGAAGCTGCCGAAACGGTGCATACCTGCTTTGTCGAGGACGGCTTTTTGGATGGCTTGTCCTAAACAGATACCGACATCTTCGGTGGTGTGGTGTGCGTCCACGTGTAGGTCTCCCTTCGCTTCGATCTCCAAGTCGAAGAACCCGTGCTTGGCGAAGAGTTCCAACATGTGATCGAGGAATCCAACACCTGTGTTAATGGTAGAGATGCCCGTTCCGTCGAGGTTCAGGCGCAGTTGGATTTGGGTTTCTGCTGTTTCACGCGCAATTTCTGCTGTTCTGTCCATTTTTTTACGATTATGTCTGGTCATTGCGTCCTATGTCCGCAACGCTCTAAAATAGTTAAAGAACCTGCTTTAGGTTATGAAAGGTTTTTTAACAATTGGGGTTCTGCCCTGACAACGGAAGGGCAGCTCAGAAGCAATAGTTGAAAATTATGCCCATGTTATGAGACCGAGTTCAGAGAGGGATTCCAAATCCTCATGGTAAGGTAAGACGCGCACAGTGTAACCGTGCAATCCGGTCTGTTTCAAGGTAAGCGTTCCTTCAAAGAGGTAGGCACCGCCCCCGAGATCCGTCTTGTATTCCATTGGTGTCGCGTTGCCGTTGTGAATTTCGCCGGTGGTATCTAACACGCCGTGATAAATTTGAACGGCAAGTTCGTGTGGGAATAGAACATCAGTGTGTACAACTGCCTGCACTGTTGTAGATTCACCCACACCCAATTCAAGATTTTGAACTGTGGCAGACGTTCCATTAGCCGATTTTTCCTCAATCCAGAGATTCCCCCAGTGGTCCTGAATATGGCTCTTCCAGTGCGCTAAGGCGATGCTACGTTTCGCTTCGTTTTCATTGAGTTGCGCCCAACGCCGGTGGGTTGGGAAGTATAGCTGCTCGGCGTACTCGGTTACCATCCGTTTGGTGTTGAAGATGGGTGCGAGATTCTGCATTGCGGTTTTCATGCGTGCGACCCACTTATAAGGGACATCATCAACGACGCTCCGCTCATAGAAGAGGGGCACAATTTCTTTCTCAAGGAGTTCGTAAATGGCGTTGGCGTGCACCTCGTCGTTGGATTTTGCATCGTCTGAAGCCGTTCCCGTATTGATTGTCCATCCACCGCCTAAGTGGTTTGCTTCTGCCCACCAGCCATCTGCGATACTCAGGTTGAGTGCGCCGTTTGCTGCGGCTTTCATACCGCTTGTGCCACTTGCTTCGTTTGGACGTAGCGGATTGTTTAGCCAAACATCGACACCTTCAACGAGATAGCGTCCGACACAGATGTCGTAGTCCTCAATGAAAACAATTTTATGATAAAAGCGGGGTTCTGCTGCGATACGTGCAATGCGCTGGATGAGGAGTTTCCCCTCATAATCGTGAGGATGCGCTTTCCCAGCGAAGATGAGTTGGACAGGGTGTTCGGGATGATTCAAAATCTTGTCGAGTCGATTGACATCTTGAAAGAGTAACGTTGCACGCTTGTAGGTTGCAAATCGGCGTGCGAATCCGATGGTCAATGCAGCAGAATTCAGTACTTTAATCGCTGCGCTATCGGTCTCTTTGGTCCGATTGGACTTGGTTAGATAGGTTTGCGAGCTCCGCCCTAAAGTACCACTAAGTGTTTGTTTCTGTTCTTGCCGTTGACGTGCGAATGTGATAAGGCGTTCGCGCCGGCGTTCGTGTATACGCCACAATTCGGGATCAGGTATATTTGAGATTTGCGTCCAGACGGCTTGATTTGTGAGTTCAACGATCCAGTGGGGTCCAAGGTATCTGTTGAAGAGACTCTGCATGTCATCAGAAACCCAAGACCGGGTGTGGATTCCATTGGTAATCGCACTGATCGGTATCTCATGAACGGGGATACCTTGCCAAAGGTGTTTCCACATATCGCGGGAGACATTTCCGTGTAGTTGGCTCACGCCGTTACGCATTGCTGACAACCTGAGTGCGAGGAGTGCGGGGCTGAATTCGCTGTTGGTATTGGTTGGATTGGCTCTACCGAGACCGAGAAAGGTTTCAGCGGAAACACCGAGTTCGTCGTAATAGTTGCTGAAATAGTAATTCACCAAATCGGGTGGAAACCAGTCAATGCCAGCAGGGACAGGTGTGTGTGTTGTGAAGATATTTCCGGCTTTCGAGGCTTCGCAGGCTTCTTCAAAACGGATGCCGGTGTTCTGCATGAGTTGCCGGATGCGTTCAATTGCAAGGAAGGCTGCATGCCCTTCATTCATGTGGCAGACAGTGGGTTGGATGCCGAGCGCGGTTAACGCGCGATATCCACCGATCCCGAGTAGGATTTCCTGCTTGATACGAAGGCGTTCGTCGCCCCCGTATAAGTAATCCGTGATATGCCGTAATTCCTCGCTCTGGTTTTCTGGGATGTTGGTGTCGAGGAGATATAAGGAAATACGTCCGACTTGTGCACGCCAAACCTTGGCAAAGACTGTGCCTTCTGGATATGAGACTTCTATGAGGAGCGGGCTGCCATCTGGACGCTTCTCCGGTTGGATCGGCATATTATAGAAGTCATTTGTTGGGTAATCCGCCATCTGCCATCCGTCTGCGGTCAGCGTTTGCCGAAAGTAGCCGTGTTGATAGAGAAGACCGACTGCAACGAAAGGTAGACCGAGGTAACTTGTAGATTTCAGATGGTCGCCGGCTAAGACCCCTAAGCCCCCAGAATAGAGTGGCATACACTCTGTTAACCCATATTCCATAGAAAAGTAGGCAATTTTCAGGGTGTCGAGCGTATCATCGTTGTAATTTGTTTCAAACCATGAAGATGTTTGGTGGTATTCTTTGAATTTCCTGTGGATGACTTCAAAGCGGGCAAGAAACATACTGTTTTTTGATGCTTCATCCAACTTCTCTTGGGAAATCTGTCCGAGCATTGCGACTGGGTTGTGGTAAGTTTTTTCCCACAGCTCAGCGTCAAGATGGCGGAAGAGATCGAGGGCTTCGCGATCCCAAGTCCACCATAAATTTAGGGCGAGCTCACGCAGCGGTTCGAGATTCGGCGGTAAGGTCGGGACCACTGTTAACTGACGGAGTGGTTTCATTTAATTCCGTGCTCCTTCCGAAATCTATCCAACATCTGCGTCTGATTGTTGTGTTTTAAGTGTGATGTAAGTGCCTTGTTTGCGTTGATTGAAATTTAATTTTCCTTCGCGGGCGAGCCAGCCGACACCCATAAGGACTGAACGTTCGGTTTCGCCGATTTCTCGGGTTATTTTTGTAACAGTGGCTTCGTTATTTTCCTCAAGATAGTGCCAGATGGCACCAGCAATATGTCCGATATTATCTAACATTTTTACCTCCGAAAGATTTTTAACTAATTAAATCTGAGCTGCTGCGTCCTTCGTTCTTGCAGGTTTCCAATCGTTAACAAACATTTTCAAACCTCAAAGAGGTTTTTTAAAAGTTTTAAGGAAAGCCCGTCCAGGAGCAGTAGTTAAAAATATTATAGTTGCTTTTGGTGGTGTTGTCAAGGACAAAAAACTCAGATCGCACCGGCAAGAGGATTGCGAATTACATTGGGGCGCGCATTGTTGGTGATAGCGATGATACAAATTGAAATATCTTGACAACTTATTACGACACATGGTAATTTTAAGATTATTATAATTTGTGAATTGGAGTCTTAAGAAATAAACGCAAATTCCTATAAAAAAGACACGAAGTGAGGTAAAAATTTGAGTATTGTTGTTCACGCCACACACGAAGCCATCCAGAAAATGGGAGGCATTGGGGCGGTTTTGGAAGGGTTGTTGACAACCCAAAGTTACAATGCAGCCGTTGAACGTACGTTTCTCGTTGGTCCGCTCTTTCCAGGCGCGGATTTAGGCGCATTGGACACTATACTGTATCGCGCAAGCGATGGGATAAAAGACACACCACACGCCGATGCTCTCAGTGGGATTGAGCAGACGTATCACGTCGAACTCGTCTACGGACAACGGCGTTTTGAGGATAAAAATAAAAAAGTTGCCATCCTCACAGACGTTATCTTGGTGAATGTATCAAGCAGCAATGAAGATTTGACGAGTCGATTCAAGTGGGAGCTCTATGAACATTTTCATCTTGAATCGAGTCGTTACGAAAACGAGTGGGAATTTGAGGAGTATGTCCGACTTGCTGAACCGGTGTATTATGCCCTACGGACGCTTATCGGTAGACAGACAGAGACACCGGTATTCATGATTTCCCATGAATTTATGGGGATGCCGCTTGCCCTCAAAGTGCTTATTGAGAGGCAGAACGATGAAAGTGCGCAAAACATACGTACCGTCTTTTACGCCCACGAGGTGGCAACGATCCGTCCTATTGTTGAGGGACACCCCGGGCACGATGTCCGTTTCTACAACGTTTTAAAACAGGCGAAGGTACAGGAACAGTCAGTGGGTGATGTTTTTGACGATCCGTTTTGGTATTTCAAGCATGCGTTGATTGATAAAGCACACCTCTGTGATGCTATCTTTGCGGTCGGGGATCTTGTTGTAGATGAGCTCCGATTTTTGGCGAAGCCGTTTGAGAGTTTTCCGATTAACCTTGTTTACAACGGTATCCCTGCATTTAAGGTGAGCCTGCAGGAGAAGTTGAAATCAAAATCACGCCTTCAAAAGTATGCGGCTACACTGCTCGACTACCGTCCAGATTACGTCTTTACGCATGTAACGCGTTTGGTTAAAAGTAAAGGCTTATGGCGTGATTTACAGGTGCTTACGCATCTCGATTCTCTTTTCGCTTCCAACGATAAAACGGCTGTGTTGTTCATTCTTTCTACGGAAATTGCGACGGGTCGTCCGTATGAAACCGTCCATGAAATGGAGCAGGAATATGGTTGGCCCGTCTACCACAAAATTGGCTATCCGGATCTCGTGGGTGCGGAGGTAGAGTTAAACAACGGCGTTTCTGCCTTCAATCTACGGTCTAAAGCGATTAAGGTAGTTTTTGTCAATCAGTTTGGATGGAGCCAGGAGGCTTGTGGGAAGCGGATGCCTGTAGAGATGGAGTTCATGGACATTCGTAAGGGGAGCGATGCGGAATTTGGACAGTCGATTTATGAACCGTTCGGGATCGCACAGGTGGAGCCGTTGAGTTTCGGTGCGATTTGTGTTGTGAGTAACGTCTGTGGGTGTTGCGGTTTTATTCACCGCGCTACTGATGGGAAGGAGGTGCCGAATGTCGTTATCGCCGATTATACGGAGCTTCAGATACCCCCGAAAACGTTGGAAGATGTGATTCACATCGGTTTGGCGGAACGGAATGCGATTGAGTTGGAGAATAGCAGAGATATTGCTGCGAAACTCCTTGGACGTCTACCGCGCAAACCACGTGATGTGGAGGATATGCTCCGAGAAGGCTATGACATCGCCTCCCATATGAGTTGGGAGGTCGTCGTTGAGAATTATTTCTTGCCTGGATTGAAACAGGCATTGTAATGTATTGGTTAGTTCGACTATATGAGGATTTTACTATTATGCAAGAAGTACGTAATTCTAATGAACCAATGCCGTTGACTTCAGAAGTGAAGTTGATGACCCCAGAGCAGAAGTTCTTCTTTGATCTTCGGGGTTGGATTCTGATTCCATCTGTCTTGTCAGAACCGGAAATAGAAGAGATGAAGGCGGAAGTCTATGCGGGTGCAAGACAGAGTTATCAGGGGTCACTCCAGAACTTACTGGATCATCCCGGAATTGTAGGTATCCTAAACGAAATTCTCGCGGATGAACGATTTATTTTCGATGATTGCTATGGATTTCGGTGTGAAGGGTCTTTTACCACTGTCCGGAAACCGGGTTGGGATGTATCTCAACGTGGGGACAACGGTTTACCGCACGTTGTGCGTCCGCCGCAGCAGGCAAATGCGATGCGGTATCAAGTTGCTGGAGGCAAGATATTTGCTGGGCTGACGCGTGTTGTCTGGGAACTTGAGGAGGTAAAGGCAGGACAAGGCGGTACCTCTTTTCTCAGCGGATCACATAAGGCGCATTTCAACTACGGCGGTCCTGACCGGTATCGTCCGAATATCAGTGAATCGCCTTGGGAACAGAACATGCGAGACATGATGGAGGACTATAGCTGCGCACCGGGTTCTGTTGTTATTTTTACTGAAAGCCTCGTCCATGCGGCGAATGCTTGGACGAATCCATCAAATCCACGGTGTGCTGTCTTTAATTGCTACAACTCTATCTGGGCACAGTGGCATCGGCTGAACCTGAGCCATGAGATTATTGAGACGATGCCGCCGAAACGACAATCGTTGTTCCGTGGCACGTGGGCGATTGGTGGCGGTCCGGGTGGGAATCGTGAATATTCGCTGGAGAATAACACGACGTGATGACAAGTGTATGCGGATTTTACGAAACCTTGGAAATGTCAAAATATTGTTGGTAGACAAAAATAAAAAATGCTGGAGTGTCTGGCTCCAGCAATCCAACATAGACATACTATAGCGGTAGAGGTCACGGTTGGCTGTCCCTATTTTTCCAATGCGGAAAACACCGTCCATACGGAACGTATTCGGGCAAAGGGATTATCAAAAAGTGAGCATTGTTTGCTGCTATACCTTAATCTGCAGCTTCACCATGAGTCGTTTTTTTGGACGTGGACTTCTCATCTGGATGTTCCGGGTCGACGAACTTATACTTACCAGACTTCCGCATTTCCTTGCCTACTTTTTGGTAGTATGCGATCAACCGATTAAGATCATGCCCACATTTTTCTGAAATTTTCATCCGCATTTCGCGAACTTCCTTAACGACTTCATTCATTTCTGGGTTTAGTAGATCCTCGTGCTTTACCATTTTATGTAATCCCTCCTAAATAATCAAGCGGTGTTTTTATAGTGGATCCCATAATTAATTGCACATTCGGTGGGCATAGGGCTGGGGGACCCAGCCCCTACGGAGGCATAGGCTAACAGCCTATGCTACAAGTGTAAACTTATTTTCGGATTTTACTATAATTCTGGAGTTGTTAAACCCAATTCTCTGTTGATCCGCGCGATAAAATTAAATTTGTTAGGATTAGCAAGGTGCATACAATTCCATGTGAGAATCGCGTCTACTTGATGAAACGAGGCAATTGCTAAATGAAGTGCGTCTCCTCGTGGGTCCTGCGGCATTATCAATTTTTCCATATAAACTTGTGCGATATGCCCGATCTCAACTGTAGGATCAAATATCTCAATACCATCAAGTAAAGCGAGCCGATCTAATGTTACTTGCCTGCTGCCTTCTTCGAGTTCATAAATTACAGCGGTACTTGAAGTTAAAATAAAAAGATTCGCATATTCATCCCACCATTGACGAGTCAATTTCTGTCTGGCGAGTGACAAATCATCGGTTCGCAACGTATAGTAAGAACTGGGAATTGTCGTTTCAATGTAGATGCGTTTTTGCATTGCTTGTAACTTATGGTTATTATATCACATAAATATCTAATTGTCAAAACAGATACTATTTATGACCAGATATTAACACCTGCGCACTCCGAGCGGGGACATAAAGTTGAATCGACTGTGTATGTCCCTCCATGGCCACATCTTGCCACGGGTAATGGGCACCCTCTACGGCACCGTGGCCGCCGTAAGCAGTATCATCGGTATTGAGGATGAGGCGGTAGTCTGATCGTTGCGGCACTGGCACGCGCCAATCGGTGACGGATGCTGTTGGATGAAAGTTGAAGGCGAAGACAAGTCCTCCGCGCTCGTAGACAATCTGTTTTGCTTCCTCGTGAATTAGTAAGAGGTTGATATTTTCATCGGTAAGTAGATGGTGTGCTATATCAAGGGACTGCATGGCGTGGTCAAAAGCGTTGAGATGTTTGTAACGGAGTGTGTCATCGTCAACGAGGCTCCACTGCCTGCGCGCATACCAATAAGAATTATTATTACCTTCGCGCGGGAAGTCGATCCATTCAGGATGTCCGAACTCGTTGCCCATAAAGTTGAGATACCCTTCACCCCCCAAACTGAACGTCAGGAGACGGATGAGCTTGTGGAGGGCAATACCCCTCGCAATCACGAGGCTTGTCGTGAAAATACCCATGTTTGTGTAAAGTTCGGTGTCCATGAGTTGCATAGCGAGCGTCTTATCGCCAACAATGCCCTGATCGTGGCTTTCGACGTAAGCGATATGTTTTTCACCGGTACGGCGATTACGCAGCATGCCGTAAATCTCGCCGATATGCCAGTCTTCATCCTCTTTTTCCTTTAACAACTGAATCCAATAATCTGGGATTCCCATCGCGAGGCGGTAGGCAAAACCGAGTCCGCCTTCTGCGATGGGACGTGCAATGCCGGGCATTCCGCTCATGTCCTCAGCGATCGAGATTGCGGCAGGGTTGACAGCGTGGACGACCTCATTTGCCAACATCAGATAGGTAATGGCATCAGGTTCAACTCGGGTGTCGAAGTAATCCGCATAACCTGTAAACTCCCGTCCAAGTCCGTGGTCGCTATAGAGCATACTTGTGATGCCATCAAACCGGAATCCATCAAACCGAAAAGTCTCCAACCAATAGCGGATGTTGCTCAGAAGAAAGCGCTGCACTTCGTATTTACTGTAATCAAAACATCGTGAATCCCATGCGATGTGTTCGCCTTTCGGACCGGCGTGGAAATAGTGACCTGCTGTGCCATCAAAATAACTCAACCCTTCGTTAAGATTTTTAATTGCGTGGCTATGCACCAAATCCATGATAACCAGCAATCCCATGCTGTGTGCTGTATCGACAAGTGCTTTGAGTTCCTCCGGGGTTCCGAAACGGCTTGAGACGGCGAAGAAGTTGCTGACGTGATACCCGAAACTTGCATAATAGGGATGCTCCATCACCGCCATGAGTTGAACAGCGTTGTAGCCTAAGTCGGCAATGCGGGGCAGGATATTTTCTGTGAACTCAGCGAACGTTCCGACTTTCTCCGCTTCCTGTGCCATCCCGACGTGTGCTTCGTAAATCCGGAGTCCTTCAGTTTGGACATCGAAATAAGGCGCGTGGTGTTTCCACTGGTACGGATGTGGCGGTGCCCAGTACTGTCCTCTGAAATCAGCGTCGCTTTCCTGAGTGACACGCTGAACATAAGCGGGAATTCGGTCGAGTCCACTGAGTGCTGATACCACATGTGCCTTGATGCTGCTGCCGTGTACAAGTCGGTCAGCGTAGTGTTTGTCGGGTAGGAAGAGATGCCAGACGCCCCATTCATCTATGGACATCGGGTTTGCAACGCGATCCCAGTCGTTAAAATCGCCAATGAGTGAGAGGGCGTGGGCATTCGGTGCCCATTCACGGTACCAGACCCCGTTTTCGCCATCGTTTTCTCCGCGATTGAAGCCGAAATAGTGGTGTCCTTGGCTGATTTCGCCTAATACGCCACCAGTTTCTTCGATCTTTGTTCTGAGACGTTGATAGTGTGCGAACCGTTCACGGAGTTGGGCACGGTATGGTTTCAGCAAAGGATCTCTTTTGATGAGGGCAGTGCCATCGGTTTGCCTGTCTTTTGAGCGTCGCTTTCTCATGATTTATCAGTTTAGCACGAGATGACTTGCGATTCAAGGAAATGTGTAGTAACATAAGCGCATGCAAGCACTTTTCCACCGAATAAGAATATATTTCATATTTATCGTGCTCATCGTGTTGTTTGCTTTCGATGCGAAGGCGGCTGAAAGCCCGTTTGAAATTCAGGTATTCGACGGAGCAACAGAAGTGGTGCAACCCTATACCTTGGTCTCTGGCAAACAGTATAGACTTCAAGCAGTCTCCTCTGATAAAAAAATACTTCCGGCACAGTGGTTTCTATCGGGAAATTTAGGTAGAATTACGACAAGTATGCCCCCGATGCTAACGGCGGTTTTTGTTGGAGAAGGGCATCTTATCTGTCGGATAGCAGATGTGGAGCAGCGTGTTGCGTTAAGTGTTGTCTCTAAAACAAAAACGATAGGGGATAGCGGTGGGGAACTCCAAAGTCCAGCCGGTGTAACGCTCGAACTGCCTGAAAGCGCGTTCACTATTGAACGAAAAGTAGGGATAGAGATTGTGGCACCCCCCGGGTTACCGCCAACGCTGCAGCACTTCGTCCGCGTCGTTCGGATCTCACCTGAAGGACTTGTCTTGAAACGACCTGCACAATTGGCGTTTCTGTTAGGGGATGCCGCGTTTACGAACGCGAAACCACAACTCTATTTTTGGGAGACATTTGAAAAAAAGTGGGTGCCGTTGCAAGGACGCGGGGACAAGGCTCAAGGTGGCGTGACAACTTCCATCAATCACTTTGGGATTTATGCCTTGATGGCTGCTGCGCCTGAAGATTTGAAACGGAGTGAACGGTTGGAGATTCGGAACCTTGAACTCTCGCCACGCGTGTTTTTCGCACC
>JAJECD010000231.1 GCA_022822215.1 Candidatus Poribacteria bacterium | reverse complement strand
CCACTCGGCGACACCGATTTCTACGCGGTCGTTTAGTTGATAGTCAAGTCGGTGTCCGCTCATGTAGCGTTTCGCCAGATACCGTTTTTCACCGTCATCGTACCACGTTGAATTCAGTTGCGTGGTAAAGGCTGTTGCTTTAAACTTTTTTCCGAGTCTACCCGTGAGTCGAATCTGGTCAAAGGGCGGCGAGTTATCCGAGATACCGACCGTTTTGAAAGGACTCGCGCCCCAGAAAAGCCAATCTCTACCGACGAGTAGATCGAGGTGTGTACTGTTTATTTGTAGGTAACTTCTTTTGAAATCTATGACGTATCCACGGGCGCGGTGCCACGGCTCGAAACGTTGTTCCGCAGTCTTTCCATCAAGCGGACGGTTTTCAAAGTTCTGTGCCTCAAATTCAGAGTAAAGCGTTACGCGCGGCGCAGCCCGTCTGTCAACTTGGTTTCCGATTGTATATTGGAACGCACTTTCAATAGCGGGCGCTATCTTTCCCTCTGTTGCTCGCAATTGTGGAAGCGCATTTATCGCCAACCCGCGTCCCCCAGCAATTTCCGATCGAAATTCCCGCTTCAATTTTTCAAGAAGTTTCCTATCAATTGCCGATACGACAACCTCACCTGCTTGCCTCCTTGATTCCGCCTGTGCTATAACCTCTACTATTTCTGCCCGTGAGAGCGGCACCGTTTGTCGGTGAAATCCACCAGTTACGCCGTTAGTTTCTAATTTCGCAAGTGCTTCGGTAATCCATCCGTCAAAATTCAGTGGGACATCCGGGGCACCATAAGCGGTGTTGATAGTGAGCAAGAACGCGAGGTAGACATAGAATAAGGGGCGTTGATTTTCGGCTAAAGGGGTGTTTGACCTATCCAAGCGACCTTTGAACCGACAACCCGGTGAATGCCATACGGCATTCATACCGTTGATTACAACCGACAACCAATAACTACCGACTGCCATCCACTGCCTCCAGTTTCTTGACATAGGCATCAATGTGGCGAAACTGCCAGCTCCAACGTGTGTTATACAGGAACTGCCGGAGATCAAAGCGGTTATCGTCCGGCGAATAAGATTCGGCGTGATAGGAAGGGGTCAACGTCGTCATCTTGTGCCGATTGATGGAATAGTACCTGAAGAACCGTTTCACCTTTTCAGCGACCTCACGGGGTGGCAGATGATCCCATTCCTCTACTAATTTTTCAAACATACTAACAGGACCGCACTGCTCCATTTTTCGGAGCTGCCCGAAACGACTCAATTCCGCATAAGTCATTCCCATGTCGTCCTCGTCCGTTTGCGTGTAGGTTTCAGTGATCGGTTCGAGTTCCGCTGTCGGTGGTGCCGCTACAATTTCAGCAAGCACAGAATAGCCGAGTGCATCTTTCGCCCAATTCAGAAACCGCCGCAGATCGTGTTTACTAATCCCACCGATAGGATTGATGTCGCCGCTGCTGCAATCATATTTTGTCAGATAACCGCGCAATGCCTCATCGACGTTACCCGTGCCTAAAACGAGAAGTGTCCCTTGACGGTTTCGCGTCCACGGCATCATCTGCGCAAAGAGATAACTAATCACCATCCGCAATCTCGCCTGTATGTTTTGCAGTGCCTGGTTTTCTGTGTATGATCCACCTTCGACCTTGAATCGCGGGGTCTTCTGCGTGATACGCGTGAAGAGCGATCGTAGGGCATTAACAAGTCCATCCATGTTAATGTTCAGGTGGGATGCCCCTATCTGTTCAGCGAGCTGCTTCGCACGTTTCTGCGTCTCACGGGAACTGTTCTCGGTTCCAATGTAACACGTATACAATAGGCGATTCGCGAGCACACGCGGATCCGTAAAAACCGCTGATGTTTCACCCTTTTCCAACCATCGTTCAACGTCCCTGATGACCGTTTCATCATTTTCACGAATCGCTGCGGCGACAAGTTGGCACATCGAACCCACAAGCGTCGCAACCGCCCCACTGTCCGCACCGCCAGAAAGCGGAATAAAGTATCCTGCCGCACCCGATCTACGTAGATAGTCCCACAGCCAACACGCTGGACCGAGAGCGATCTCTTCTTCCGGTTTGTGATAATGTGGAACGATTTTCGGACTCACACGCGGCGCAATTTCTGAACCAACAGGATCGAACTCAAAATCGACATCAATCTGTGGAAGCGCTGTCATTTTACTCGCTTGAACAGCACGACTCGCCTTCGTACCTCGATACGCGCGGACATCATCAAGGTTCACCGTCGCCGTGATAACCTCTACATCTTTGAGTGAGAATTGAGAGCCTTGTGCCAATATCTCACCGTTTTGGGCGATAAGTGCGCACCCATCAAAATAGAGTCTACCCCCGTCGCATCCCTGTTGGTTCGCATAAAGATAGACACCACCGTTCTTTTCACTCGCATTTCGGATCAGCGCGATGCGCGTATCCAATTTCCGCAATTCGTGGTGAGAACCCGAACCGTTCGCGATGATCTCCACACCCGCATTACCAAAGTGGATATGCGGACTCATCGGTACAAACAATTCCTCACATGTCTCAGATGCCAAGAGCGTATCACCCGCAGCAATCGCTGCGATACCGATAGGTACTTTCTGTTGTCCTGTGAGTTCACGAATCCCGCGAGGCAGTGTGTAGGGTTCAGTCGTCCACCCGTGTTCCCATGCCGCAAACCACCGATGCTCCCGATAGTTACCATCGCTCGCTAAGACCATCTTCGGACGAATCAACAACACTTTACCATCTAACACAAAGACCCGACAGTTATACCTGACATTTTTGTGCATGACCGGCATACCGATGTCGCAGAGAATACCGTCTGTGTGTTTCCCTTTGAGGATATGCGCCAGCGATTCCCAACTGTGTTGCAGCGTGTCTAATTCCAAGAAATGGTCTTCACAAGAATACCCCGTAATCTCCAATTCCGGTCCCAGCCGATACCGCGCCCCCCGCGCTTTGGCGATCTCAATAGATTCAATAATACGCGCCGTATTCCCTTCAAAATCGAGACTCCACTGATTTAGATTGCACGTTGCGAGGACTGCTTTCATCGAAGATACCTCTAATCTCGGACTTTCACGCGTCCCCAGACCGTCGTCAATAGGTACGGTTGAGGTGAAACCGGCAGCGCGAACACTGGATCGAACCAATCCGCACTATAATTCCTACCTTTGTCCGTGAGTTGCTCTGATCTACCGCCAGCTAAATTGACCTTGAAGAGTTGGTCACCTCTATTGGTTTCCTTTCCGTAAATGAGTATATCGCCCTGCGGTGCCAGAGCCGGACTTGAGACATCCCCCGCCACTTTAATCTTACGCGGTTCTCCGTTCCGTTTGCGACTCACAATATAGAGGCTCGTGTCATGCCCTCCAAAGGCCTGATCCGGATCATTCACGTCTATACCGGAAAAGACGAGTCTCGTGCCATCGGGTGTCCAGGTCGGGTTAAACAGCAACACGAACCCTTCTGGCGAGATTCGCTTTTTCGCATCGGTTCGCACGTTAATCATTTCAATTCTGGGTTTGGCTATCTGTACTCCCCCAAATCCGTCGTTGATAGGCAGGAGGGTCTCAGCAGACATAAAGGCGATTTCAGAACCATCGGGGGACCATGCAGGATGCATACCGATGGCTATCCGTTTTTCAGCACCTCCTTTAATTGAGGCTGTATAGATAGCGACCTCACCCCCATCGACCCGATAGTAAGCGATCTCTTCACCATCGGGGGACCAAGTCGGATGACTCCGCCTCACTCTTTTGCGAAAAACAGGCCTAACATCACTACCATTGGCATCCATCACATAGAGGTCTGAGGTATTCCCGCCCCGCTCGGAGGCAAACAGAATCTGTCTGCCTGTCGGTGACCAGACCGGCGAGTAATCGTGATCGCGATGCCGGGTTAGATTCACCTGTCCACTGCCATTGGGATTCATCACGTAAATTTCAGAATTGCCATCTCGGTCTGATGCAAACACAATTTTAGCCGTTCGAGGTGCCCCCGCCGCAGTAGATATTACAGATAAACCAACTACCAAACCCAATCCACACACAAGAAAAAAACGGATAAATTTCATCATCAACTCCTTATTATTACGACTCTCTTTAACCGACAACTAACAACCGATAACCGACAACCATCTACGTCTTCTGTGGTTTCTTACGTGCCGCCGGAAACAGGATATTGTTCAGGATGAGCCGATACCCCGGCGAATGTTTGTGTAAATCCAGATTCGTCGGGATTTTGCCTTCACCGACAAGGTGGCGATAGTCCTCTGGGTCGTGTCCACCGAGGAACGTCCAAGTGCCTTTCCCTAATTTACCGTGGATATATTTTGCGTAGTTCGTGCCTTCCACCTCTCCGAGAATCGTGACAGAGCCGCGAATTTTATCCATGTTAAACGATGTCGTCTGCCCGAGGTACCCCGGCACAACGCTTACATGATTTTGTGTGAGCATCGTCGGAATCGGATCGTGTTTTGCGGCGAACTCGAAAAGCTTGAAGTCCTCAACGCCGCTCTGTGCATCCCTATCAGGATTCGGGTTATCTATATCCGAGAATTCGTATCGGTACGGATTCGTGTAGAGTTTGAAGTTCTCAAACGCCAAAGTGCGCTGAAAATCGAGCCGTGTTTCCCCATCTGTTTCGATAGGCGTCCCATCTAATTCAGGTGCAACAATGTCAATAGCACCGCCAAGAGTTGCCAATGCGATGTCCAAGGTTTCAGGCGCAGAACACATCGCAAAGATGAAGCCACCGTTAACGATGTAGTCTGCGATCATCTGTGCCGTCTCACCTTTGTGCTGCGCGACGCGTCGAAACCCCGCCTCCGTAGCAGCTTGCTCAAACATTAACATCCGTTGTTGATACCAGACCTGCGTCGAAAACGAGGCGTGGAACTTGCCGTGCTGCCCCGTAAAATCCTCGTGGTGCAGATGTAGCCAATCGTAATCATCTGTCTCTAAAACGCCGCTTTGTACCTCTTTATCCCAGATGACATCGTAGGGAATCTGGGCGTAGTCCAGCGCAATTTTAACAGCATCGTCCCACGGATCTCGATAAGGCGATGCCTCTGAAGGCGCGTATACCGCAATCTTCGGAGCCTTTTCCAAGAGAATCTCGTCCATATTGCTGCCTTGCAGGACAGATGCTTTGATGCTGCTATACGTAGCGTCGTCCATCGCTTCAAAGCTGACCCCCATGAGCGCAGCGCGTATGCGGACATCTGAAGAATCCGGCAGCACAAACGCGCCACCACGGTAATTCAGCCACCAATAACAGCGATACTCACGCGGGACCTCTAATGCCCAGTATGTCAAGCCGTAAGCCTTCAGATGGTTGGTCTGCGCACCAATGTCCATCGGTATCAAAAGCCATTGTGCGGCGGCGATGTTTGGACCGATAAGGAACAATAAGAGGACAAGGAATAAGGTACAGTGCCACCTGCTCAGGATATGGAGGCGTTTGGTGTGTCGTGTATTCATCAGTTTTTGTGTGTCCTATTGGTTTGTGGATTACCTGCGACAGCCGCCGGTTCACGTCCAAACACGACGTGTCCATTGTGTATCAGTGCTGTCTCGGTCGTTTCGGGGTTCGTCGTATCAATCTTCCAAAGTTGTCCGTTGTTTTCGTAGATAAGCCACCGCCCTTCGGGTGGCACCCAGGCTGGATGCGAGCCCCCCCTTCGGGTTAACTGCTTTTCTGTAGGCACACCTTCACTTGAATAAGTAACAAGCCAAATCTGTTGGTAATCGCCTACCTTTCGTGTGAATGCCAATTGATTCGGATTCGCAGGCGACCAAGTCGGTTCTATATCGTCTGTGTCTGGTGATATTACAATTGGCTCAACACTCTGTGCGATTTGGTCGAAGGCGTAGATATTTCGGCTCTGTTGCCCATCAACACCAATCGCTGCGTCCGGATTCTCAATACTCCCTGCGGTAACATAAGCCAGCATCGTGCCGTCGCTATTCCAAGCAGGTGTGAAACTTCGCAGTGCTGTTGACGGCACAGTGAGCTCAGAACCACTCGAAATATGCTGTATAATCAGGCGAGTTCGATCTCCGAACTCCGGACGTGTATAGGCAAGGTATTCTGCATCCGGTGAAATCGCGACATCGTTTGCCATTTTCCGTCTATCAAGCAGCAGCCCCCCATCCGGCATTTCACGGTTCCGAATAATAACGTTTCCATCCCTATCCTGATAAATGAGTGTCCCATCATTTGCAACAGTCGGATTGTGTCCAATCCCTAACGGTGTACTATTGCTATCAGGCGAGATCCCCCAAATCATACCGTCGTAAGCGAAGTAGATAAAGGCAGATAACTGTCCTGCCGCTCCCATTGTAGACGCTTCAGACCCTTCCCCATTTTCATTTCCGATGTTTTTCTCTATCAGTTTCGGCTCTATCAGTTTCGGATCAATGCCCTCTTTGAGCGTGAACGATTCCGTGTTACCTAATTCCCAACCTGCACCGTTCGCTTTCCAAACAAAACTGAGCCCTTTTGTCCAGTAGTTCCACTCCTCGTTTAAACGCCCATTGCGAGTAACACGAAAAATGTCTTCGGGTTCTCCATAAAGTTTCCTGATTTCCCAGCGTCCACCGTCCTCAATTTCCGCCATATTTCCGTCTGCATCGATGTAAATTGCGAGAACTGCAATGTCAATATGTGCTGTTGTTTCTCCAGGGAATACATGAACCGCTGTCGGTTCTCCGCGGACGGGATGGCGGGTGCCGTATATTCCGACACCATCGGCGATACCCGTTTTCTGGTCGTTATTTGCGTCTACTACTACCATGACGTAATAGCTGCCCGGTAGCACACTGACTCGGTAGCTGCCATCCTCTGAAACAGTAATCGGCATCGCAATCGGTGTCCTGAAGTCAGGCGCGTAAGAGAGCGTCAGTATTCCCTGCTGGACAGTGTGTCCGTCCCATACGATGCGTCCGGCGATGCCGCCTTGTTCAATGTGTGTTTCAATACCGGGTGGCGTGGCATGAAGCCGTCCATCGTCATCGTAGCGTGCACTGATCACGACTTCAATTTCTTGGGTCTCGCCTTCTGCCAAGGTGAGTGCAGTTGGGGGCTGCATCGTGATGTCTATTGTACCATAGCCCCCTAAACCATCACCTTTACTATATCTCCCGTCTTTATCCGCATCCAGATTGGCGATAACATAGTATTCATCCGGCGGGAGTGCTAAACGGAACGCGCCGCCAGGCGCCGTTTCCGCACTGGCAACCGGTGCCACTAAAGCGGGATCCGAATACACTTCAATCCGCCCGGTTACATCTTCGGGAACCGGAGACAAGATACCCATGAGCGTGCTGGTCGCTGCCTTTTGCGTTTTTTTTCGAGTCTGGTAGGTAGCGGTGATTGCGACTTCTATATTTTCAGTGAATTTGTTCGCAGAGACCAAAACAGGTTGTGGGAAATTCCCACGTTTCCGCATATCCGCAACGCCGTAGAAGCCAAAGTCGTCCCCCGTATCCAATTTATTTGTATTATTGTTATCGACAATCGCCATCAGGTAATACTTACCGGGCGGAAGGTTGAGTGCCCAGTTGCCAGTGTCTGTTACTCTGGTAATACCGGCACGATATTTCCAAGATAAATCTGTATACGCAAGGATTAACGCTTTTGAACCCGTTTGAAGCGGATTCGGGTTTTCTGCTGTCCGACGCAGGGCAGTGATTGTGCCACTACACCCCGATGTCGCTTTGCGCAACTCCGTCTGAAATTGCTGGAGTTGGCTCGGTTCGTATTCGGATAGTGGAACAACTGTCGGGCTGCCATCAATGTAAGTGGCTCGTGCGGTTATCGGGATCTCTAAACCCCGAAGCTTTTCTCCGTCTTGGACTTCAATCACCTGTTTGTTTTGATTCTCATTGCTCCAGTCGGTAATGCCGAACATACCCAAGCCGTCTCCGGTATCGAAACTCCCAGATTTGTCAACATCTACATAAGCCACAAGATAATAGCGTCCGGGTTCCACACGGAGTGTGAATTGCCCATCGCCGAGTTGCGGGATCCCGCTGATATAGACCTGTTGGAGTGCTTCATCGCGATAGACAGACACGCTTGTGTGCGACAAATCTTGCCCTCTCCAGACGACTTTTCCTGTTACGGTTGCCGTCATCCGTTTTGCCGTAGCGTCTGCTTGTGCCTGACCAAAAACCTCACCGACAAACCCAATACTTGTGATAAATAGCAAAAGTGCCAACGATTTCATTTTTATTCCTTTGTGCTGGTGTTTTCCTTTCTTTGATAACTTAAATAATATTAACACGTACAGCGATAATTTGCAAATAGAGATGACAACCAATAACCAATAACACTAAATTTGACTTTCGCCTTTAATATATGGTATAATATTTTCACTTTATCTACATGTGTCGGGAAAATAATCTGATGTGTCGGGAAAATAATATGTTTTCCATTTTTGGTGAACATCTAACCCTGCTAAATTCAAAAGGGAGCTCTGAACAATGAGAATAAAAGGCTATTGTATTTGCGCCGTACTGCTGATGTTGTCCGTATCAATGCCAGCTTTCGCACAAGACGCGCA
>JAJECD010000229.1 GCA_022822215.1 Candidatus Poribacteria bacterium | reverse complement strand
TCTTCATTACCGATTTGCCGGTCCGCGTAGAAGGAAAACATAAAGATAATAGCAAAGCTCAGGTGGACAATACCGGCAAAAAGTAATGCCCGCATTGCGCGCTGGCGTTTACGGGAACGGTTCATGATGTTTCTCCATTGCGATATAAGTCTGTTTATCCCTCAATCCGATCAGCATTATTTATTGGGCAGTCTATTTCTTTTTCACTGTTCCCCACGTCGTGGTGAGCAATTTGGGTTGCGGTGTGACCGGCAATGCATAGTCGGGATCGAACCAGTCTCCACCAGCATTGGCTTGAAAAAGGGATAAGCCAACTGCATGTGTCAATTGCGTCCGAACACCACTATTGATGTCAAGCTTGAAGATTTGGAACCGATCATTAATTTCTTGTGTGTAAAGGACCTCTCCACCATTTGGAGATAATGCCGGAGATTGGGCATAGGGACCCTCTTCCTCAATAAGCTGCTGGAGGGCGGTGCCGTCCCGATTCACAATGTAGATCGTCTCTGTGGTTTGCCATTTGTTCCATACAGCCCTATCCGCGTCAATGGGCGGTAACGGATTGTTATTCCAAGAAAAGGCGAGTTTGTCTCCCAAAGCCGACCAAGATGGCGAGTTTTGCCATGCGATCGCTTTTCTGGGTAGAAGGCGTTTTTGCTGCCCTGTGCGGGTATGGCTCAGTGTAATTCGACGGCTGTTTGCGATGTAAGTGGTATAAGCGATTTCTGTCCCATCGGGGGACCATGCCGGAGAGAACCCCTCGACGAGGCGTTCCTCTTCTTGTGCTCCTAAAGTCGCGATGTAGATATGAGATGTCCCAGCATCCCAATTTGTGTGTGTGTAACTAATCTGTTTACCGTCGGGGGACCACGTCGGCTCGCTTCTGGATCTTTTTTCTTTGAAAACGCGTCGGACGTTGGATCCATCTGGGTCCATCAAGTACAAATCCCAGTTACCCCACGTCTTATATTCTCGATTGGAGGTAAAAAGAATCTGCTCACCCGTAGGAGACCAAACGGCGCGTTGATCGTCGGCAGGATGTTTTGTGAGGTTGATTTGTTCGGAACCGTCAGGGTTCATGATGTAGACATCGCGATTGCCATCGCGCGCGGAGGCGAACAAAATTTTGGGGGTTGTCGGTGCTTTTGCGGCAAGTGGACAAACGCTTGTGTTCAACGCCCACAGGATAGATATGGCAAAGGTTAACAATCGTCTCGTTTTCATAAAGCGTAACCTAAAAAATCAAAATCCGTTTTCATAATAATGTGGAGAGAGGGCATCGGTGCTTTTCAGGATTCTGATTATTATACCATAGGTAACGGAGTAGGGCAAATTAAAGTTGACACGTTTTCTGCTTAATGCTACACTTTTGAAAAATTTTCACCGGATGCACTTTTTTCTTGCAATTCATACGCGAAAAGTGCTATAATTTATTATTCTGATTCTACTATTTTCTCAGAGTGACGTATACTACTCTGCGGAAGATCGAAAGAGAATCACACCGCTGACAAAAACCGACATTGATTTACCGGTGGAACGTCGGCATTAAAAAATCGTGATTTGCATGCAGTACTGCGATCACCAAATGTAAAATCTGATGAGGTGCTGAGATTTTGGGAAGCGCGCTTCTTGCTCAAAACTCTGAACCTTGTGAATATTGAAGAAGGAGATCTCATAGCTATGAAAAAATTCACAATCTTTATCGCACTTGTCTGTGTTGTCATGATTGCACCGATGGCACTCGCACAGAATTGGCAACCAGCGGGTGATAACTGGATTGCAAAATGGTGGGGCCTGGATCTGGTCGTAGATACCGGAGGGTTCGGAACTTCTGCGGGTATTGACTATCTTGCTGAAGGCAGCGGTGGTCTTATCTCAAACGCTTCCGTTTCTACACGCGACGGTGCTGGAAAAACAGCGAACGCTATCGTTCACCTCCCGGATAACGGCGGATCACTCGCTTGGTCGATCGTCGATATCGATGTTGAAGATGGCAATAATATGTCAACAAGCCACGGTATCCCCGATTCAAATGACCTGACATGGCACGGGATTATCGTCCTTATCTCACCCGATGCCCGGACGACCACGATGCACCCGGCACATGATGACCACGCACAAATCTGGCTCAATGGCGAAGCGGTCTACGACAATTCGGCGTGGACTGGTGGTGTTCAGACAGTCACAACGCCAACGGAAATTCAACTCGTGAAGGGCGAAAACTTCTTGCACTTCAAATGTGGTGAATCCGGCGGCTCGGATTACGTCAACCTCCGGTTTGAACCCACTGATACCGACCTGCTCATCGCACCGACGGTGGATAACCTCTTCTTAGATGTCCTCACACCCGTCGAACCGCAAGGCAAACTCGCAACCCAGTGGGCAGACCTGAAACGGAACTAAGTTTATTGACAAACAGAGAACCCGTATCCTTAGTTGGATGCGGGTTTTTTGTTTAATGGCGGTCAGCGATCAGCGGTCGGCTGTCAGCTTACGAGCCTTCGGGCGTAAAGCCCAATGCTTTAGCTTTGGGATATAAGCCCGCGAGGGACGTTATATCCGAAATAAATTTGATTTTTAGGTGAAATTGTGGTATAATTAACGTATCAAGTTGGCAGACATACACAGCGTT
>JAJECD010000373.1 GCA_022822215.1 Candidatus Poribacteria bacterium | reverse complement strand
GCACTCTGATGACCCCAAAAAAACGCATCGCTGCTGAAATCGCATGGCTGCCGGGGGTTACACCCGAATGTATTTCTCAATTCTTGATACTGCTGGAGTCATCCGCAGGAAATCAACACAATGAAAATAAATCGATGCCCACTGTTAAAACGCAGTCATTGGCAGCTGTTTTGGCTGCATTGCCGTATACAGACTCGTCCAATGTTGCTGACAGTGTTTTGGGAATATTGAAATCATCACCCACAAATTCTTCTGAAACGGATAACTTGGACGACATCAGAAATTTGCTCGATATTGGCACCCTACATCCGCTCACCCACACGAACTTACTTGCAGCTCGTATCGCTCGTTTACCGGCTTATACATTAGACGATGTTACGGAATGGATACTTGAAATCGCTCGCGTGTTTGAGAAGGTAAAAGCCGAGGAGGTTTTGATGATCCTCAACCAAGAACGTCAGATATCCGGACTCTCTGACATAAAGGATCTCTCGGTGATAACAACAGAAATTGAGAATCGGCGACGCTATTATCAGCAAGTTATTCGTTCTGCTTTGGAAAATCTGTTTGTTGAAGATCGCGCAAAAGCAGTTCTCACGGCAGTTGAGGCGGCAGAAGATCCTTGGCCAATTTTGATTGAGGATTTAGTTGACATTTATGAAAAAGGGATTCAAGCATTTCTCAACGCGCAAGAAAAAAATATTGAAACAAAAAACACAATGATTCGGAACGCCGCTGATGCGGAATTTTCCGATGAAAGTTTCACAACTATCGTAAACGAATTTATTCAAGCTGTTGAAAAGTGGGATGCCATTGCACAACCCATCCAAATCAGCAGGAAACGAAAAGGGAAACACCATGAGGAAAGCCTGCGTATCGGAAAAATGGCACAACAACTAGCTATCTATCTTTACAACGAACACAATAAACTTGAGTTCTCTCGGCAACTTATCGGTATACTGAAGGAAGTATTCGCAGAAATTCCGGAGGTCGCCGAACAGCTCGCCGAAGATGCAGAAGCGTTAGATAAAATCGCCGCTGCTAAAAAACCTGCAGCACTACTGGCAAATATCCTAAAACAAGTTGAAGCACTCCGCGAAGCAGTTGATTCGGGAAATCCTGACTACATTTTGGCTTCGAGGGTGAGGGAACTCGTGCACGCTGTAAAAAAATGGGATGCTTTATCACAGTCGGTCGAGGCGAATTATACGATAATGACGCTTGTAGGAGATTTAGCAGATCACTTAATCGAAAACTATGAACATGATTTGGTTTTATCGATCATTGAGGTCACTCGTGATGTATTTCCAGAGTTTCTCGATATATTTCCAGAGTTTCTGGTATTTACCGATTCCGATATTGACAGACTAACAGATCCTTCATTTTGGAATGATCTCAAATCAGAACTCCCTATAAGGCTCAGATACGGCTTACTTACAGATGAAATTCCGACTGTCAACGACGCAGGCGTGGTTGAAATCCCGTGTTCACCAACTTATCTCCTTTTTCTCTCTGATACCGATAAGAAAATTATCGATAATGCCTTAACAGAGGTCGTTGGTAGGCCTGTAGACATAGAACTCGTTCCAAAATTAGTCGTTCAATATTGAGTTTATGTATTGATTTGCTTCGTTTGTAGTCAAGAAACCTTTCAGGATTTCCCATAAAGTCTTTATCTGTTCTATTGAACATAGACGATACTTTCCTTGATGGACTGGGCAATATGTGGAATCCGAATCCCTTGAAGCCCATCTATAGTAAACACATCTACTGGTTTTCCAATAATTCTCTCAAGATAGTCAGCAAACTCCATGAACTTGAAACCGAGTGGCGTTTCAAACTTGACGATGATGTCAATATCGCTGGCTTCAGTGTAGGTGCCATTCGCATAAGAACCGAACAAGCCAATCTTCTTAACACCATACGCCTCGGCAAGGTATTCGGATTTCTCGGAAAGAATGTTTGTAATTTTTTCTCTTGTTAACATCATCTCTTCCATCTCCAACGTCCACTGATAATACGGGAAAAATAAAATGTTAGTACCGATCAAGCTATCTTGAACGAAAAGTACAACACAAATTATTTTACCACGATTGCAGAGAGTTGTCAAACTCTTCACAACGAGACCAAATCGTTTCTGACTTGACTTTGCCCCTCAACTTCTGGTATCATGTTTAAAAACAGTGTGGAAGAATGTCGGACGGAAACTCACAAAATCAGTCAAATCGTAAATCACAAACATGCAGGCTTTTGATTCTGAGCTCACGCAACGGGTTATCTTTGGCGAAAATAGTATTGAGAAATTAGGCGAATTAACTCGAAATCTTGGAGGTAACCGCGTTTTCATCGCAACTGACCGCGGTATCGAAAAGGCAGGTATTCTCGCGAGGGCAGTATCAGCATTGCAAAATGAAAAGATCGCTGCTTACGTTTTCGCCGACGTTTCACCTAACCCCACGACGGAAGATGTCGAAAATGCCGTTGCGGTCGCGAAAGCCGATGCCCCGATAGACCTCATCATCGGACTCGGTGGCGGCAGTTCAATGGACTGTGCCAAAGGGGCAAACTTTCTGCTGACAAACGGCGGCAAAATGGAGGATTACTGGGGTACAAATAAAGCAACACAACCGATGCTTCCCTCTATTGGTATCCCGACAACCATCGGCACTGGCAGCGAAGCACAATCTTTTGCCCTCATTGCACAAGCAGAAACGCACGTCAAAATGGCGTGTGGCGACAGAAAAGCGAAGTTCGGAACAGTGATTCTGGACGCTACGCTCACTGAAACGCTGCCGAGATCGGTCGCAGCAATAACGGGTATAGACGCAATCGCACACGCGATCGAAAGCTTCGTCTCAACCAGACGGAATCCGATGTCCCAGATGTTCGCACAACACGCGTGGCGGTTGTTAAACGCGAACTTTGAAGCAGCCCTCGAACCAAAGGACCCTACAGCGCGAAGCAATATGTTATTCGGTGCCTACCTCGCTGGACTCGCAATCGAAAATTCGATGTTAGGTGCTGCGCATGCATGTGCCAATCCGTTAACTGCGAGATACGGTATCACCCACGGCGTTGCTGTCGCGCTGATGTTGCCATACGTTATCCGGTTCAACAGCGCGCTTGCGGAAGAATCTTACCGTCAACTACATTCTGGTGGAAATTTAGCAGACAGGATTGTTGAATTAAAAGAAATTGGTAATCTGCCGAACACACTACGGGGATGCAGTGTCAAACATACTATAGAAACAACAGACATACCGATATTATCAAAAGAAGCATCAAGGCAGTGGACAGCACAATTCAATCCACGTCCGCTGAACGGACAAGATTTTACCAAACTCTATGAAGCAGTCTATTAGCATAAATCGTTTCGTATGGAAATTCACGCTAAAAAATGCCCTATTTCTACTAATCTTCATTGGACACGCAACTTTCGCGGATTGGGCAACTTTTCGCGGGAATCCGCAGCTTACGGGTGTTACCAACACTGAACTTTCCGAAAACCCGCAACTGCTTTGGACTTTTCAGGCAGGAGACATGATCGAGTCAACCGCTACAGTCGTTGATGGCACTGTGTACGTTGGGGCGTTGGACGGCTCGCTTTATGCGATTGACGCGCAAACGGGTGAAAAAAGATGGACGTACCAAGCAACCGGTGCTATTAAAGCATCTCCATCCATCTATGAGGGTGTCATCTACCTCGGGGATGGCGAAGGTATCTTCCACGCGATAGATATTAGCACCCAAGAAACAAAATGGCAATTTCAAACAGAAGGTGAAATCATATCATCAGCCAATTTTTCCGGAGATCGCGTGTTATTCGGCTCGTACGATGGCCTCCTCTACTGCCTCAACCGAGAAAACGGAGCACTCATCTGGAAATTTGAGACCGAGGGTTATGTCCACGGCACACCTGGGGTCTGGACACAGCCAGCAGACGCGTCCGGCAACGTACAGCATTTCGCTATTGTCACCGGATGCGATAGCTACCTTCGCGTTCTCAACATTAACGACGGCACACAGGTACAACAAGTGGACCTTGGTGCGTATGTGGGGGCAAGCCCTGCGATTTCGCAAAATCGTATCTACTGCGGCACATACGGTTCTGAAATACTCGCAGTCAACTTAGATACTGGGGAGATTGCTTGGCGGTATCGCCACCCGAAACGGAGATTTCCGTTTTTCGCTTCAGCTGCGCTTACGGAAGATATGGTCATCATCGGAGGACGGGATAAAATGGTGCACGCGCTTTCGCCTGAGACAGGAGAATCGTTATGGACCTATACAGCCAAATCCCGGATTGAATCATCGGCTGTCGTTGTCGGCAGACGCGCATTTTTTGGGACGACCCGCGGTACGTTCATCGCTTTAGATGTATCCACAGGAGCCTCGGTGTGGGAATTTGCAACAGGTTCTTCAATTGTCGCTTCACCAAGCGTTGCCGATGGCAAGATTTACATTGGAAGCGAAGACGGGATTCTCTACTGTTTTGAATAATCAGTTTTCAAAGATAGATTCATCAAGGGAAAATTTTTCAGCCGATACGCGGAATTGGGAAGACATCAAAGTATATTTAAGGCAAAGGAGCATCGATTATGCCTGAAACAAAACCGGAACCAGCAACAGCAGGAATAGATTCAAAACAGACGACCGTCGGAAGTGTTTTCGTCTCAAACTACCCGCCGTATTCCACTTGGAGCGAATCAGATGTACCAGAAGTGGCGCGAAGGCTCGGTGAACAGCCGCGACCCGATGCAACGCTTGGGCTTTACCTCCACATTCCCTTCTGTCGTAAACGGTGCAAATTCTGCTATTTCCGAGTCTATACCGATAAAAACAGTTCGGAAATTGACACATACCTGAACGCGCTTGCGAAAGAGATCGAACTCTACAGCAAACAACCTGCTATTGCAGATAGACCGCTGAGATTCGTCTATTTCGGTGGGGGTACGCCTTCCTATATCAGCGTCAAACACCTCACTGCTCTCGTTGACCGCGTAAAACGGGTGATGCCGTGGGCCACTGCTGAAGAAGTGGCGTTTGAATGCGAACCCGGCACCTTGACAGAGAAGAAAGTAGATGCTATCAAAGAGATCGGTGTAACCCGCTTGAGCCTTGGTGTCGAAAATCTGAACGACGAGATCCTCGCCGAAAACGGTAGAGCGCATCTCTCCAAAGAGGTCTATCGCATTGTGCCGTGGATAAAGACATTAGCATTCGACCAAGTCAACATTGATCTCATCTCAGGTATGATCGGCGAGACGTGGGAAAGTTGGCGCGAAACCGTCAACAAAACGATTGAACTTGAGCCAGATAGCGTCACTGTTTATCAGTTGGAGTTGCCGTTCAACACGGTCTATTCTAAAGACATCCTCGGTGGAGACACGCTGCCCGTAGCGGATTGGAAACTCAAACGCGAATGGCATCAATATGCCTTTGAACAATTTGCGGGAGCCGGTTATACACAATCCAGTGCGTACACAGTCGTGAAGAAGGATAAACCGTGTCAGTTCGTTTATCGCGATGCAGTGTGGCAAGGGAGTGATATGATAGGCACAGGGGTCGCCTCTTTTTCACATCTCAGTGGCGTTCACTTTCAAAACGCACCCTCATGGGGAGATTACCTCAATCACCTTGCAGCAGACAGATTCCCTGTCTATCGCGCACTGAAGCCTACGGAAGCAGAACGGTTAACACGAGAGATGATTCTACAACTCAAACTCGGAAAAATCAGACCGTCCTATTTCAAAATGAAGTTCAATGCTGATATCCTCACGCTTTACGCCGAAGCCTATGATAAACTGCAGAACGACGGCATGCTGCACTTCAACGCCGAGTTAGACGAGATTCAATTGACCCAACGTGGGTTGCTCCAAGTTGATAGTTTGCTTCCCGCATTCTATGCTCCGGAATACCAGAACACACGATACACCTAAGGGCAACCGTTTAAAAGACATATCTTTCCGTTTTGAAAGGAAGAAAAATATGGACACCAAACTAATTGCATCCGATCCATCAATTATGATGGGGAAACCTGTTATTGCAGGCACCCGTATTACAGTCGAATTAATCTTAGAGAAGTTTGCAGCCGGTGAGACGATTGAACAATTACTCGAAGCGTACCCACGCTTGACTGAGGAAAGTGTACTCGCAGCGTTCCACTTCGCATCTCAAGCACTCCGTGCTGATGTTGTTTATCCAATCGTTGAAAGAAGACAATGAACCTACTTGCGGACGAAAGCGTTGACAAATCAATTGTGACTGAGCTTCGACAAAACGGTCACAATGTACTATACATCGCCGAATTTGCTCCGAGTATTGACGACGAAACCGTGCTGCATCAAGCCAACCAAAACCGAGCTCTATTGCTCACAGAAGATAAAGACTTTGGTGAACTCGTTTTTCGCCAAGGACTCGTGCACATGGGTGTAGTGCTTATTCGTCTATCCGGTTTGTCTCCACAAGCAAAATTAACCAGTGTCTCAGCAGTCTTTGCAAATTACGAGAATGAATTACTGGAAGCCTTTAGTGTTATCTCGCCCGGAAGGGTTAGAATTCGCCGAGGTCCGTAATCAACGCAACGCCTCAACTACTTCTGATCTTCACTATCTCCATTAATAATTAAACTTAAGACTATGGATACACACGCACAATTACACCGCCTGCGCGAGATGCTTGCCTCGGTGTTAGAGACAAACACCTTCTATCAACAAAAACTTACTAATGCTGGGATTACACAACCGAATGATGTGCAGACGCTGAGTGATTACCAGCAGCTCCCTTTCACCACAAAGGCGGAACTCAGCGCGGATCAGGTGTTACATCCGCCTTACGGCACAAATCTCACCTTTCCGCTGGAGCGGTATACCTGCCTGCACCGTACATCAGGTACAACCGGGGCACCTTTACGTTGGTTAGATACAGCAGCGTCGTGGGACTGGTGGGGTAAATGCTGGCGAGAAATTTACGAGGCTGCAGGCGTGACATCGGCTGATAGGCTTATGCCTGCTTTTTCGTTTGGTCCCTTTATCGGTTTCTGGAGTGCCTACCACGGTGCGCAACAACTCGGTGCTTTCATAATTGCAAATGGCGGCTTTACTTCTGAGCAGCGCATCCGTGCTATTCTCAGCAACGGGGTAACAGTGCTCATCTGCACGCCGACTTACGCATTGCGGCTCGCTGAAGTCGCAGCACAAGAGGGTGTTAATCTCAGCGAAGAATCTTCAGTCCGAGTGACCATCCATGCGGGTGAACCCGGTGCCAGTCTACCTTCAACGAAAGAAAGGATCGAAAACGCTTGGGGTGCGCGTGCGTACGATCACGCTGGCGCGACGGAGGTCGGTGCGTGGGGTGTTATGTGTAAACCCCAGGCAGGTATCCATCTCAACGAAAATGAATTTATTTGTGAGGTGCTTGATCCGGAGACCGATCGTCCGGCAGACACCGGTGAATTAGTCATCACCAATTTAGGACGCATCGGTATGCCCGTCATTCGTTATCGGACAGGCGACTATGTTAAACTCAAATCAGGACCTTGTGAATGTGAGAGAGAGAGCCGTGTTCTTGACGGTGGCGTTACCGGCAGACTTGATGACGCACTCATCATTCGCGGTCTGAATGTGTATCCCGCCACGATCGAAAACATTATCCTCAAGCTGCCGGAGGTTCAGGAATTCACTGTCCGTGCTTACAGTACAGAGACATTCGATGAACTCGAAATTCAGGTTGAGTCTACAAATCCAGACCCTACCAACACTGTCACCGCCGTAACAACGGCCATCCGCGATATTTTAGGTTTGCGCGCCGATGTAAAATCGGTGCCACTCGGAACCCTACCGAGATATGAGCTTAAGTCAAAGCGGTTTACTGATCAGCGGAAAAAGGACTGAAATCTGTCGCATAAATCGGTAGAAAAGAAATTAGGTTACGCTTGTTACAACCCCAAACCCGATTCGGGTCCCCATCTTCTTTACCTCAAACCGAGTGCCGATCTCCATTACCAACGGAAGGTCAAGCACAAGACTGACCTGGGCGTAAGTCCCTGATGTAACAAGGGAAAAGTCGGGTGGAAGATGTAGATGTGCTGGTATATCAACACCCCACAGGTGAATATCGGGTCTATCATTTTCAATAAGCGGAATATGTGTGCCGCTCTCTTCAAACGTCAACAGATAGATGAGTGCTGTAAATTCGGCATGTGATTTGAGGGTTTTGGGTGTGCAAAGTACTTGTCCTACAGATAGCCAGTCGGGTTCAGATTCGACAGACACTTCACGCTCTTTTATACCGACAACCCGTGTCTTGATCCTATCCCCCTTACCGACAATATCTACTGACTGCCCGACAGCGAGTTGTCCCTGTATAATTTCACCACGCACAGACACGCTCTCTTTCGCCGCCTCAGTAATCTCATAAATTGGCATAATGAGCGGTAAGCGTTCGGTATTCACGGGTGCAGGCATTGTGCTGTTCATAGTAACAATCAAATCAACAATTGGTTGCCACTGGGAAGAGGTAATCTGATTCCCTTTGTAGTCCAACGCCTTGCGCGCGTCACCGACGATTATCGGTGTTGTATTATCTCCATCTCCATACGCATTTAAGAGTTCGTGCATCTCTTGTTTGCAGATATCTAAGAGTTCATCGTCCTCAGAAATACCGCTTGTATTAAGGAAGGGCAGCACTGTCGGGAGATGAAGCCGAGAAGCGAGTTGGAGATGCACCTCGGAGTCCGTTGTAACGCCCTCAACAGCATTCACTACCCAAATCGCCCCCTGAATTCTTGGTGAACCACTAATCAACATTTTAACGATATCTGAGGACATCTCGCAGTCGATTTGCGTATAAAATTTGCCGCTGGTTTCATAGGCAATCGTACGGTAGGTGATACCAACGCCTTCTCGAATGGGATGATGCGTCGGGGACTGTGCCTCAAAATCGCTGTCTCCTTCTGTGTGAATGGCCCCGATTCTCGCGATGACTTTCGCCATCGCCGCCGTCAACGTCGTCTTCCCGTGTCCATCTGCGCCGAGCGTGCAAATAGGTAGTCTATTATGTGTATATTCTTTCTTCTCTGTCATATTTTTTCTCCTAACGCAAATAATGTTTCGCCTATGCAACCTGTATCATTATAGCAAAAAGTCGGCAATCGTGCAATACGGAAAAACTTGCCAAAGGGTCGGAAGCGTGCTAAACTATTTTTTGACGATTAAATCTGAGCTGCTACGGACGTTGTCCTTGCAGTATTCTAATCGTTAATAGACTTCTCATAACGTGAAGTAAGTTTTTTGCCAATTTTAGATCGTTGCAAATAACAGACGCAACACCCAAATTGCAGAATTAAAAATATGTCAAGCCAAAAAATCCATGACCGCAGTCAACTCGCATCTATCCTCCAGGAAGCGAAAGCAGATGGGGCCGTTGTCGTTACAACCAACGGTTGTTTCGATGTCCTGCACTTAGGGCATCTCCGATACCTACAAGCAGCACGTCAACTTGGTGATCTGCTTGTCGTCGCCGTCAATAGTGATAGTTCGGTGCGGGAGCTGAAAGGTGAAAACCGTCCACTGGTTCCTGAAGCGGAACGCGCGGAGATGCTCGCTGGATTGGAGTGCGTCAGTTACGTCGTTATTTTTCCAGAATTAACACCGATCAATCTGCTTGCCGAACTTAAGCCGAATATCCACGTTAAAGGCGGCGACTATAAACTGGAGGAGCTGGTTGAAAGGGAGGTCGTCGAAGCATACGGTGGTAAGGTCATCGTTGGTCTAAACGTTCCGGGCAAATCGACAACTAACCTCATCGAAGTAATCTGTGAACGGTATAAAAATACTGATCTCGAAAACGCATCATAAGTCGTAGGAGCGGGGTAACCCCGCCCCTACGAGGAGGCAACTATAGTAAAATGCAGATAAACAATTCCTTGCGTATTGCCGATCTGAAACCTCAAATTGAGAGACTTTTTGAACGTTCAGGTCAAAAGATTTTAGCCATTGAGGATACATGGCCCCCTGAAAAAGGCACACCGGTCTTCACGGTTGCTGGCACCTATACAACACGCGGTTGGACCGAGTGGACACAAGGCTTCCAATTCGGCTCGGCTATCCTTCAATTCGATGCCACAGGTGATGAGGAGTTCCTTGAAATCGGCAGACGGAACACAGTTGAAAAGATGGCACCGCACGTCACACACATCGGTGTGCATGACCACGGGTTCAACAACGTCTCGACCTACGGAAACCTCCGCAGACTGATGCGGGAAGGTGTGATTCCGTGGAACGATAGCGAGATGGATTTCTATGAACTCGCGCTGAAAGCCTCCGCTGCTGTGCAAGCGAGTCGTTGGACGCAGATTAAAGATGGGGGCGGGTATATCGCCTCTTTCAACGGACCCCATTCGCTCTTCTCAGACACGATCCGCTCTCTACGGGCTTTAGGGCTTGGGCATACGCTCGGTGCGGTGTTGATGGGTGAAGGCGATGCTGCTATTAGCCTGATCGAACGTCTACTCCAGCATTCCCAGACGACGGCAGCCTATAATGTCTACTACGGTGAAGGACGGGATGCCTTTGACCTACGTGGACGGGTTGTGCATGAATCTATCTTCAATACCAACGATGGAAACTATCGTTGTCCGAGTACGCAGCAGGGATATTCACCCTTTACGACGTGGACACGTGGGTTGGCATGGATCATCACAGGCTATGCCGAGCAGCTTGAGTTTTTCGATACACTCTCTGAAGACGCACTCGAACCTTACGGCGGATACGCACTGACAACGGCACACATGCGTAAAGCTGCAGAAGCCACTGCTGATTTCTATATTGAGAACACTGCTCAAGATGGGATTCCGTATTGGGATACCGGTGCCCCCGGTTTAGCAGCACTCGGTGATTATTTGGCTGTGCTTGCGGATCCGTATAACGATTTTGAACCGGTGGATAGTTCTGCGGCTGCTATCGCTGCGCAAGGGTTAATTCGACTCGGTAACTATCTCAAAAAGCACGGTGAATCAGACGCAGGGAATTCCTATTATCAAGCCGGTCTAACGGTAGCCAAAACGCTTTTCGCTGAACCATATTTGTCTGAATCTGATACACATCAGGGGTTGTTGTTGCATTCGGTGTATCACCGCCCAAACGGGTGGGATTATGTGCCGGAAGGTCGGAAGATTCCGTGTGGCGAGGCTTCGATGTGGGGCGATTACCATGCGCGTGAACTTGCTGTGATGCTATGGCGGGAGATAAACGAAAAACCGTATTTGACGTTTTTCTAAGATGGTTGTTAGTTGTTGGTGGTTGGCTTTTAGTTTCAATTATCATAAGCCAACCACTAATTACCGATTATCCTCTGTCATCACAAAAATTGAAAACCAATACGGGAGATAACGATGAGCAAAGTCAAAGACACACAGCAGCATCCGAATGTTGAAATTGCCGTTAAGAATTTCGGTCCTATCGCGGAAGCGAACATTGATTTGCGTCCGTTGACGGTGTTTGTTGGTCCAAGCAATACAGGGAAGACTTATTTTGCCACACTAGTGTATGCATTGCATGGTGCCTTTAACGGTCTATCCGATTCAAGTCTTCTTTCTTCCGTTAATCCTAGTAAAGTTATGGATATACTGAACAAACTCTTCACTGGGCCCATCACGCCTAAAGGAGAAATGCAGGAAATACTCAATAAGTTAGGTATGCCCGAAAGACCTTTTAAATCGTCGGATTTGCCCATAGGAATCCGCCAAAGATTATCTACCATTACTACAGAAGGGGATTTTTTTACAAAAGAATTACAGGATGAACTCAAAAATTGTTTTGATCTGCATTCAATTCCGGAACTCATGCGATTGACCGGAGAACAGCGTAATGAGACAACGGTTTTATTGAAGATCAGTGAAAGAAAACAGGAATATTGGAATATCAAGATAAAGGCTTCTGAATCAGAGACTAGCCTAGATAGTTCAACTTCTCTAGATGACTCAACTTGTGAGGACATGGTCATTCTTCCTAAGGGATGGAGGGTTTCCGGGCAATTCGCTGATGATAATAGCGTTCGCGTATATAGTATTGGATATCATACTAGAGATAGGTATTACCTACCTGCTGCACGAAGCGGAATAATGCAGAGTCACCGCATCATAGCAAGTTCCCTTATAACTCGTACCACCCGAGTGGGATTAGAGCGCTTTCCTGAAGTACCAACCCTATCAGGAATCGTAGCAGACTTTATGCAGAAAATCATCCTTTATGATGAAAAGGAAACCTCGACTTCTGAAATGAAGAACCTTGCTGAAACTGTGGAAACCGAAGTACTTATGGGAAAAATACGCCTTAAACCTTCATCAAGTGGATATCCCGATTTCTGCTACCGTCCAGAAGGGATAGAAGAGGAGATGCGTTTAAGCCAAACTTCATCAATGGTATCCGAACTTGCCCCGTTAGTATTATTTCTGCGGAATGGCATCAAGCCCGGCGATACACTTATCATTGAGGAACCTGAAGCACACCTACACCCGGGTGCCCAAGCAGACATGGCAGTTATTCTTGCGCGTTTGGTTCGGGCAGGAGTAAGAGTAATTATAACGACACACAGCGATTGGTTGCTTCAGGAAATAAGCAATCTAACTCTTGAAGGACTGCTGGAGGAAAAAACTGATGAGCCTGCGAGTTGGTTATTACCGAACGAGGTCGGCGTATGGCATTTCCAAAAGGACGAACCTGTGAAGGAAATTCCTTTTAAATCCAGAGAGGGAATTTCTCCAGAAGATTATGAGGACGTTGCCGAAGGGCTTTATAACCGATCAGTGAATCTCCAACAGAGACTTGAAAAAAAGAAAGGTGAAAGCGGACGTGAATCTGCATGAAGCACTTGAGGAGATTCGTCAGTGGATAGGAGACAGAATAGCGGCATCCCCCTATACCAAAGAAGGTTGTCGCGTTTCTATGGCGAATATACCTTCCGAACGTGTAGTATTGGATGTTGATCTTGCCTTTCCACCAAGTAAAGCAACAGCGAACCAATGTGATTTTGTTCTTTTCTATATTGACGATGCCCAAAACTACCTCATCGGGGTTCCGATGGAACTTAAAAGAGGAGATGTTGATGCATCCGAAGCAGTTGCCCAACTGCAAGAAGGAGCACGTATTATTGACAACCACACGCCAAGTGATGTTGATATAAACCTTATTCTTGTCTTAGTCCATGGAGGTAGCATACATAGAAATCAGCGAAACAAGCTTAGAACTTCCAGAATCAGGTTCCGAGGTGAGGAATTTCCGATTAATACTACGCGATGCGGACATCAAGGAAATTTAGCACAGGCTTTGGCGAAGTCAAGTAAACGTTGATATCTTCTTTTAATCACTCAGTAAGCTGCTCAACCTGTCCCGTCTCCAATGAACGATTCGCTGCGAGTGTGACGGCAAGGGATTTGACGGCATCGGCGTAAGAGGAAAGCACTAATCCTTGATCGTTCGCTTCAACTGCATTGATGAACTGCTCAACCTGTCGGAAGTATCCGGCTTCCGTGCCGGTATAGTCAATCGTTTCATCGCCAATCTGACCCCGTAATCCGAGATCATGTGTGAGTTTGAGGTAGACGGCATCACCTACTAACTCCGTTGCGAAGTTGTCGTGTGCGCGGGCAACACACGTACTGGTGATGCTCCCGACTGCCCCGCTTTCAAACTGCATGTTGCAAACGGTACACTCCTCGAAGTCGGCGATACCGTCAGAAACCCCTTTGATACCGTAAGCCTGAACACTCGTCACATCGCCGAGGAAATAGCGGATGAGGTCAAAAACGTGCGTCGTCTGCTCTACCATTTGTCCGCGCGACACCTCGTATTTTCCCCACCACGGGTGGTTAGCACCCATCCGTGTGAGAAACCGTCCAATTCCCATGGCAAGTTGCTGATCTCCGACTAATTCCTTCGCTCTTGCTGTAATATCGCTATATCGCGCCATATAGCCGACTTGACTCAGGACACCAGCCGTATCAATTGCATCACGGGTGCGTTGGGCGGTTTCCAAATCTTGTGCGACAGGTTTTGCGACGAAAAGTGCCGCACCGGATGCTGCTGCATCGGCAACTTGTGTTGTATGTGCACCGGGTGGAATACAGATGAATACAACATCTGGCTTCTCTTTCTGGAGCATCTCGTTGTGGTCGGTGTATGCTGTTGCATTTTCTTCGGCAGCGATGGCTGCGACGCGTTCAGCGTTTATATCGCAGACGGCTGCAATGGGACGTTCAAGTTGTTTGAGGCTTTGGCGGTAACTTCTGGTGATGCCGCCAACACCGATAAAGGTGATTTTCAAATTCTGTTGATTCACGCTGTTCCTTCTCCTTAGTTCAAACGAGTTGACAGGTTAATAGTGGACACTCAGATGAGTTCTCGAATCTTATCTCGAAAATAACAAAAACTGGGCGACGCGTTTTTGTCTACATTAGCAATACAAAATCGGGTCTCTGGTCGAGGGTTACAGGCGTTCAGGACGGTGAAGAGTTCTTCACGAAACTTTTTTAAACATCATTTATCCAAATCACAAACTACAATCACTACTGCTGGAAAGTTAATAGAGTAATTAGCGAATGTTGTTCCAAAACCCCTGAGTAACCTGGGGAGTTGATTAAGTAAAACGCGTTTACTCACATCAGTCTCATTCTTCAGATTTTTTGGAATACGACCGACCCTTCGGTAACTAATAACTCTAAATGTGTGTTGATCTCCGATAATTTTGGGTATCAGAATATCAAGAGCTTCCTTTCCAGATGGATCTTCAACAAGTATCTCAAAGTGCATCTATCACCTCGGATCAAGATAATCGCTATACCAAAGTCCACCCAAGGGCAGCCCCTCTTCAACAAGATTGTTCACGAGCATATCTTCGCTCGCTCGGCGGATTTTGGAAAGCCCATCGTTGCCTTTTTCGAGGATCCAAACCTCTTTAGGATCTAAAGCATCAACAAAATACGGCTGATGTGTCGTAATAAAAACTTGTGATCTTCCTTTGTGTCCTGTAGCATGTTTATGAAATTCAGTGGCAAGCGTCTCCAATTTGAGAGCATCGGCAAGAAACCCAAATGCATCGAATAAGGCACTCTTCCCGACCCCGTTTTTGCCGATGACTGCTGTCATTGGAGTGAGGGCTTCTTTTCTCCTGTCCCACAAGCGGCCGAGCGTCACATCCTTGAGAGTGCCAAAGTTCCTTACCCTAAAACCTTCCAGTCTGGCCATTTTACGATCTCCATTTTTCACTTATAGGAACAATAAAACAAACTCCATTTTAGTATAACACACCTTGCTCGCTTTTGAAACTTAAAATGGATCCTAATCGTCAGCCGAGATTACAGCATCCATCAGGTCTTCGTCTGAAACAGTTTGGAAGCGTTCCTCTGGATTTCTCAAAAAGAACTCTCGCAGATCCGTTGTGATGGCATACAACGCTGGCATTACGAATAGCGTCATCAAGGTTGCAAACGCGAGTCCGAAAATGATCGTATACGCCATCGGCATCCAGATTGGCGATTTGCCACCTAACCCGATTGCCATTGGAATGAGACCAATAATCGTCGTCAATGAAGTGAGAATAATCGGGCGCAGTCGGATGCTACTCCCTTTTAGAATCGCATACCATTTATTGTGACCACGCTCCCGGTGTTTGTTAATGAAATCAATCAACACAATCGAATCGTTGACGACGATACCAGTGAGTGCGACGATGCCAAACATAGCGACTATACTGAGCGTTGCATTGGAAAAAAGGATCCCTACCATTGCCCCTATCATTCCGAATGGCACAGCCAAGAGGATAATAATGGGTTGGATAAACGATTTGAATTGTGCACCTAAAACTACATAAATCAACAACAATCCAACGATAAACAATTTCCACAATTCTGAAAAGGATTCCATCACCTCATCGAAAATGCCCCGAAAGTCGAGCTGGTATCCCGGATACAAGGATTCTACGTTAGCGAACGCGTTAATTAATGCTTGATTTACTTTAACTGGTGTCGTTTTCGATCTATCTACGGATGCATAAACTGAGATTGATCGTTCTCCGTCGAATCGATGGATATCAGCATATCCCTTTTCCTCAACGACGTTTGCGACATCCTTGAGTGGAACAATAGCACGGGTGGGTGTTGCAATCAACAGATTATTTAGTGCCGCGAGATTTCTAAGGGAGGTTTCTTCATATTTGACGATAACATCAATCGCTTCATCGGCTTCCCGGTAGGTTGTGGCTTTGGCACCTTCAATAGCAGTCCGAACAGTCTGTGCAACTTGGAGGGTCGTTAACCCATACTGATGCGCTTTTTCCGGTTTCAAGTAGATGCGGACTTCAGATTTACCTGTCCCGAAGTCATCCCGAATGTCATAAACACCGTCTATCTGTTGGAGCGATGCTTTAAGAGTATCAGCGAGATCCGTAAGCGGTCCAAACCGAGGTCCCTTTATCTTAACTTCCACATCTTCACCCTGAGGCGGACCACCATCCTGTGTGATAAAACTCAATTCTTCAATGCCGCTAATCATCGCGGTCTTTGTCCGCAGTTCTGCGATGATAGCATCTACATCCCGGGTGCGCTCCTGCTTCGGTGTAAGTTCAACAATAACCTCCCCCAAATTTGCACCGTAGGCAACGCCTCTCACCACACCCGAAGTCAGTGTATATAAACCGACGTTGCTGACGATTGCAGCGACTTCATTTGCTGGCAGCGTTTTGGCGGCATTCTCAATCTGGGTAATCACACCTATTGCCTCTTGGACTCCATAGGAAAGCGGCATTTCGGCTCTGACATAGAACTGCGGAAAATCTTCACCCGGAAAGAGTTCCTTGTCAAGTACCACAAACGCGCTGACACATGTGAAGAGACCAATACAGAGAACGCTACTTACAAATGCGTATCGCCATCGAATCGTTCTTTTGAGAATTTTAATATATCTATCTCTGATGGATTCAAACCATCTCTTCGTGCGTGCTTTTCGGGTTTCCGATTTCCCCCACTCAGCGACGTGTGCCGGCAAAATCGCAAAGACTTCAAAGAGCGAAGCCAATAAGACGAGGATTGCCATAATTGGAACAACCCGCATAAACTGACCAGAAACACCCGACATAAACATCAACGGACCAAAAGCACAGATCGTCGTCAAACTCGCCGCCATAACGGGCCAGCCGACTTCTTCTGCCCCGCGAATCGCAGCAACTTTCGGAGGTTCCCCAGCCTCAATATACCTGTAGATATTTTCTATGACAACAATCGCATCATCTACGACAATCCCTACAACCAAAATCAGCCCAAACAGAGACACGCCGCTGAGTGTGTAACCGCCTATAGACATAAACCAGAATGTCGCCATGAACGCAACGGGTATACCGAGTGCCGCAAACAGAGCATTCCGCCATCCGATAAAGAGAAATAGCATTAGCACCACAAGCACCAAACCGAAGAATGCGTTCGTTTCAAGGATTCCTAATCGTTCTTTGAGAACAACCGAATAGTCATTAACCGCAGTCAATTCGGCATCTTCGGGAAGATCTCTCTTCCATTTTTGAACTAATTCACGAAGTTCAGCAACTAAGGTAATTGTGTTTCCCTCCGTCTTTCTTTGCACACTCAAGCTGATAGAGGGTCCTCCTTTGATCCGCGATAAGGTTCTGGCATTCTCATAGGTATCCGAAACAGTTGCGACATCCTTCAAACGTAAAGGGGTCCCCGTCGGTTGAACGGCGATAATGGTTTCACCGATCGTATCTGGACTCGCAAATTCACCCATCGTCCGCACCATGAACTCGGTGTTTCCGAGTTCCATCGTGCCTGCCGGGAGGTTCAAGTTCCTTGTACTCAGTGCGGTGATAACGGTTGCCATCGGCAATTGGTAAGCTTTCAAGCGATCAGGGTTCACCTCAACCCATATTTCCCTTTCACGGAGGCCTGCTATTCGGACAGAGGCAATGTTTTTGATGTCTAAGATTTCATCTTTGAGGTCTTCTGCAATATCCCGCATCTGGGTTTCTGAAATATTTCCGCCCACAACAATCGTCAACATAGGAAATCCAAAGGAGGAATCAAGTTCCTGGACTTTCGGATCACCTAAAATTTCTTCTGGCAAGTCATTCACGCCCTCAACAGCAGTGCGGAGATTTTCAATTTCCCTGTCAAAATCTCGATCGCTCATCTCTTCAAAATTGACAGCAATAACAGATCGTCCCTCTGAAGAGGTAGAAAATAGTAGGTCGATTTTGTTGACGCTCTCTTCAATAGCGTCTTCAATGGGAGCCGTAACGAGTTTTTCAACCTCTTCGGGAGAAGCACCCGGATATAGGGTTGCGACGGTTGCGCTCTGTAATGCGATTTCTGGTGTGAGTTCTCGTGGGAGGTTTATCCATGCGTACAACCCGAAAGCGATAATTATAACCATCAAGAGATTCGCTAAAACGGGATTATTTACGGACATCCTGGGGATAGACATGGTCAACTACCCAAGCCTAAAGACTTGGGCTTGTTAGTAGCATCAAACAACGTTAGCTGTGTTGCTTCCTGCAAACCTTT
>JAJECD010000374.1 GCA_022822215.1 Candidatus Poribacteria bacterium | reverse complement strand
TCTTCCAAACTTAAGGTGATCGTTACAAATAGGCTCTTAACCAACAACCGATAACTAACACCCCTTAATTAAGGAGGCTACACAAAATGGCTAAAAAGATCGTTTTCACCACATTCAGCTTGGTTACCGTGGCAATCGTTGCCTTTATTATGTCTGCACATAATGCAAATGCGCAAGCCGACGCAGCCGTGGCAGATGCCCCAATGATAGACTTTAAAGTCTTGGGCGGTTTTATCATCGAAGGTGTTGTTTTCAGTATCGTCGGTTTAATAGTTCTGATGGTAGGCTACAAAGTTTTCGATATGGCGACTCCCTACGATCTAAACCGTCAGATTGCCGAAGAGAATAACACCGCCGCGGGTATTGCGGTCGCGGGTGTCCTCATTTCACTCGGTATCATCGTCGCCGCTGCGATGGGTTAGCGGGAAGCATGTCAATTAACACGCCAAAAGGGTCTTGTACAAAAGGCGCGGTCGTAAACCGCGCCTGCTGATTTTACATTCTCAACGACGCAAGAAAAAACAACAGAAGGTGGCATAATGGAACGAACAACCTACTTAGCAGATCAAGTTGCCAGTGAAGCACAAATTCAGGAATGGGTAGAAACCTTCCATCAACGCGGCTGCCTATTCCTGCAAAATGTCTTGCCTCCCGATCTATGCACCCAACTCCGCCAAGATTTAGAGTGGGCACTCGAAAACAACCCAAACGGCTTGAACAGCGGAAACCCAACAAGTCGCATGCATTTAAGCCACAGGATGTTTGAACACAGCGAAGCGAATCGCCGTCTCTTCGATCTTGAGCCTATCGTCTCCTTCGCTGAAGCACTCGTCGCGGAAAACTGCCACGTTATTCACAACAATTCGTTCCAAACCTATCCCGGTGGTGGTATCACGTCCTGGCATCAAGATGACGCACCGCACTATATCGTAACAGAAGGCGAACCACCAAAGAACGTGCGGCTGCCGGTGCTGCTTTTTACAGCGAATTATTACCTCACCGATGTCACCGAGATTGAACACGGCGGCACAGAAGTCGTTCCGGGTTCGCATCTTTTTGGGGCATCGCCACCGAATCCCATAGCGGGGACGGAGTGGGAAGAAAAAGTCCAGTATAATCTCGGAAAAGCCGGAAGCGTTATTATGTTCAACAATCAGGTATGGCATCGCGGGGGTCCAAACCAGAGCCAGCGCACCCGGTATATTACACAAGTAACTTACGCGCGCCGTCTCGTTGGACACAAATTTTATCCATTTATGAACTACAATATGCCTAAGTCGGTCTACAAAGACGCGAGTCCCCGCCTACGTCGATTACTCGGCTTCCTCAATCACGGTGCCTACGGATAAATCCTCGTGAGAAAAATGAAAGCAGTTGTTTTCTCAGAACAGGGGAGCACAGAGGTGCTCCAATATACAGATGTCCCCAAGCCGTCACTTGACGCTAACGAGGTCCTGGTTAAAGTCGAAGCCTGTGCCGTGAACTATCTGGACCTTCACGCCAGGCGAAACCGACCGGAGATAGCAGCGAAACTCCGTCAAGGAGACACCCCACACATACTCGGATCCGACATCGCAGGAACAATCGCCGAGATCGGTGCTGCAGCCCGTGGCGTTTCAGTCGGCGATAGAATTGTCCTCGCACCGTGCATTCCATGCGGCATCTGTAGTGATTGTCACCGTAGCGCGGAAAATTTGTGCGACACACAAGAACTTATCGGCTTTCAAATAAACGGCGGATACGCAGAATACGTAAAAGCTCCCGTCCAAAATGCCATTCGGATGCCAGATGAATTGTCGTTTGTCAGTGCCGCTGCGATGCCGATTGCGTATCTCACAGCATGGCACATGCTGATGACGCGTGCCGAGCTGCGTCCTGAGGACGATATTTTAATTCTCGGCGTTGGCGGTGGGGTCGGGAGTGCGGGGCTACAAATCGCAAAACTAACCGGTGCCAGAGTTTTCGCTACAGCGAGCAGCGACGAGAAACTTGAACGCGCCCGACAAATGGGGGCAGATGTTACAATTAACTACAAAGATACAGATTTTTCAGAGGTGATACTCGATGTAACGGAAGGACGAGGGGTCGATGTTGTACTTGAGCATGTCGGTGCTGCAACATGGGAACAGAGCATTGTAAGTCTTGCTAAAAATGGAAGGTTGGTCTCGTGTGGCGTAACAACGGGCAATATCGGAACCATTAATATCCGAAAGATGTATCAGAAGGAGTTAACTGTGATGGGCGCTGCCCTTGGCACGGTCGCTGAACTTCAAACACTTATCCGTCTCGCCGGACAACGGAAACTCCAACCTATTATAGATAGCGTCTTACCGCTTCACGAGGCACGTCAGGCACATCTATTGTTGGAAAACCGTCAAAATTTTGGTAAAGTTTGTCTACGTCCATAAAGAGACATAAATTTTTGTCAAACGTTAAACGCTATACTGGGATTAAATTAGTTGAAGACCCAAACCTGCTACTTTGAATCTGAGTCCGTCTTTTTTCTTGCCGTTTTCGCCGCTTTCGCTTTGGTCTTGAGAAACTCATAAAATTCGTAGAGTGTGTCTTTGTCTTTCTCAGTAAATTCCATCATACCCTTAAACATAGCACTGACCTTTGGATCGGCTAAGAGATCTTCGTAACGCCTCTCTTCTTTTCCAAGTAAATAATCAGTCGTTACCTTTAGAGCATCGGAGAGACTCGCAAGCGTATTAAACGAAGGTTTACGGGTGCCTGATTCAAATTGCGAGATCGCAGCTGGCGTTAAATTCGCTACGTTGGCGAGTTCGGTTTGTGTCATTTCCAATTCACGCCGACGCAATTTTATGCGTGAGACGACTTTATCAACCTTCTCTGATTTTTTTGATCCCTTGTTCACGTTTGACTCCTTTTTTTCGCTGTCAGCCGTCGGTTAAGAAGGCTCTCTGTAACAATTGACCACGCCCTGGAGCACCCCAAGTTGGGGATAGATTGTTAGTTACAAATCGCTTTTTAGCGAATAACTGACCACTGACAACCGACGGCTATTAAAAAACGTGAAATATATTTTAACCTAAAAAAGCCTTAAATGCAAATTTTAATTTGACAAAAATTGCGGTAATAGTGTAAAATATGATTATTGTACCTTCTAACACTATATTCGCAGGTCTCTGTTGAGAAGAAACTTGCTAAAAAACACGTAAGCCGCATGCCATTCTGTAAGATAAGCGTCGGCAGTGCTTTTACGCGCCACGCTTTTTGTGCGTATTTTTCTCGCCGTGAGGATAAAAACACAAAATATATGAGAGAGGTGGGAGACTTTACAACATGAAAATTCATAGTAGGAGTCAGCACGATCCGAGACATTTCAATGTGATAACAAATCTAACTGCGCAACACATGCGTGTAAGTCACGCTTTAATTCTTTGTCTTTCTATTTTACTTATCAGCGGGTTCTGCCACACTGCATACACGCAAACGGTTTCGAGCACCGGTATGCAAACCGCAGCCATCCAGATCCGAGATGATCTGTCCATTGGCAACATCCGGAAGGACATTGCCCGTCTGTCAAGTTTAGAGAGCCGTGTAACAGGTTACCCACAATCTGCAAGCGGCAGCAAGTACATCTTTGACCGGTTCGTCGAAATCGGCTTGCAAAATATAGAAAGTCGAGAGTTCCCAGTTACGGTCCCGATCGATCACGGCGATAGCGTTATTGAGATAGTCTCACCAGACGGGACTGTCCTACATAGTTTCAAACTCACGCCACTTTGGCCAAATCTTGTCCGAACCTCCCTATTAGCAGATGGCATTAAGCACACCGTTTTGGCAGACGAAACACTTCAGGACATCGCTGCAAGTTACCAGATATCTGAAGAGGTTATCCTCGCAAATGAACGCAACAAATTCTTGCCCTCTCCTCTTGTAGAAGGAAACAGCGTGTACATTCCAACTGGTGGTTTATCCGGTCCTCTCCTTTACGGTGACGATGGCGAACTCGCCGACTTCAACGGCACTAACATCGGCGGATTCTGGCATAAACTCCAAGATGGAGATACCCTTACATCGCTTGCGCGGCGTTATCGCATCACAGAAGCCAGTATCACTGACGATGTACTCAACGAACATCTCCAGAAAGCGTCCGACGGCATTGATAACGATGAAGATGGCACTATTGATGAATACGGTGAAATTCCACTGCTCTCCGAGATTCTCGGATGGGCAACAGATGGTATCGACAACGATGCAGACGGTTGGACAGACGAAATTCCAGGGGATGCCACCGACGGTATTGACAATAATCAAGATGGACAGATTGATGAATCTGGTGAGTTCGTCGCTGCCAGCGAAGCACACATCTTCATCCCGAAGGGTGCCATAGTTCTCCTCGACTTTAACTCCAGCACCCGCTATATTAACGCAACCATGCTCGGCGGGACTGCTATTATCTTCATTGAACCCCAAACAACCATCCGAGGGGAAGCAGAGAACAAATTCGGCACAGTGCCTGCCAATATACCACGATTCTGGATATCTAAAGCAGATGCCGACTTCCTCACGAATCTGCTTGAACAAGAACACAACGCAGGAAACCAAGTAAACGCCCGCGTCAGAGGAAAGATGACATGGGAACGGCGCGTCGGTCAGAACATACGCGGTTTCTTGGAAGGTGGTGACCCATCGTTACGGGATGAACTCATCGTCCTTACTGCTTACTATGATTCCATGTCCATTGTGCCTGCTATGGCACCAGGTGCAGATCCGACGTGCGGTGTTGCCGCCCTCATGGAACTCGCAAGGCTCTTTAGCCTACCCGAATATCGCCCAGGATATTCTATTCTGTTTGTCGCAGTCGACGGACATTTCCAAGGACTCGCTGGCATGCGCGCATTTATGGAAGGCATCGGGCAGGATATTGTCGGTAGTGATACGGACTCTCCCGGCACACCGACAATGCACGGACTACGCCGCGGACTCTCTACAGATGTTATTGAATTTGAAGAATTGGGTAGAAGGCTCCTGCTCTCAATTGACCGAAGCGTCTTAGTCGATCTCCCATCCGACTTTTTCCACGGTATACATAACGTAAAATCTGACCTCGAATCCCTGACGACCACCTTAGACGGCTTGGCAGAAACCCGTTCCGAGATCGAAACGCTTACGAACCAGCAACGCGACTTCTCGGAACGCCAGAAGAAACAAGCTGACAAAAATCGGAAACGCGAAAAGCAAGAATTCACGGGTGAAGAGAAGAGTATATTATTGGCAAATCTCGCCCGCTCAAAGAAGGAATCACTCCAAACAACGCATTTCCTACGAGACATCGTTGGGGAATTAGCCGCCGTTCGTACTGTTGCGCTAAACACAAGTCGCACCGCACAACGTGAATTAATTGAAACGCTTGCATTACCAACCGCTCGTCTTGACACATGGGCTGTAGCGAAACTCATTCGCGCCATAGAAACAGGTACAGCTGACGAATATGCCACGCATCCAAACGATGCCTACCTGATCCCCGTGCAACAAGATTCAGGGTGGAAAATTCCCGTTCCCAGTGATCTCCCCGAAGAATTGGTTCCTGATATTGAGATGCTAAACCAAACACTCGCAGACTGGGAGATGAGCGATAAACGCAAATTCGCCCTAATGTGGACCCCCGAAAAAATCATGGACCGGCACCTCGATTTACACGGACTCAATGACGCGAAACTGGCACGTCAGGTCTTGCGCGAAGCCGACATCTCCCTTGAGGTTGCCATTCAAGCGGAAGCCCAACTCCTCGAAAAAATCTTAGCCCAAATCCCCGATAGCAAGGCTGCTGTAGACCAGATTAAAGCAAGTATCCGGCAACTCAAGGAAACCCCTATGTCGCAAGAAGACACCAACATGCTACTCTATAGTGGGAAATTCCTCTCTAACGCCGGTATCGAACGCTTGACCACTATCGACACACAACTCCGACAACGCTTAAACGAATCTGAAGACCTCACTGATGCCGCTGTCCTGATCACTGACCTGCTCAAAGACAAGCAGAGCATTTTTGAAATCGGACTTCGAAACGCTCGCTTAGAGCGAACCCGCACCCAAAATTTGATGGCAACTGCTGAGACGCTTGGAAGAGAATACTTAGAGGAAGAAAAACTCATTCTGAAAAACTACCTCTCAGACACTGAAACAGAGCAGGCACTCAAGTTACGCGCCCATATCGCATCACACATCAAAGAAGCAGATCTTCTGGCGGCCGTCAAAAGACGCTCGGAAGCGGACATCATCGCGCTCGAAAACCTCGTAGAAAGACTGTCTACTTTAGATACCGACCTTGATACAGAAACGAAGACCCTTCTGCGCGATAATATGCTAACCCTCCGAAATGCCCGATTCCGCAACATTCAGAGCCGTATTGAAAAGATGCTACGGATTGACACCGGAGAATATAACCGAAAACTTGGACAGATTGAAGCCGCTATTGCACTTCAAGACCTCTTCAATCGCTATTACACCTCTCTCTATATTAGCATCGACCTCTCCTCACAATCGAATCAATTTGGTGTGTTCAACAAGGGTTGGTTCTACGACCAACAGCCTGAATTCGTTCTGCGCCGTGAGTTCGCGAGTATTGGTAACCAACTCGCCTCCTATGCAGAAGATGCCGATTTTGGGGTCCGTGTACGGAAACTTTGGCAGTGGACAGATGACCAGATCCGACAAGCCGTTATGGCACGCCAATGGACTGTGGCTGGCGGAATCTCTGATAAATCCGCCCTTGAAGGAAAAACCCTTGAAACGCTTCTCAGCTCCCATTTCAGTAAACTCACAGGCCTTAGCGGTGTGAGTCGCTTAATGAAGATGCAATTCGAGCAGTGGCGCAACCAAGGTGAACCTTCCGAAGATATGCTCAAGGATATGGACTATATCCGTAAAGAGGTCGAGCGTTTCATCCGAAACGATGTCCGCACGGCAAAGAAAAATCGGAAGAATAATATCCGAACGCGTGAGCAGTTGGACGCAATGCTGCGCTTGCGACATGAGGACCCAGAAACTTTCTCCGATGATGAAATCGAGGACATCAAAACCCTCATCTCAATCGTCGGTCTCGGTGGCGATTCAAACTTTGTCAATGCTATCTCCGCAAGTGGCGGAAAAACCTGGAAAACTTATATTCCGGGTAAGATTGCTTTCGATAGTGAAGTCGCAACGCTCGTCGGAAAAACAGGTATCGCCTTCGCAACTATTGAAGACGCGCGCGTGCTAACGGACACACCACTTGATACAATCGACCGGGTCGATCTACACGAGGGTGGAAACCTTCATCAACAAGCACAAACGCTCGCATCCTTGCTTATTCAGGCACTCCGCGATGAAGAAATGCCGACCGCTGCACGCGTCGGAAATTTCTATTGTAACCTCTTCGGTGATGTCGTTGAATTTGATGCCCGTGAATCCGCATTACCGAATAAGCCGGTTCCGTATCCAATCTTGACGCTCCGCAGAAAGCATAAAACTATGATGGGTGTCCGTGGAGACCTATTCGTTATGGGCGATAACAAAGGCAACTTTGAAGTCGCTGGATTAGCCATGGAAGGTAGAGCCACACGCCGACTCAGGGGTCTACAAGAAGTCGAAGCCTATATCCTTGACCCGGACTCCGGTGACATCATCTATGCCCCAGATTTAGGGAACTATGGTGCGAAACTGCTTCCCAATCAAATCCCGATCAACACTCGCAGACGCGGGTGTCGGGTCGTCACATTCCCGTGCGTATCTACAACTATCTACGATCTTGTGGACCAGCGGTATTTACGAACCCTGCGGGAACTTGAAGTCTATGACGCACTCACTGATAGCGCACCTGAGAAGTTCGGGATGTCAAAACCGTGGCAGCAGGAAGGTGTCTCGGCAGCTGAACCGATTGCCCTCGTTTATAGCGAACCGAATACGCGTATTAAGGTCGGAATGGCTTACGGACAAATTGGTAAACGGCTTTTACTTATTAAAGCCACAAAAAGCGGTATGAAAAATCCGACACTCTATACCGGCGAAGGTTTTGTTGTTCGTGAAAACGGTCGGATTCGCCTTACGCCTTACGTCGTTGTCCGTGATATGTGGTGGCTTGACGAAAACCGGTCACAACTCTATAAACGGTTCGGTATCTCCAGTGACCGACTCGATAAACTCCACCAATTCGCGAATGAGTACCTCGCACGCGCTGAAACGGAATTACTGCAAAATGACTATCAGCAAGCACTGAAACTCGCACGTGCCGCCTGGGGCTACGAATCACGCGCATACCCAGACGTTAAACAGACAGGCAACGACGTTGTGAACGGTGTGATGTTCTATCTCGCCCTACTGATGCCGTTTGCTTACTTCATGGAACGACTTATCTTCGGTTTCCCGAATATTCACAAGCAGATTTTAGGGTCATTCGGGATCTTTTTACTCGTTTTCTTCTTCCTCAGCCAGGTACATCCGGCATTCCAGATTACAACCACACCTGTGATTATCCTAATTGCATTCGTTGTGCTTGCCTTAACAGTTATTGTCATCAGTATCATTGTCCGAAAATTCGAGGAACAACTTGAAAAGATTCGGCAGGAGGGCAGCAAGGTTTACAAAGCAGATGTCGGGCGGTTGAGCGCGAGTGCCGCAGCGTTTAGCTTGGGGATTTCCAACATGCGGAAACGTAAAGGGCGCACAATCTTAACCTGCTGCACATTGGTAATCCTGACTTTCACTGTCATCTCGTTTACCTCCGTGCGAACGTTTATGCATCCGAATAGAACAAGTCTCCCACAGGTAACGCCTCGCTATACAGGACTGCTCATCCGAGACCAATACTGGCGCCCGTTAGAGGAACCGGTGCTTACTTCTGTGCTAAATGACATGCAGAAGACCCAAATCACACTCACTGCTCTCGAGCGGCTCCTGGAACGTAAAAACGAAATTTTGGTCAAGCAGGGACAACAACCCGTCAATATTGCGGAAGAGATAGCGACTTTAGAGCAAGGCGGATTTATTGAAAAAGTAGACGAAGAATCTATCGTCGTTGTTCGGAATTCCATCGCACCACGCGCCTGGTATCAATCCTCAGGTACGGGAGATCAGTCTTTTGTCCAACTCACACGTACAGTGAATCCTGCGGATCCATCGCCCCCAACCCACCCACTTACGGGTGAAGCATTAACCTTTGCCGCGAATATGCTCGTCGGTATGAACGAAGCAGAACCCAATGTTAGCGGTATCAACAGATACCTCCAGTATGGAAAATGGTTCAATCCGGTTGATGCTGGAGAGTGGCCAACGGAATGGCCCTATGCTATCGTGCTACCTAAAGGGATGGCGGAACTGCTGAAAATCACTGAAAGCGATATGGGGAAGGCGACGGTCTCTGTGTACGGCGCAGACTTTACCGTTGTCGGTGTTCTTGGCATCGGTTTCAAGGACCTCACAGACAACGATGGTGAAGAACTAACACCTGTTGACTATCAGTTGATGCAACAGCAGCGGAGCCGTGGAGCCACCGGTGATGAAACACTCGAAGGCGAGTTACAGAAATATCTCCACCTCACGCCGGATAGCGTTGCTATCCTGCCCTACGAAGTTGTCATGAACCAAGGTGGCACCCTCCGAAGTGTCGCTGTTAACATGGAACCCCAAACGGATGATCCACAGTTGTTAAGTTCGGTTGATAAATTGGATCTCATCATGGCACCGCTCATGAACCGCATCGCTCTTGACTTCTTCGTTGGTCGTGATAAAGACACATATCTCTACAGTAGCATCGGCATGACAAGTTTCAGTGGGATGGGCAATCTATTCGTACCGATCTTAATCGCTGCGCTTATCGTCCTTAATACGATGCTTGGGGCAGTCTATGAGCGTGTCCGAGAAATCAGCATTTACAGCTCCGTCGGACTCGCCCCGGTACATATCGCCTTCCTCTTCCTCGCAGAGGCGTGTGTCTACGCTATCGTCGGTGCCGTTCTTGGGTACCTCATGGGACAAGCAATCGCAACAACCCTCGTAAACTTCGGATGGCTCGCTGGGTTGACACTCAACTATTCCTCAATGTCAACTGTCGTTGCGACGATTATTGTCATGATTGTTGTTCTACTGAGTACCCTATATCCAGCAATTAAAGCCTCACGTATGGCGGTTCCCGATATCGAACGTAAATGGAAACTCCCAGAACCCGAAGGCGATGTCTGGCATTTCAACCTTCCGTTTACCGTCCTTGAAGAGGAAGCACTCGGTCTGAACGTGTTCATGCGGGACTACTTCGATGCACACGCAGACGAGTCTGCCAGTGATTTTTACACCGATCAGGTCGCCTTCAGCGCAGTGGAATCTGAAGGCGAAGATGCCTATCAGATTAGTATGATGGTATGGTTAGCACCTTATGATTTAGGTGTAAGCCAGTCTATCCAGTTCGTTACATCACCTGTAGGTGGAGAAGAGGAAGACCTCTATAAGATTACACTCGATGTACATCGTGAGAGCGGCGAGATCGCCTCTTGGAAACGTGTGAACCGACGTTTCCTCAATCTATTGCGGAAACAACTGCTGATTTGGCGGACATTCAGTGTCGATATCCGGGCAGAATTCCATGAACGCGGTAGAACAGAAGGAACAGACGAACCGGCTACAGGACAACTCGAGCCAGTCCCGACACCAGCGGATTAAAGTTTTTTAAATATTAAATCTGGGCTGCTCTCCACTACGTTTTGGGCAGGTTTTTGGTGAATTTCAAACGAAAATTAGTAGTAGGTCATAACTCCCAAACCCAGCACAGAATTAACCAGAAACCATCGTGAAACGTAGTGGAACGA
>JAJECD010000190.1 GCA_022822215.1 Candidatus Poribacteria bacterium | reverse complement strand
GGGCACCACCCGACGCAATCCTCGGTATTAACCTAACCGCTTTTATGACATTCCTGCTAATATGCAGTAGTGTCACGATGGTAAAAGCATTGGAATCCATTCAGAATGGAAATGTTGGAAGGATGTGCGACTTTCTCGGGTTAACGATTTTGGGTGGTGTCATTTTCTTAGGTCTACAGGCTTATGAATGGTATCATCTGATTCACCATGGGTTGACACTTACGGGTATCCCCGACCACGGATCATACGGTGCATTGAAAGATCAAGCGATTAGCGGTTCAAACCTCTTTGGTCCAACTTTCTACGCCATCACAGGTTTCCACGGATTGCACGTAACAGGTGGTGTCATTTATCTCATTGTTATATTGAGAAATGGATGGTCGGGTAGGTATACTGCTGAATTTAACCACGAGGTGGAAATCGTCGGGCTTTATTGGCACTTCGTTGATCTTATCTGGATTATGGTCTTCACCTTCATTTATCTATTGTAGGAGGATTTGAAAATGGCACAGGATGGACATAAAGAACATCCGAAATACATGAATATCTTCTGGTGGCTCCTGGCACTCACCATTATTGAGGTTGCTGTCGCAATCCCTGAGTATTCGACCGTCCTCAAGGCTATACTGCTTATCGGGCTCGCGTGTGGGAAAGCTATCTTAGTCGCTAACTATTTTATGCATCTGAAGTTTGAGAGGAAGACACTGGCAGTTATTGTGGTAACACCTTTCCTGATCTGTGTGCTTCTCGTCTTTGCGCTGATGCCCGACCTCACGTCAGATGAACGGCTCGAAGGTGTAGAGAGACCAGCAGCAGCCGTCGATACGTCAGCCCACTAACACACTCGCTGGACTCGGAACATGGAAACGCAAACCGGTAATACCAGCAGAATTGAACGGCACCTCGACAAAAGCACCTGGATATGGGTAACATTGGGTGTTATCATTCTCGGTATTGCAGGTGCCACTTTGTGGTCGGCTTATGACACCAAACCAGAAACGACAGCAGCGAAGGAGGCGACTGTCAGTGCCCCTGACTTTAGCTTGACCGATCAGCAGGGAAAGCCGTTAGCTTTGTCGGATATGATGGGTAAAATTTGGGTGGCAGACTTTATCTTCACCAATTGTCCAACGATTTGCCCGGCGATGACCTCCGAGATGGCACGCCTCCAATCCGAATTCGTTGCAAAACCGGTCTATTTCGTCTCATTCTCCGTGGATCCTGAACGTGATACTTCAGAAGTGCTCTCTCGCTATGCGAAGGAATACGGTGCCGATGACAGACGCTGGCACTTTCTCACCGGTGAGAAGGAAGGTATCTACAAATTAGCGAAGGACGGCTTTAGTTTAGCCGCCGGACACAAAGGCAGTGAAATCCTTCACAGCACACGGTTTGTTCTTGTAACATCGGACGGGCAGATCTATGGACACTATGATAGTCGTAGCCAACCGGCGATGCTACGCCTCCGGCGCGACATTAAGACGCTCCTACAGAGGTGATGGATGTGAACCTCCTCATCTCCGTTGCTGCTTTTCTGGTTCACTTTCCGTTTGGATTTTTTCGCGTCCGCTTCAAGAAATTCAGCCGTCCGTGGAGTCGATGTCTCTACATTCCGATCGTAATTAACATCGTTGTCCGCCATTTTGTCCTCGACTGGGAGTGGCAAACGGCAATGGTCTACTTATGGCCCGCAACACTGATTGCTCATATACTTGGTGGTTTTCTGGGGACCCGCTACAAACCAGATAGGCATAGCGAGACAGACTGAATAGTTGTCAGAACAGATTTTCTACAGAAACCCTTTCAGCCTTCGGTTTTCAGTTAAAGGGATTCGCTGTGGTAGTAAAGTTTACTATAATCGCCACAAAGTCTTAACTGATAACTGACAACTGATAACTATTAACAAATGAGGAAAAACATGATCAAGAAAATTTACGTACCCGTTGATAATTCGGACTACTCGGATGCAAGTATCGCTTTGGCGGTAGCGTTTGCGAAGAAGTTTGGATCGCAATTGGTCGGTTCACACGTCTACGCCGCAAAAATGCACGATGTCCGTTTTAAACAGATGGAATACACCCTGCCAGAGGAGTACCAAGACGAAGTCGAACTCGAAAAACAACGCCGAATTCACGATACACTCATCACTATGGGACTGCAACTTATCTCCGATTCCTATCTGGAGGTCATGAAGCAGAAGTGCACCGAATTGGACATCCCGTTTGAAGCGAAAATGCCAGAAGGCAAGCACTATATAAAACTCGTTGAGGACATTAAAGCCAGCGATTACGACCTCGTGATTATGGGCGCGCTCGGTATGGGTGCTGTTAAAGATAGCCTCATCGGTGGGGTCTGTGAACGCGTCGTCCGTCGTATTGAGACTGATACACTCGTTGTCCGGGACCTCGACACCCTTGAAGCACACGATGGAAATATCCTCGTCGGGATTGATGGAAGTCCTGAGTCTTTCTCAGGTTTGAAAACGGCTATCCAACTCGGACAGAAGTTCGATAAACAGGTCGAAGCCGTTGGGGTCTACGATCCCTATCTTCATTATATCGTTTTCAATTCCGTTGTCAATGTACTGACAGAACGTGCCGCACGGACTTTCAGATTTAAAGAACAAGAACAACTTCACGAAGAGGTCATTGATACGGGATTAGCAAAAATCTATCAGTCGCATCTCGAAGTCGCACGCTCTATCGCAAAAGAAGAACACAACTACAACCTAAAAATTACGCTGCTTGATGGGAAAGGCTACGAAAAGATTTTACAATATACCCGAAAGACAAATCCTTGGCTTCTGGTTTTAGGCAGAATCGGAGTCCACTGTGAAGAGGATGCGGACATCGGTAGCACTGCTGAGAACCTCTTACGTCTTGCGCCTTGTAATGTGCTTTTAGTCAGTCAGCGTTATTTTCCACAGATTGATGTAAAAGCAGAGGAAATACTCGTCTGGACGCAGGAAGCGTTAGATAGGATGGAAAAAGCACCACCGCTGGTGCGCGGTATAGCGAAGACAGCCGTCCATCGGTTTGCCATAGAACGCGGGCATTCGGTGATTACAGAAAGTGTCATTGACAAGGCGATGGAGGCGATTATGCCACAGCGCGCCTCTGAGAAACTGACGCGCGTTGCGAAAGAGATCGCCGAACAGAAAGTCCTGGAATCCGATGCCGTGCAAACCTATATTTGTGGCGAATGTGGCTACGCTGCCCACAACCAACAACCCGTCCAGTGTCCAGTCTGTAGTGCTGCACCCGAACGGTTCCAGATGGTCGATAAAGGTTCCTTGGAACATATTGCTGTGGATGAAGGCGGAGCTGCAGAAGAAGAGACTTTTGACGGTGTGCGACTCCAGTGGTCAGAACAGGCGAAAAAAGCACTCCGTCGTGTCCCACGCGGCTATATGCGTCGGAACGTCAAAGCGCGAATCGAGAAATCCGCACGTTCCCAAAAGATTGGAACGATTACCAACACCTTCGCAACCGAGATCATTAACGACAGTATGGGGGAAGCTGCCGCTGTCCGAGAGGATGCTCCTGAACTCAGAGCTGTACAAGCACAAACGACAGACTCCCAGAACGCTGCTGAAGTCGGACAAAGTTTTGAAAGTCCAGTGCAGTGGACTGAGGAAGCGATTGAACGTTTGAACTTAGTACCTGCCGGGTTCATGCGGAATATCACACAAACACGGATTGAACAGCGAGCACAAGAGGGGAACGTTACTGAAGTTACGCTTGATTTCGCCGCTCGCGTCATTGAGGACGGTAGAAGTCTCGCAAATGAGGTCCTTGGACAGTATTATCAAAAATAGTCCTATACCAATGGAATGGACCTGATCGGGACTTATGGACAGATGAAAAACGCTCGTAGGGGCAAGGTAACCTCACCTCTACAAAACGGAGGCACGTCATGCAGCAGACCTTAAGAAATACACTAATACTTTTACTCACAGTTTTTGTCCTTATAGGGTCCGTGTCTGCCGACAATTGGGACCGGTGGCGTGGACCAAACAACGATGGAATCAGCCAAGCCACTGAAGCGCCTATCCACTGGAGTCAAACCGAAAATATCCGATGGCGACTGCCACTTCCCGGTGAAGCCGCCTCCACCCCTGTTGTCTGGGAAGATAAAATTTTCCTTACTTCCGCTGATGGCAACACCCTTGTTTTGATGTGTGTCAGCACCAAAGGCGAGGAACTCTGGAAGCGAACGATAGCGCGCGGCAACCAAGTCGTTCGTCGCGGTGAAGGCAATTCTGCCGCACCTTCTCCCACAACGGATGGCGAGCATGTCTGGGCATTCTTCGGGACGGGGGATCTCGTCTGTTATGATTTTCAAGGCAATGAGGTGTGGCACACCAATATTGCCGAGCGTTACGGCAAGTTCAACCTCTATTTTGTCATGGCAAGCACACCACTCCTCGACAAAGACCGGCTTTACATGCACCTCATCCACAGCAACGCTTGGCTTGTACTTGCGCTCGACAAAATGACCGGTAAGGAAATATGGAAACATCAGCGCGACAGCGATGCAACTGAGGAGTGCGAACACGCCTACACTTCCCCTATTCTCTACCGAGACGCGGAACGTGAATACCTCGTCGTACATGGTGCGGATTATGTGACCGCACACCGTCTTGAAGACGGCAGCGAAATCTGGCGGTGTGGCGACTTGAATCCGAAGGGAAGTTATAATTACTCGCTTCGGTTCGTCGCTTCCCCTGTCGCAACACAAGGGTTAATCGTCGTTCCATCGGCGAAAAATGGGCCCGTTGTCGGCATTGATCCGGCTGCACAAGGTGATGTCACGAACGGCAAATGGCAACGCTGGAAACTTCGACAAGGGACCCCGGATGTGCCGTCTCCTGTTATCCACGACGATTTAGTTTATCTCTGTCGGGAGAATGGAGACTTGATATGCCTTGATGCAGAGACCGGTGAACAGCTCTATCGCGAACGAACGCATCGACATCGGCATCGCGCTTCGCCTGTCTATGCGAACGGATATATCTATCTTACGTCTCGAGACGGTGTTATCACTGTTGTGAAAGCCGGACGTGAATTTGAAATCGTCGCCAGCAATGCTATGGACGAAGTTATTGCTGCATCTCCGGTCATCATTGACCAGACCCTCTATCTGCGTAGTTATCAGGCACTCTATGCAATCGGTGAAAAAAAATAAAAAGTATTTCGCACGTCTATTTTCGCTGTAGGAGCGAATTGTGCTCGCGATGTCTATCCGTCAACAGTAAGTTGGGTTGAACGTAGTGAAACGCAACACGTAAAGGTTAGTAAAATGAAAAGTTACAAAGAGCTGCCAAGCGATGCAGGCTCCAATATTATCGGGCAAGTGACGGCACAGGCAAACCGAGTCCAAAAGCGGCTTACCTCCGTTAAGCATACAGTCGCGATTATGAGTGGAAAAGGTGGAGTCGGCAAAAGTTCACTCACTGCAAACCTCGCTACGGCACTCACACTCAAGGGCAACGCTGTCGGGGTCGTTGATGCGGACATCAACGGACCGACACTCGCTAAGATGATGGGAGTCCGCAACGCCACACTAACTTACACACCTGCAGGGGTCAAACCAGCCATCACTACGCTCGGCACCAAACTCATCTCCATGGACCTACTCTTGGCGGAAGATGATGCACCCGTGCTTTGGAACGCACATACCCAGAAAGATGCCTTTACATGGCGTAGCACTATGGAGGTGAGCGCGCTCCGAGAGTTCATCGCTGACACCGAATGGGGGACGTTAGACTATCTCTTGCTTGATCTACCACCCGGCACCGATCGGCTTCCAAATGTGGTGGAACTTATCCCCAACCTCGGCGGAGTCATCGTCGTGACAATCCCCTCCGAAGTCTCACAACTGATCGTCAAAAAGTCGGTGACGATGACGAGAGATATTCTGAATGTTCCCATCATCGGCATCGTTGAAAATATGGCTTCCTATGTCTGTCAACACTGTGGCGAGGAAGAACACCTCTTTGTTACTGAGGAACCTCTTGATGATGTATTCCAAAAAATAAGCCTTGGTGCCGTCCCTTTTGATCCACGCCTCGCGCGTGCCAGTGACAACGGAATCGCGTATCTTGATGAACACCCGGATGCACCCGCAAGCAAGGCACTCATACAGATAGCTGAAAAGGTTCAAGCGTTTTTTGAAGGAGAAGACTTACACGCTCTGCCGGTAGGTGCGGTTTCCTAACCGCACCGGATCTTGTGAAAACAGGCAGAATTCAGTCATTTTGCCCAAACCCTGAAGAGGAAAAAATGAAATTTTTATGTACAGATTGCGACACAGCGATGAAGTTTAAGGACGTGACCCGTCCCGAACAAGGCTCCGTGACAGCACTTTTCGAGTGTCCCGACTGCTTTACAGAGATCGCCATGTTCCTCAATCCATCGGAGACACAGATGTTGAAATCCTTGGACCTTCAACTCGGTGGCACTAACGCCGCAGCACAGCCGATGCAAATGGTCCGATCACAGTTAGAGACCGCAAAAAGTGATGCGATGCCGAACGAGGTTTCCCCAGAAACAAGTGCCAGCGAGACCGCCGAAGGCGGCAAATGTCCCTTTACCTCTGTTATCTCGGATGCATTCCAAGAAGCGCCTGAACCTGCCGAACCGACGGGGCCCGTTTGGACACCAGAAGCGTTGGAACGCTTAGATCGGATCCCCAGTTTTGTCCGTCCCATGGCGAAGATGGGGATTGAGAGTTTTGCCAAAGAAAACGGACACGATGAAATCACCGGCACCGTTATGGATGCCGCCCGTGGCAACTTTCCCGCACAGTTTTAAGTCTTCTACTGCTAACTTTTCCGGACTTGTTGAATAGATAAATCCCCTGTTAGGCGAGGGCACCGTGCCTCGCCTAACTTTTTTCTATTGGCAAACTCCCTAACCCCACGAAAACATCCTCCACCTTCAGTAGACGCTTGGAATATAATGAAACCTATTATAAGGGTTATCCGTTTATTGCCATAAGTACCCAGCCAAACTTATGGAGGCAATAATGAAAGTAGATTTTAAAATGCAGCAAAAAAATAAACCTTTAGCGCTAAATCTAATCGGTGGTATTCTGCTTGTGCTTCTCGGTATAACAGGTTGTTCCGATGTCCCTTATACCGGCCCAACGCTGACTGTCGGCCATGTCGACCAGTATCTTAACACGATTGATCAAGATACCGTCTGTCTTCAAGATGGATTTGATACAGTTTGTGTAAAACTTTTGTTGGATACAACCGAAATTGACGCGTCAGGTATAGATTATAAACCCACTGTCCACGTTCATCCGACAAATATCGTCTATGTCTTCAATTATCAAGGGCGTCCTGTTTTAGAGGCGAAACGACTTACCGACACCACCCAGATTGTACAGGAATTGGTCACAACAGGTAGAGCACAACTGCCTGCAAATGTGAATAACCTGAATGGGGGGGATACAAGGCAGGTTCCCGAGGGCTGGGTTATTGAGATGTACTATCCAAACGCATTCCGTGAAGCCAATCGTGGACGGACACCTGAAACCAGTGGACTTGACATCCGGGTTGTCGAAGGAACGACAATTGGGGCGAATCGGCAAAGAGACTTGGCGATTCGAGACTTTACACAAATTGACAAATATGATGGAAGACGTGGGGTGCAATTTTCTGTTAAAGCAACGGCGCTACGGATAACAATTCAGGTGAATGGGTTAATCCCAGGTAATACTGCAACGTTCTCTATCGATGCAGAAAGTGTAGAATCTGACGGTAGCACTAATATCCTCCAGTTACACAGAATATAGTCGGTTCCTAAATAGGAGACGTGTCATGAAAAAAATAGATGAGGGAAGTTTCGGACTTCAAAAGAAAAATATGATGAGATTTAGTGCCGGACTCCTATGTATCCTTTTTAGCATCACGGGTTGCACCGACATGCCTTATATCGGTTCAGTCAGGACGCTTGAGGTAGACCGGTATCTCGTCTCAACGGATGGGCAGCTTCTCTGCTTTCAGGACGAGTCCGACTCAACCTGCGTGAGTATTATTCCCGGAAAAGGGTACGGCAAATATGTCGTCAACGGGCATAAAGTCCACCTCTATCCTGAGGAACGTGTTTATGTGTTCTATCATGAAGGCAACCCTATTTTGCGGGCAGAAAGAACTACGATTCAGGGAGCCGGAGACCCATCAGGTGGTGATTTGTCAACGTCTAATGCAGGAGGCGGAAACAATAACGGGAACGGAAATAGGGGGAATAATAACGGCAACAACGGAAATAGTAACAATAACGGAGATAATAACGGGAATGACAATAATAATGGAAACAGTGGGAACAATAACGGGAATGACAATAATAATGGAAACAACGCGGGTAATAACAACAACGCGGATAATGGGAATAACAATAATAATGGAGACGATAATTCAGGTGTCGGACACGGATGGCTTATCTGGGTGTACTACCCAGAGGGTGCAGCTCTTGGGGATTCACCAACACTTAGTGGGAGTGGTGTAGCGGTTACGCTCAATGGAAAGCAACTAACAGATGACGATATAACGGGTTTTGCACAATTCACCGGTGCCAGTGGCGAACACGGTATTCAGTTCTTCTATCCGACGGATTCTCCGGAATTCTTAGAACTACGGGTGCGAGTTGAGGGTGTTGTCTCTGATGATGAGAACGTAAAATTCAACATAAACTACTTGTGGAAATCGCAATAACAACCCTTGCCTATCACATCTCCTTCCTAACTTCTAACAAATATTGACACATCCATCGGAGCATTTTTTGTAACCCCCTTTGGAAAAATAACGTTTTTCCTTAAGGAAAAGATTTTGCAAATTTGTAACCCACTAAGAACAGTCCCTAACAAGAAAAGACCACCAAGTCAAAGCCTGAAACATATTTCTGCGTCGATCTTGCTTGGAGGAGGAAAATTATCGTGTTCTTGAATAAATCACTGCGCTCTTTAGTTTTTGCTGTGTTAAGCATCGCCGGACTTGCTTTCCTCGCAATACCCGCAACAGCGGCTGTGACTCCTGTCCTTTCGGTGCCAGATGCGGATGATGTAACAGCTGGTATACAGGTATACGGTATTAGAGCTGAACGCGTTTCTTTTGAGTTGACCGTCACGTTTCAGGATACCGCCAACAATAATGCTAATACTGCGGTAAATGGCTTTGCTGCCAGCGATATTACATTGCATGCTGCAGCTGCAGATAGCAATGGCGATATTGTTCCACGTGGGGCAGCAGCTGGTACTGTTCGTGACGATCCTAATAATGATGGCGTATACACAACAACAATCACTGTTGAGGGAAATATCACTACGGTACTTATCGGGATACCGAGAGCGGCAGCCAACACTGTTGGTAGGATACAAAATAATCAGGTTATAGGTAATGATCCTACGGGACCCACTGATGAAAATATGGTGGTCAACATAGTACGGAGCGCGGCTCCACCGCTAACCATATCAGCGGATACCTCTATTAGCGGCAAAGCCCCCTTTACTGTAACCTTAACTTCCACAAAAACAATTACATTGAAGCGCGCAGATATTCATGTTACCGGTGGAGACATTCCAACGGATGGGCTCTCATCTGACACCACCGGAAAAGTCTGGACAGTGACAATCCGTCCCGTCATAGATGTGGAGGAAGTAATCGTTCGACCCGCAACTAACGGTGCCTTTATTTTTCCAAAAGGCACGTTTACCGTTGGTCCGCAGATAACGCGGCAGGGCAGGGCCAGAGATCTTGCTGGGAAAGTGGCTATCAGCGAAATCATGTTCGCGACGAACGGAAACGCAAATGAAATCCAGTGGATTGAAATTTTCAACAGCTCTCAGAACGAATCTGTTGCCCTGGATGCTGACAGGGGATGGCGCTTGATCATTGAAAACTACGACGATCCAGAATTGAGGGTGGCACGACTCGGAAGCATTAATTTTAAGGAGGACGGGGACGTTAAAACCATTCCACCGAGGCAGGCAGTGCTAATCGTCTCCACAGCCAGCACCAGGAACTCAAATAGGACGCACTTTAAATCTACCCGCGTCTTCGATGTCTACGCAGAGCTCGCAGGTGAATTTGGAATGAACCGCCGAGTAGACCCCTTCCTGCACCCAACACAAGGATTCCACATCGAACTCGTTGACGGCAGAAGTGAAACCGTGGATACAGTCGGGAACCTTGATGGAAGAACCGGGACTTCCGATAAACCTGCATGGCAATTGCCTAACGGTTGGGTTGAAAACAGGTACAGGACCTCAATTATCCGCCGCTATCGCGATTATAATCCCAATAACCGACGCTACACTAACAAAGGCACAGTACATGACGGCACCAAGCGGGAGGCATGGATCCCCGCAGAAAAAACCAAGTTTACTTATGTCAGAGCGGAAGATGTTGAAACTTGGTATGGGATCAGTTCCGACCGCGGCACGCCTGGTATCCACGCAGGTGGGGCACTTCCTGTCCAACTCGCGCACTTCCGACCCGAACGCACTGAGGCAGGCGCGGTTGTCATCAAGTGGACCACTGAATCTGAGGTCGACAACGCCGGATTCAATATCCTACGCGCCGAAACAAAGAAAGATGTGTTCAAGGTTGTTAATGCACAGTTGATTCCAGGCGCAGGCACAACATCCGAGCGGAATATCTATACATGGACAGACACCACAGCGAAACCGAATGTCGTCTACTACTACCAGATTGAAGACGTATCTTTCGCTGGAGAACGTCAGACATTAGCTACCAGTCGCTTAAAAGGTACAATCTCCGCCAACGACAAACTCACCACTCAGTGGAGTAGATTGAAGCTACCTCTAAATTAACTAAGAGATAACTTAGTACTGGGCAATAATATTAGTTGATTGCCGTTTCGATTGCTGGCGAGGTTTCCCAACCTCGCCTTTCTCACAATTTGCCGGACGAGTTCTGTCGCCCCTTATTCTTCCAGTTGATGCACAACAGCGAGCGGCGTAGCCGCCAGTAAACCCGCGTCAATCGGAATAATAACACCAGAAATCCATTTCGATTCGTCACTGGCGAGAAAAACAGTCGCCCACGCCACATCCCATGCAGTCCCTTCTGTGCCTAACGGTCCAATGCGCCGGCGCCGCTCCCGTTCCGCTTCACTCAGATACGGCGCAGGAAACGAGGCGTAAAGATGACCAGGCGCGATGCAATTCACACGAACATTATCCCGTCCGTGGTGAACAGCCATCACCTTTGTTGCCGAGATCATCCCACCTTTCGCAGCCGCATAAGGCACATTTCGAGATGAACCGGCGCGCAACGCATCAATTGACGAGACGTTGATGATTGAACCACCCCCCGCTTCAGCCATCCGAGGGATCGCATGTTTACACGCCATAATCATGCTTTTGAGATTAACGTCCATCACTCGGTCCCACTTCTCTGCGTCAACCTGTGTGACCATTCCAGAACCGCCGAGTCCAACGTTGTTGAACAGCACGTTCACTTTGCCGAAATGTTTGATCGCAGCTTCTACCATTCCAGCGCAAGCTTCCTCTGTGGCTAAATCCCCGATAAACACCGCCCCTTCACCACCTGCTGCCTCAATTTCTGCAAGTGTCGCGTTAGCATTCTCAGGTGAAAGGTCAGCCAACAGCACCTTTGCGCCTTCTCTTGCGAAGAGCATTGATGTCGCATAGCCGGTCCCGTCAACTTCACCCTTTTTGCCAGCACCCGTAACAATCGCAACCTTCCCGTTCAATCGATCCATAGTTTTAATCCATAATCCCCAATTTATCGTTAATCTCTTTCTGATAGCCTTCGAGTTCACAGTTCTCAATCTCTGCGATTGTCACAGGACGACCAAACCATCCAGATTCATACACCGCCATGCAGATGGCTTCCGAACGCATGCCTTCAACAGCATCCACTTCGGGTTTACCACCACTCCGAATCGCATCGGCGAAGTATTTCAACTCAATCGCCACTGTATCTTCAACACCACCCGGGAAGTAGTATTCCCGTTCCGAATCGCTAAGGCTATCTGTAAATTCTTTCATTAGGTCGTCGTTAGAAATCGGTTCGCCGCCACGTGGCACTAATCCGATATTCCAATCCAGCGCACCCTCACTGCCATAAACCGTGTGCTGACGGAAGTGGTGTCCCGGTGCCGACCCGACCCAGGTCCATTGGGCAGTAACGCCTTGCTCAAACTTGATCGTGGCAATCATCGCATCTTCAACATCGACCGCGTAACCGCCTTTTCTTTCTTCGGGATTGTCGTAGCGATACGGTTCGTAAGCCTTGTTGATGGCGTAGACCTCTTCGGCTTCCATACCGAGGATATAACGCATCAGATCGGTGAAGTGCACACCACCGTCCAATGCCCAGCCGCCACCCGCGTCCATTTTAAAGTTGCGCCACCCCCATTTCCCCAAGTTTTCACCAGCCTCTATCCAGAAGAACATCCGCGGCTCACCAATACGTCCTTGGGCAACCGCCCAACTCCGTGTACGCTGAATGCGTGCCAGACGATAGTTTTCAGCGACGGAGATAATCTTATCGTTCCGATTCGCTGCCTCCATCATCAATTTACATGCCCGCATTGTGATGCCAAACGGCTTTTCAATGATAACATGTTTTCCAGCATCAAGCGCAGGCACTGCAAGCGTGTGATGCACACTGTGAAGCGCGCAAATGTCAACACACGCCAAATCTGGGTGTTTCGCCAGCATCTCATCAAGTTCTGTATAGACTGCCGGTTTCGTGCCGCCTTGAAATTCGTGTGCCTGATTTGCCCGTTCTTCGGCATGTTCCGATACGATGTCGCACGCTGCTACAATTTCAAAGTCCCGGATACCTTTAGACCAGAGCTCCTCGTAACCTCTCATGTGTGCACCGGACATCCCGCCACAACCGACTAACCCCATTTTAATCTGTTCTGCCATATCAGCCTCCTTATATGTCCTATTAAAGTCCCCTTGATAAGGGGCGGGGAATGCCCTTAAGGCATTCATACCGTTGATTCTTTAGGGGGTTTGAAATAGAAAAATTCCACGCTATCCGTTAGATTTGCGTAAGTCCTGTCCTACTCACAATTCGCGCACGTCCACCATGCGCCTACCATAGGACACGTGAAATTATATGCGATACATAGTCCGCTGTCAATATTTTTGTTTCCGCCCAACCGAATACCGCTATTGACTTTAAAATCCGTTTTCTGATAGAATACGAAAACAAAGGAGGGAGAAAAATGGCTATATATATCACTGGTACGAAACTTTTCTGTAATGTTCTGTGTCTATTGGCTGTATTCTCAGTTTCGACCTTCATTGGTGCTATTCAAGCAGATGCTGCTGTTGATAAAAACACTGTCGCTGTCTGGCTTTTTGAAGAAGGTGCAGGCGATGTCGTGAAAGACGCTTCCGGCAATGGTCATGATGGCGAGTTCGCGGGAAATCCTAAATGGGTCAAAGGGAAATTCGGGACGGGATTGGAATTTCCTGGCGATGCCGGTGGCTACGTCGTCGTGGATTCCACGAAAAAATTGGAGTTGGAAGAACTCAGTATTGAAGCGTGGGTAAAAGTTGAGGAGTCTACAGGTAAATGGCAAGGGTTAGTCTGCAAACAGCAGGCAGGGTGCAACAATCGTAATTACGGCATTTGGGTTCATGTTGATAAAAGCACTTTGCATGCACAGATCGGCGCGAATGGCGCATGTGCATTCAGTATAGATGGCACAAGCGACATTACGGACGATAAGTGGCATCATCTCGCTTTCACCTTTGACGGCAAGATGGGGCGGGTTTACGTTGATGGCGAATTGGAGACCGAAGCACCCAATGGACAGACTTTCCAGAGTGGAGACCCAATTACTATCGGGGTACCCAACCTTGATAACGCGAACGGATTGAAAGGTATCATTGAGGAAATACGCATCTCCAACATCGCACGCACCGAAGAAGAGATCCAAGAAGCGATGGATGTCGGTTTGGCGCAAATTCTCAACGTCGCACCCGGTGGCAAACTCTCAACTCGTTGGGCATATCTCAAGCGTGTGCCATAGTTAAGGAGCGAAAATTGCACAGATTAACGTATACGTGTTTACTACTTTTCTGCATCACCACAGCGGCGTTTGGACAAGGACTTCCCACGGCAATACCCGAAGCGGTGGGTGTCTCTGCTGAACGCCTTGAACGCATCCGTCCGGTGCTGCAAAGTTATGTTGATAAAGGAAATCTCCCCGGATTCCTGACAGTTGTGGCGAGACGCGGAAAAATCGTCCATTTTGAAACCATCGGTATGCGAGATGTTGAGAACAACAAACCGGTTGAACCGGATACCATCTTTCGCATCTATTCCATGTCAAAACCGATTACCAGTGTCGCCGTGATGATGCTCTACGAGGAAGGGCATTTTCAACTCGGTACGCCGGTCTCTAAGTTTATCCCTGAATTTGAAAACATGAAGGTCTACAACGAAGACCAGACGGAAATCTCAGATGCCAAGAAGAAGATAACAGTCAAACACCTCCTGATGCATACCGCAGGATTCACTTACGGTTGGGGCAAGAAACCGGTTGATGAACGCTATAAGGAACTGAAAATTTTTGACACTGTCATGGATTTGACACCGAGTGAAAAACTCGCCAACATGGTAGATAAACTCAGCACTATTCCTCTCGTTCACGAACCGGGTGAGAAGTGGACTTACGGGGTCTCTACTGATGTCCTTGGCTATCTTGTACAGGTTGTATCCGGTATGCCGTTTGAAGAATTCCTTCAAACCCGTCTCTTTGGACCCCTCGGTATGGTAGACACCGCGTTCTCGGTACCACCAGAGAAACAAGATAGGTTTGC
>JAJECD010000145.1 GCA_022822215.1 Candidatus Poribacteria bacterium | reverse complement strand
CTTTCGATTTTGGCACGTCTGAATAGGCTTTTCCCTTAAGTCCATAATTCAGAGAAAAAATAATGAGGGCAGGTACAACGACCTACCCTATGTTTATCTCTTGTGGTTGGGGTTTTACCCTCATGCCTATCACTCTTAGACGTTACAGACATCGTAAGCGTGCTGCATCGCGTCAAAGGCATCGCCTTTGGGTCCGAACTCATGACCGACGTAAAGGTCGTAGCCGGTTTGGACGATGGCGCGCATCACGGCAGGATAGTAAATCTCTTGCTCGTCATCGAGATCGTGCCGTCCAGGGTTACCGGCTGTATGGTAGTGCCCGATGTAGTCGCTGTAGTCGGTGATGTTCCGAATGAGGTCGCCTTCCATGATCTGCATGTGGTAGATGTCATAGAGGAGCTGCGCCCGTGGTGAACCGACACCTTTGCAGACCTCAACACCCCACTCCGTCTTATCACACTGATAGTCGGGATGGTTGACTTTGCTGTTGAGCAACTCAATACAGAGGTTGATTCCCTTTTCTTCAGCGGCTTTGGTGACGCGCGATAAACCTTCTATGGTATTATCGCGTCCCTCTTCCTCTGATTTTCCTTCTCGGTTGCCAGAGAAACATATCAGGCCGGGGATATCGTTCGCTGCGGCGATGTCGATATTCTTAAGGAGCTCGTCCTCAATGCGGTCGTGATTTTCGCGCTTGTTCAAGCCATCGGGAAGTGAAGCGTGTCCAGAAATAATCGCAACACGCATCCCGTGATCCTTGACAACCGACCAGTATTCTGCGGGCAACATTTCAACGGATTTATAACCGATGTCAGCGGCTTTTTTGATAACTTCTATTGGGTCTCTGCCACGGCTGAAACCGCCGAAACAGATGGATTGATTAATTGGCATAATTCTCTCTTTCTTTCATCGCGAATCGCGAAATGCAAATGCGAAATTATAGGTCTACTGCTTTACCCGTGCGGAAGGAGGTACTCGCAGCGAGCATGATCCGCAACGTCTCTAACGCATCGCTATAGGGTGATAGAATCTGTGAACCGTCTCCACTCTTCACTGCATCAATAAAGACGCGATCCCGGTCTTGTCCACCTTCGTTTGAGAGCGGTTCGGTCTCGCGACCACGGTTGACTTGGTTTGGCCCCCCGACGGTAACGACCAACCCACGTGTGAACACTTCGAGTTGCACGCGATTGAAACCTTCCATAGCGCAACAAGAGACGATGTTCGCGACACTTCCGTTCTGGAACTCAATATTTACCATGCTAATGTCGTCCACATCGTAGTTTTCGACATCCGTCATGCTACCGCTTGCGGCGACCCCGTGTACGGTTTTACCGTCGCTGCCGACGAGGAAACGTGCGAGATCAAAGATGTGTGTTGTCTGTTCGACGTGCTGTCCACCGGATTGTGCGCGGACACGCCACCACGGTGTACCGGGCAGTCCACCCACCCAATAGCCGAGTGCCCCGAGGATTTGGGGTTGTTCTTCGAGCATGGCTTTCGCATTCTGTGCGTTGCCACCGTAACGCCAGTGGTAACCGACGCTCGTAATCACACCGCTCCGCTCCACGTCTTCATTGATAATGACTGCGGGTTCTAATTCGCTGTGGATCGGTTTCTCAATGAACATCGCAATCCCTTGTTCGCAGGCAATCCGTTCTTGTTCACCGTGTGCGAAGGGGGGTGTGCAGATATAAACGGCGTCGAGGTCTTCCTTATCGTACATCGCGCGGTAATCCGTATAAGCGTTTCCGCCGAATTCTTCGGCGCGTTGTTTCGCGCGGTCTTCGGAAATATCGCACATCGCGGAGAACTCAACGTCGTCAAAGTTCTCTTTGAGGTTACGCATGTGCGCGCTTGCCATCCCGCCGGTTCCGATGAAACCGAGTTTTACTTTATCCATATTTTCTCCTTAACTTTCTCCATAAAAAATGTGTGCTTAGGGAGAATCCCTAAATTTTACGGATATAGTCTACCAAATGCCGATGTTATATAGCAAGCAAAATTTTTTTGAATGTGTTATAATATGTTCATGCATAGAGGTGCAACGGCAGACGGAGTCTGCCTGCTACTTTAACACAAAACGGAGGAATGCTATGGGTTTCAAATTTGGATATAGTACGTTACGCTGGCAAACGCCAGACTTTGAGGAACTCTTGACACAACTCAAGGACGCAGGTTGGGACGGTTGGGAGATGCGTCAATCCTTAGATTGGGTCGGTCCACCGCAACGCATCCGAAAGATATGTGATAATGTCGATCTACCGATCGCGGCTGTCACAGCACGCGGTCTGCCGATCGATAAGAACTGGGAGCAGATGGAAATCAATAAACGGCGTATTGACTTCGCTGCGGCAGTTGAAGCCGACTGTTTCATGTTTATGGGGGCAGGCAAACCGAAAGACCGTCCTGTTAATAGTGAGGATCTCGCTGCACTCGCCGATGTCTCCGAAGAATGGGCTGAGTACGCCTCGCAATACGGTTTGGAGGTCTGTTACCATATCCATACCAACACGACTGTCGATTCGATTGACGATTGGGCGAAATATATGAGTCTGCTCCGAAAGTGTAAACTTTGCATAGACGTGTCGCATTCGGCACTCTGGGGTTACGATCCCATCGACTCTATACGCCGCTATAGCGACGCGCTCGTCTATGTTCACCTTCAGGACTACGGCAGCGTCACGGGTGGCGACGATGGCACGCCTTACGATGTCGGTTGGGTCGATGTCGGTGCGGGGACGGTCATGGATTTCCCCGGCATTATGTCTACACTTGCGGAACTTAAATACGACCGTTGGGTCACGGCATGTCCCGGACAGGTTGAAGACCGTTCGGATATCGAACGTATGAGCGTCAACCGCGAATATTTGCGGGAATTGGGGTATTAGCGAATAGCGAACCGCTGACCGCGAATCGTAATACGCAATATACGAACCGCGGGAAGCGAATAGCGAATAGCGAAATTCAAACTGGAGATTGCGTGTATGAACAAAGCAGCGGGGGAGATCCGCTCTATTCTCGCTACCGATTGTGGTAGCACAACGACAAAGGCAATTCTTATTGAAAAACGGGGTGACGCATACCAGCTCATCGTGCGCGGTGAGGCACCGACAACGGTTGAAGCCCCGGTCGAAGATGTAACAGCGGGGGTTATTAACGCCATTACCGAAGTTGAGGAGCTTGCCGGACGCAAACTTCTCGATAACGGGAGCATCCTGAAACCGCAGCGTGGCGACGAAGGCGTTGATCTCTACATATCAACCAGCAGTGCGGGGGGTGGACTCCAGATGATGGTCGCAGGCGTTGTCCGCAATCTGACGGCAGAGAGTGCCGAGCGTGCTGCCCTTGGTGCGGGTGCAATCGTCATGGATGTCATCGCTTCCAACGATAAACGCCTCCCTCATGAAAAGATCGAACGCATCCGACATCTCCGTCCGGATATGCTTCTCCTTTCGGGTGGTATTGACGGTGGAACGACTTCGCACGTCGTTGAATTGGCAGAGATTATCGCTGCGGCACGCCCCAGTCCGCGATTGGGTATCGCTTATGAACTCCCGCTCATCTATGCCGGAAATACGGACGCACGCGAGGCGATTGAAGAACGCCTGCAAGATGTGATGGCACTGGAGATAGTAGACAACCTCCGTCCGGTTTTAGAACGTGAAAACCTCATGCCGACGCGTCATAAAATTCAGGAGCAATTCCTCGAACACGTCATGGCACATGCACCCGGCTATAGGAAACTGATTGATTGGACGGACGCACCGATTATGCCGACTCCGGGAGCCGTCGGTGAGATTATCCAGACTGTTGCTGCACAACAGGATATTGCAGTCGTCGGGGTTGACATCGGCGGTGCGACAACTGATGTCTTTTCTGTTTTTAAGAATAAAGAGACAGAAGCGATCTTTAACCGCACCGTCAGTGCGAACCTCGGTATGAGTTATAGTGTCTCTAACGTCCTCGCTGAAGCAGGCTTGGAAAATGTGCTCCGTTGGGTCCCGCTTGACATTGAAATCGGGGATCTCCGAAACCGGATCAAGAATAAGATGATTCGTCCGACGACGATTCCGCAAACGCTACAAGAGTTGATCCTTGAACAGGCGATCGCTCGCGAGGCACTCCGACTCGCTTTTGAACAGCACAAGCAGCTCGCAGTCGAATTGCGCGGTGTCCAGCAACAACGCACGATCTCCGAAGCCTTCAATCAATCCGAAAGCGGTCAAACGCTCGTGAATATGCTCAATTTAGAATTGATCGTTGGAAGCGGCGGTGTTTTATCCCATGCGCCCCGCCGTCAGCAAGCGATGCTCATGCTGATAGACGCTTTCGAGCCTGAAGGGATCACCCATCTCGCTGTCGATAGTATCTTCATGATGCCGCAACTTGGTGTCCTCGCACAGGTCAATCCAGAGGCTGCG
>JAJECD010000102.1 GCA_022822215.1 Candidatus Poribacteria bacterium | reverse complement strand
GATGAGGTTCAAAATTTTACACACCCGTGTTCGGGTTCGCGCCGATATATGAAGGAAAGCACTGTGCATCTATCATTTGTAGCAGCAACCGTTTGCGGGTGTGTCGCTCTCGGAGGTCTTCCAGATAAACAGTCCACTGATCTTCCTGACCGAGACCCTGATACACTCCCCTTAACGCCGTCAGATACGCCACAACTTTCTCGTAAGCCTCACGATTTCGGGCAAGCGCGGTCTGTTCAATCAGCTGGTGATAAAGGGCAATGGTCGTGTCGGGTTGGTGATCTTTGATACGCTCGATCAGCTTATCAAAAAACCCTGGAATGCGTTTGACGATTGGACTCTGCAAGAGGCGGGTGTATTCATCGATAGATAACGAAAATTTTTCAAGTGCTTGCCACGCCGCAGCGTCCTGTTGGTATACAAAGAGGGCGTATATCAAGCGATACGCTTCACCTTCATCTTGTGCCAGACGGAGATACTGTTGGGTTTTGCCGTCCTGCAAATACAAAACAAGCAAAAGTTGAACGTGCGCCGATCTATCGGGACTTTCACCCAGATATTGCTCAAGCATCGCTTGTAATTCTGATGTCTCTTGCGCGACACAAACCCTTTCTAACAATCCAGTCAGGATAGGTGTGAAGACTGCCTCCGCATTAAAACTCAGCCGTAATAATATTTGACAGTGTTCGGACAAGGTAGCAGGGACACACCCTGTGTCGATGTCTGTTGCGATAACAATCCTTGAGAAAACTTTCGCGCAGTTGTTGACGAATTGGGGTAATTCATTTCTCTGGAGCGTATCGGAATAACGGGTGATAGATTGGTGTATTACTGCGTGAAGCACAGCCAGCGCGAATTCCGTTTCACCCGTTCGCTCCAGCGATTCAGCGTGTGCGACTAAACCTTCGAGTTGCGCTAATACCTTATGGAGTTGCTGCTGCTCCAGAAAGCCGTTTCCGAAAATGCGATCAACCTGTTCCCGATAGGTCGTGACTGTTGCTGAAACTGTCGATTCGTGCGGTGGCGGCGCAGGTGCTACGTCTGGTACCTCTTCTATCACTGTCGTATAAACGCTGAGTTCGGGTGGGATCGGTTCAATTTCTATCTCCGGTTCCTCCTCTATATCTCCATAGAATTGAGCAACCGGCACCAGTTCGGGTGTGCGTTTGAGGAGTTCTGAAATCACGCGTAACAGGACTTCGTTCGGTTTTTCGGCGAGCGCGGTCAGCAAGGTGTCCAGAGAATAGATTACCTCTGGCGCGTGAATGTAGGTAAGGAGGAGGGCGACGATATGTTTGCAATCGCCTCCCCAATCATAAGGGCATGAACACTCAGCATCAGCAATCCCTGTCGGCATCAACTCTACAGAGACGTGATATGGCTCTTCCTCTGTCCCTTCGCATGTTGATGCCAACGTCCAGCCGTGAAGTACGGGATTGCCGATCATTCCCATGTCAAAGTATTCTTCACCGCGCGTGAAACTCTGTGCTGTGCAGCGGTCTTGAATCTGGTCCAGTGTGAGTTCAGGAAGTTTCATATCAAACCACAATTGTTTTGGGATCCGAGGTTACATCTCCAACGGCGGGGACTTCTATCCGCCCGGTGCAGGCACTACAGAGTGCGTAGTAGCGAACGGAATCCTTAGCAGGATCGATGACACGCGCAACGGCATCTTTCATCTGCGCAAATTGGGCGTTGGTGAGATGTGCTTCAAAGACGCTGTACTGGACGCGCGTCCCGAAGCCTTTGAGGACTTTGGCGAGTTGTCCGCGTCGCCGGTCGTCTGGGATGTCATAGGAGATGACGTGGAACATTGGATTTACCTCATAACATACTGCCCAAATCCGGACCTCTTACCCCCTTGATAAGGGGGGCAGGGGGGTTAGTATCGAATGACATACTGACCAAATCCGAATGCAGTGTGATGCCCGATGTGCACATACTCACCGAGATAGATAAACGGTAAGAACGGCTCCAACTCACCAGTAAAACGAATCTTACCGGTAAACCCACCCATCGGAATGGATTTCTCAGCACGGTAAGAATATCGGTCTGATCGGAGCCAACGAAGATCGGATTGGTGTTTGATGGTGCTGGTAGCCTTGATTAGCGCGGGTGCGTCTACATCTAAGTCTTCACCACAATGGAAATAACTCAAGAATCGGATACGGCGGAGTAGGTTACGGACGAGGTGTTCAAACGTTAGCTTCCGCATCCACTGTTTGTTAACCTTGATACTGGTGGGTGTGAGAAATTCGAGTTCAATCTCATCTGTGATACGAGGTGCCGCTTGCATCACGTCGTCTAACCCAAGGATCAGTCCATCATCTGTGAGCATTTCGGTCTCTGCTGTGTAAATTGTCTGCCTCGGCTCGCTGTTAGCCGCGGGGAGACTTTCGACCTTATCCAATTGGCACTGTCCGCGTTTCCCTTGGATACCGACCCGTCGTTTACCTATCTCTCGGAAGGTGAAGACCAGCCACGGTAATAGGTTGATGGTGTCCCCGATAAGGATCAGCGTGCAGGCGAAGGTATCATCTGGGGCGTAGTCGGTTTTGTCATTGCGCGGTGGTTCGAGGATAAAGGGATGCGGTGCGAAGGGTTGTCCTCGGAGCATCGGGCTATCGTCTGGCACGGGTGTTTCAAAGCATTTGGAGTAGACGCACCGATCTGGGAATATACATTGTGTTTTGCACTGCTCCGCGCCGCCGATGCAGGTGATGTCGCGGAGGATGTATCCGAACCGGCTGCGGAAGACGTTGCCTTTATGGCGTGGCATCTTCAGGGGTTCTTGGACGGTGTATGTGAATTGGTAGCGTGCGAAGCGGAAGTTTTGGAGCATTGTAGGTGAAATCTTACGAGACTATAAATTCTGTGAATTTGTATAATACGTTTAAACTCTATGGATTGTCGTATACATCGTCATGATTACCGTAGTGCCTTAGTGTTAAATCGCCATGGACAATTTCGCAACTGACCCGAACACCTCGAGTAATACGAAATGTACAGATGTTATCAAGATTTGTAAGTTGTTCAAAGTTGAGTCCAGAAACTTGGTTATTAAGTTGGCTTATATCTCCACCGCTACTTTCCAGAGAGGCGGCGATCTTTGCTAAGGTTTCCTGAAGTTTCGTCCATTGCTGGTTGTTCAAATTCCGGCAGTCATTAATAAAACTTTGCTTGTATACCAGCCACGGGAATGGCAACGGTTCTTCAGATAACAAATCCGATTTTGTCCGATGCCAGAGTAACTCACCCCATGCGGACAACCCCGCATAAGTCCTGCCATTTTCCTCTACTAATTCAAGTAGCGTTTCTGAAATACCTTCAAGTTCCTCAATTGGGGACAGTTTCCCTGCATCCATCAACGCAAATTCTGTCAGGTACTTTTCAATAATAGTAGTGTCAATTTGTATGGGTAGGCGTGGGATCTTGATTAAGTCAGCAGTTGGTGATTCAAAGATATAGACGACTTCATCGGCGTAAAATGCCCCAAAGGTATTCATGTAACCTTGCAGACTCTTGAAACCGCCAACGAGATTAAAAGTCACGTGATAACCGCTCTCACGCCGCCATGGTACGTTGTCCTCAAGCCACTTAATGAGTTCTTTTGTGCCTGTGGTGAAGGATTCTGGATCTTGTGTTGAAAGTTGAGATGGTGTGACAACGCCTACTGTAAAACCTTGCGATACAAGAAAATCCTTAATCAATTCGCCTGTTGCTTGTCCTTGTGCAGTATCAGTGCAGATGAGATAGTGCTCGTCGCTACTCTTTTTAGGCAATTGATCCTTATAGATACCGTAAATACCGTTGAGTTCGGCACTGAGTCGTCGGTTTGTTTCAACATCATTCCTTAGGAGTTTTTCGAGTGCCCGCTCGGTGAGTGTGTTAATTATCGTCTCAATATCCTTTTCTTTCTCCAAATCATCAGATTTAAGATTTGCTGAATCCCGAAGCTGTTTCCACCAATTTCCTTCGGTAGGATCTCCTCTATTGATGAGATTTGTCAGGATACTTGTTCCAACTGTTGATAAAACGAAACGCATTCTAAACCTCCGTTATTAATTGATGACAGGTGGAAAAATCATCTTTTTAGATTTGCAAGTCAGTCCTACAAGTGCAGCATCGGTGATGCCTGCTAAATGGTATTCTGGATCGTAGTCTACAATCTGTTGGAGTTTCAGACGCAGGGGTAAAGAATCTTTTATATCAAAATCAGCCAACGGCACCCAAATTTCCGTGCCGCGGTCTTCTACTAACTTTATCCAAGGATGTATATCTGATTTAATATCGCTTCCCCACAAGACGTGGTACTCTGTCAAGGCATCCCCGACGCTTTTCAATTCCAACAGCCGGCTCTGCCAGTTGCCGTCCCAATCACGCCAGACATGCCATTCTCCTTTTTCACCAAATAGACGGAGATCGCTGATACGCGTCCAATCCAATTGTACATCGGGTGGCAAATAGATTTCATCCGATCGCACCACACCGAAGCCGATAAACCCTGGCTCTTGCAGTAATATCCATGCCGTTTTCTTTTCAGTCACGTCGCACAAATGTTGATAAATTAACGCTTTATTGAGTTCTGTGTGAGTTTTTTTCTTCATCAGTTTCTCTCTTATTCTTCAGGACACCGTGAGCTGTCATGACTACCTTGATAGTCTTGGGATTTTTTGATACATTCTTCAATATACTCAGCATCGCCTTTTACGACAGTCATTCGGTTATCGACATGCGAAAAACTCCCTATCTCGGTTTCCGCTATAGAGGCTTGTTTTTGCCACAACACTGCTTTAACGCCTTTCAGGGTCCCGCGACCACCGCTCGTCTCTCCACCGAGGGCAGCGTTGCCGCACCAAAAATCGCGTAAAGTCAAAATCAACAAGCCAATCTCCTCATCTTCAGGTTCTTCTAAGGTCAGGACCAACCGAAGGTTAAACGTAGGTTCGTCCGCTATAGAGATCGGATAAATTGGTTTTTCGTTAAACAACGCGCTCTGCAAGCTGCCGCCGGTAAACCGGTCAATGGCGACGCGATCTTGCCAACACTCTTCAACGTTTTCTACGAGTTGTTCCTCAACCCATACTCGGCTCGCCCATAATTCATTCTGTTGATTTGCAGGTTGTTGCTCATGGACGGGACCGAACATGTCAGCAAGTGCCCAACCGTTCCAACCGAGGGTATTTGCGATTAAAGAAGCGCGGTGCCGGAATGCCCCAGCAAATGAGGTCCCTGGAACAACCGGTTCTCCAGCAGAATGCAGGTGGACCATATCTGGCGCGTCAGGATCGGCAGACACCCCGCGGATCAATAGGGACGTTTGCAGATTGAATTGAGCATCAATACGAAAATAGCGGCGTTGATCAGTTGGCAAGGCACGCGGAGCCAAACAACTCTTAGGACGTGTCCAAGGGTCGCCGGTTAGCCATGCTACAACATCTTGGGAGTTTTCCATCTTCAAATCACGAACTTCCCAAGATGTTACCTTTCCACGACCATAGCCGCGACGGGTACGGGCACCGAGGCGGACTTCTCCTTGCTGAAATACGTGCAAGAGAGCAAAAAATAGTTTTTCAAATTCGGATTGTTCATCTCCGTGGCGTATAAGACATTCCAGAGACAACTCAAACTCTGTGCCTCGTTCAAGTACTTCCACATCAAATTTTGCCTTGTCAGCAGCCGAACCGGATTGAGCACTTACACGCACCCCATCCCGAATTGACACAACTGGCTGTTCAGACACACAAGAAGCATCGTCAACAATTAAGGCACTCATAGTATCGTCCTTACCTGCACCACCGAAGAAATCTTTGAGTTCTTGTGTTTCCTTTCTAGCCTTGTAGTCATGCCAAGGCAGGCTTTGCTGAGCCAATAGACTTCGTGAGGCCCCCGCGATAGATGTTCCTGGAATAAAAGGGTTTCCTTTCGCATCCCGCAGGAGACACATATCAGCGACACCCGTTTCATCACCGCCAAAATGTGCCACAGTCTCTAATTTCCATCTGCCGCGCGCATACAGTCGGCGCACGACAGCATCATCCACAGACGTTCTGTTTGGTATATTCGCCATAACAATGTTTCCTCTTTAGAGGCTATTTCCCTTTCAATATTATCTTTGCTCTAAATACCTCACCCTCGGTATAATATTGTCAGCAAGTGATCAAGAAATCCCCTGCAGATTGCCATCCTATTATTCTCTACCAGTAGGGCAATAAGTTGATCCTGCTGATTAGCATCTGAAAGAAGGGACTTCACATGTGTATCAATAATATTTTCCGTCAAGGTATCGGGTTCGTTCCAAGCCTTCTCAAATAAGGCATATAATGTGTTTGGCAACCACGAGATCCCAGATGCTCTGGTGTTTATCCGACAGTTCATGAGTCCATCCTTTGCAGGCTTACGTAAATCGCTCAAACGTTCAACAGCGATAGCCGGGTCTTGTTGGAGAAATAACCGTAGTCGCCCGAGGAGAGAGTTGCTTGGAATATTCTCTGATCGGTTCGCAACAGTTTGTGCCATCTCTTGCATTTCTGCCATACAACGTATTTGCACTACGCCTTGCAGGAGTTTTAAGATGTCTTCGGATATCCCTGTTTCAGGCGTATCAGGCGTATTCAGATTGTCAGGATCGTCAAGTTGTTGTTCGGACTGTAAGTTAAGGTGCCCA
>JAJECD010000127.1 GCA_022822215.1 Candidatus Poribacteria bacterium | reverse complement strand
AGCGAGATACCCTCTGAATCTCGCCGCATCATTTTTCAATTTTTCATCTATCTCGGACGCACAAACGCAAAACGCCCGCCATGATCCCGCCCATCTGGATCCGAGGCATTAAACAGCCTCTTAAAGTCTTCAGCATTTCCGAGATCAACAGTGCCATTCGCAATCAGCCATAACCCTCTACCGGTTTCAGGGTGCGGGTATCTGTCATCCCGAACAACACTGAAAATCTTCGGTAAGCCTTCACGCGTCAGAACAAACGGTTCAGTCGCCACGAAAAACGCCCCCAGCCGTTTCCGTGTGTTGTAGTTTGGCTGGTTAAGGAATTGCAGACGCAGCTGCGGGGCAACTCCAATCGGGCACGTCTCAAATCCCATCTGTTTCGCACGCGCATAAATCGCATCATGGGTCGCGAGCTCATCCTCAGCGAACTCCAGCTCCCTCATAGAAACAACAACGATATCAACCGTTGTTTCCGCTGCTACCACCGGAAAATCAGGATTTTCAAGAATTTGCGTGGACCATCGACTGACCCTGCATTTTTCTTCGAGCAGTGCACCTAAAAGAGCATCGCCACTCGTATGGGGCCCGAGTGTTATGGTAAAATCAGCAGCGAAATCCTTTGCATCTTTTCTGTTTTCAGCAGTGCCAGCAAAGTAGATACTGTAAAGTTTCTGAAAATGTGCACGGTATGGTGAACTGACACTGAGAAGCAATAGGGTTGCAACAACCAAAACAGTGCTAATAGCCACCCACGGCAAGAGCGGTTTCATTTTCGGGGAAGAATGGGTCGGTTTCATGTCCGCAATTCTTCGCATGATGTTCTGCTTGAGACTCGATGGTATCTGCACGCCACCCAGAAATTCTTGGATCAAGGATTCCTCTTCTTTTAACCGTTTCTCGGCGCGATGGAGTCGGGTCCTTACTGCCTCTACTGATATCCCCAAGAGTTCGCCAATCTCCGTCGTTTTCATGTTGTCGAGATAACGGAGCGTTAGCACTGTCCGCTGACCCTCTGGCAATTTTTCCAGACACTTTTTGACGATTTCAGAATTACGTTCCTTCGCTTCTGTTGCGGCCTGTTCCGATACATACCGGTCATACGTAGATTTATCTACTTCTGCCGTACATGCGTCCTCTAATGATTGCAATTCCACTTGCTTCTTGCGTTTTTGCTTGCGCAGCCAATTCAGACAACAATGCTCTGCAATCTGATACAACCAATTAGAAAACCAGTTGGGATTCCTCAACTTTGACAGGTTTTTATATGCGCTGAGAAAGGTATCTTGTGTAATTTCTTCTGCATAGTGGAAATCACCGGTTTTCTGCCACGCGAGGGTGTGAACACTGTCCCAATATTTTTCAACTAAAGTCCTGAATGCTGAGTCGTCGCCTGATAAAACGGCATGAACCAATTGAACATCGTCTTCTCTATGCACAGTATTCCCTCCTTATGAACAGATTCGCTGCTTTGACATCTCCCGCAACGTTGTTTTTCTATGGACTGCTTGCCGGAAACTATACTTGGAACTTAAAATGTCTTACATAATAATAGATTTTGTGCAAACCCTGTTATTATTAAAGGCACATTTTTTCGCCAAAACGTTCCATTATCTGAAAAAAAATATTTGATCAGACAATAATTGGCAACTGTAGATGGATCGCCGCTGCCGAATCGACGTTTTCCATGTTGTCCTAAAATCATCCACCCTGTCAGAAAACCCGATGTAACAAAAACAGCCCACACGCGCGGTAACCCTTGAAAACAGGCTCGCATATGGGCAGCGTAACAATAGCACAGCAGCATCCACTGCTGGCACTTCAACAGATTTTTTAATGTATGCTGTAATTTACTTAACCTTTGTAAAGCGGGGGGGGGGGGGGGGTATAAATGCTGTTAATTGACAAATAACAAAAGAGAAGCAAACAAAACGGACAGCCACGGAAAAGGTGTATAGAGGCTGGACCCGAAGCGAAGCATCGTCGCGCGGCAAACCGATTCCTATTGCACGATTGTTAAAAATGTGTGATTCTGGACTCATCATCAACATTATTGTCTACAAAGAGGCATTCATTCGAGTTTGGGTGAAAGCGATTGTATCATAAAATGCAACTGTACATCATGTACTGCCACCGGAAATTCAGGCCACTGTCTAAACCAAGATTAACGCTTTACATAAAAAATGGATTTTTGTGCAAACCCTGTTATTATTAAAGACACATTTTTTTCGCCAAAACGTTACATTATCTGAAAAAAAAATTGATAACGGCATTCACACTGATATTGCTTTGCGGATGCATGCCTGTACCTTTTGCCAATCTGAAGATGATAGGGACCCAATGACTGCTAAGACTTTGCTCTGTGGAAGCGTTACAAGGAAACTCCTAAATGCACTTGGTCTACGTAGACCTGCTTCTATCCAATCAGCGATCAAGTGATCTGTGGGTGTGGTTGCAATGGTTAGGTTCGTCGTTACTGCTCCAAGAATCACATCTCCAACAGTGGTATGGTAATCCGGGGTTGAGACAACCAATGCTGGCCGTCTTTTAACGCCTGTAACTCCTGGAAAATCAGCAATAATTACATCTGCGGATTTTAGGGTGTCCATGCATCCCATTCTTTATCGCCTTCGACATCCCACCAATCCGTTGATTCTATGCTTGGTGCGATAGCTGCCAATTTCTCTGTCTCGGTCAAAAGATCATTGACAGGAGACCAATACGCATTCAACACACTAACAAGGACATTTTCTAATTTGACCCCTTGCATTTTTGCGACTTGGCGGGCGCGCCGATACACGGCATCGGGAATGTTAAGTGTGACTTGATGTTCCATGATGTGACCTTATCTGTTTGAAATATAGTAGATTTAGAAATTACTGATACATGCTGCACCAGCGAGGTTAGGAAACCTCGCCTACCAAAGAATGAAAGTGTAAATTTATTTTCAGAATTCACTATATGTTCCTTAGGCATACGCCATCTGTCACGCACTAAAATTCTCCAGAGACAGAGATGCGTTGTGAGCCGCCGAGGGTGTGGGTGTTGAAGGCGTAGTTGACGAAAAACGACATCTCATTTATCCGCAAATGGAGTCCAGCACCTGCAGAAAGCCCGTGCCCGTTCCAACCGCCACGGAGAGCGACGGTATTAAAGAGCCAATATTCCGCACCGATGCGTGGGATAATTCCACCGCCGCCACCGCCTACCTCCAAATCGGCTTGGTCGGTTTCAATGTCTGCACCAATTGCCCCTTTACCGAGGCGTGGCACAGTAAAATGATAAGCCATGCCGAGCCGGAAGCGACGCGTCCGCGTGAACGTCGGTGTGTCGGGGGTGTCCCAACGGATCTGTGTGCCTGTCACATCTAATAACATCGCACCAACCCGTAAACCTTCATAGGGTTCAGCAATCAAACCGATGTCAATGCCGAAGCCGTTGCCGCTGTTTTCAAAAATGGATTGGTTGAGAAGTTTAAGATTGCCGCCGACAGCGACCATCGGATGGACTTGACGTGCATAGGAGATGAGGAGTGCGTTATCAGTGTTACTGAAATACTCGGCAATTTCTGGCTTGTCGATATACGGTTCGCCTTCTTCTTTGATACCGTTGCCGTTTTTGTCCTGAAAATCGCCAAGCAAACCGTTGTTGTTGATGTCGATAAAGGTCGTCCGGGGTATATCGTCAATACCGAGGCGGATCCAGCTCAGACCGACGCTACCAATGTCCTCGATTTGATAGACGTAGTTGAGGAAGTTGTAGGTAACCAAACCTCTGCTCAACCAACTGCCGTCTCCGGTACTGAAGGTGTCGGAATACATCGCAGAGAAGCTATGTTTTTTCACTTTGGTAAGTCCGGCAGGATTCCAGTAAGTAGCGGTTGCGTCGTCAGCGATGGCAACAAACGCGCCTCCCATTCCCAGGGCGCGCGCACCTACGCCGTGGCTGAGGAATTCAGCGGCGTGTGCACCTTCATCTGCTGCCATACTGATTGTGGTTGGGATGAAGCTTGTTAGTAAAATATAGAAGTAGATCAGTCGAAATTTTATCATAAATTCTAAGGTGAAACGCTGGCGAGGTTAGGAATGCACGTCGCAACCCCCCTTGATCCCCCTTATCAGGGGGGCAGGCGAGTACGCTGCAAAACCTCGCCAGCGAATACGGGACAAAATGTTTTAACCTGGTGCGAAGTCGTAGATCGGTTCACGGATAATAACACTCAAGACACTCCAGAAAGCACCTACACAATATTCACCGAGGATAACACCGAAGAAGAAGAAGACCATCGTCCGATAGGTTCCCGGTCCTCCAAATCGGAGAGCCATCCATTTGAGAAAACTACTGATCACGAGGCAACTCCAAAAATAGCCGACACCCCCTGTCATAGAGATCGGGTAGCCTGCTGGATGGAGGGGCCACCAGATGAAACGCATCCGCATGATCATCAGGAAGAAAGTGAAACCCATACCCCCTGCCATGAAGCTTATTGCCGGAATGTCTGGGTCGCGCGGGAAAGCGAACAGACCGGCGAGCCATCCGAATTGTCCGATATGCCCAACCGAGGGTCCAATACCTCCGCCCGCGCCCGTAATCGCGCCACCGAGACGATAGAGTTCGCTGAGCGTTGCCCAAAAGGATGCGAGAGATCCGAAGACAACGGCGATAATCATCGCCAGCACGAGTCGTTTCGTGTTCATATTCGCCCGTTCTGCCATTTTGAAGGCTTCAAGTTGATGGGGCATGATGTGTTCGCGATAGCCACGTCCACTAAAGAACCAGAAGTAGGGAAATACCGTTAAATTGTTCGGTCCGATGCGGCGCGTTCCCAGAATATTGATTAAGAACTGTTGTGCATTACACATCCCTGCCATCTCGTGTGCGGGAGGCCCGAGTTCCGCTCTGACACGCGTAATCGCAAGCGAAATCGCAAAGAAGAAGGCAAAGAACGGTAGAATAATTGGAAGCGTCATGCCTGCCTTCAGGCAGAACCAGATAATATAAAGGCCTGCAATAACGATTAGCAGGAGTGAGGTACGGTAACGGATAGGTTCTTGTGAGTCGTCAATACCACCGGGCATACCCAAGATTGTACGCACGACATTTACTATGTGCCTACGCGTTACAAGGAGCGCGATGACAAAGATCGCCATCCATCCACCAATGGATTGTTCACTCCCATACGGAAAGGGTGCTGGGATTGCGAGCGCACTACCGAAAACCCGCTGCGCCTTCTCAAATAGATAAAAAAACCACATAGAGAAGGAGAGGTCGAGCGGTAAAAGGAACCCCAAGCCGATCACAAACGGGTAGAGTGGAACAGGGATATTACCGACAGCGTTCCACGGTTTTTCGGTGAAAACTCTGCCCCAGTTTCGTGCATTATGGCGGACGCTGAAATCCGGGAGTATTGGAAAAAAGTGTGCCAAGCCGTGCCAGATATTTATCACTGCAGCGATAATAAACCCATACCATAGAATACGACTTCGGAAGAGTTGTGCGGCACCGCCTCTTTCTGTAATTGCCATCGGAAGTTGGATAATCGGATACGCCAATTTTTCGTGTTCCGTCCACTGTTTCCGGATCAACACATTTATGCAGATCATGATGGTGCCGAGGGCAATAATAAGCGATGTCCACCACAAAGTTGGCATAATCCATGCGCCGCCGATTTTGGCGTTATAAAAAGGCGTATTGCCTTCGTAAAAGCCACGAATAATCTCTCTGTCTGCGACAACGAGGTGTTGTGGAATGTAGGTATGGAACATGTCCGCCCAATCGTTTTCAATTGTAGCGAACCAGAATGCATGTGGCAGCGCGGGGATGGTGAGGGCTAAGGTATCATGACCTGCCAAGCCGGATGCGATAGAGAGCATGGCGTAGATGGTAATCATCTCACCCTGTGTCAGTGCCGACCGCGGGGCGACACGCTTTAGAATGAGGTTTATCAAAATCAGGAAAAAGATATTGAGGACAACATTCCAAAATAGGGAGATAGTGGTTGGATGTCCGGAATGCCAGACACATTCAACTTCGATGACCCAAAAGACGTTGGGCGGGATTAAAAAGATGGCAATGAGTATAGCGCGCCATGTAACACCGGACGCACGGTGTTGGTTTTGTTGATCTAATTTTTCCATTTTTTAAATTATTGCTTCTGGGCTGCTGTGTCCGTTGTCCTTGCAGTATTTCAATCGTTAAAAAGCCATTCATACCCCAAAGGGGCTGAGATGCACCAAAAACCACCGTGAAACGTAGTGGAGCGGTGACCAGATTTAATCGTTAAAAGTGTGTAGGCGGTTCAAGTTCTTTCAATTCCCAGAGAATGTGTCCAAATTCAAACGCTCCTGCAGCGTTACCTCTAATAAGTTCGGCGTCGATTCCCCAAGCAAGTTTGTAAGCCGCGAGAATTTGCGTGAGTGAACTTTCTACGTTACCGTGGCAGAGCAAAGCAACCGTGCCGCCGCCACCACCACCCGTAATTTTGGCACCGTAGATGCCACCTTGTTTTCCGATCTTCCGAGCGATATTTACGAGGCCATCGACTTCAGAAGAACCGAGTCCTGCCAAGTCACGATAACTGGCATTGGATTCGTACATAAGGTTCCCCGCCTCTCCAAGATAACCCGAAGTGTTCTCTGGATCGCTATCGACATTTTTTAGCGCGGTTATGAATTGCTGGACACGTGCGTTCTCGTAGACAGCATGCGCCACCCGATCCTTCACGACATAGAACTTTTCAGGTTCTACTTGTGTCGCCGTATCAACCGTTTCGCCGTACCTTTTGAGGAACTCTTCGCCGTGCATCTGTTCAGGCAGCAGGGGTTCACACTGTTCGTGGAATTCTTGTACAGAAAGATTGCACAAGTAGTTATCCGCTAATGCCGCTGCTATGTTACGCCGGGCATCACCCGGGCCGGACCCTGACTGCTCTTCTATAGTATCAACCTCTGATGCGAAAGCTGCTTTGAGGATAGTCAGCCCCATAAAAGTCCCGATGCGCGTGTCAGTGTAGGCGGTACTTGCTGTACTTCTACGGACTTTCGTGTAGATACCGACGAAACTCACATTTGACGGGCATGAGACGAAATCCAGGATTTTGTCTGGTTGACAAAGGATTGAAAGAATTTTTGTCGACCTGCCTGCGACAGAGGTTACCTGATCCATAATACCACACGGGGCACCAACGATCTGGTTTTCAACGGTTTGTGCAAGCCTCGCGATTTCCATCATGCCTAACTCTAAATTGTAGAGTTGATTGAGTGCTATCAACGTTGCGACCTCAATGGCTGCAGAGGATGCCATGCCGCCACCCATCGGAATATTGCTGTTGATAACGATTGTCCCACCGTGTGGGAACCGATCGATTTTTCCTTCCCGCAGCAGCACGTAAAACGCACCGAGTATGTATCCTGCCCACGCTGTTCTCGGTTCTTTGTTAAAAAATTCCCGAATTTCTGGATACGTTTTAAGAGTGCTATCGGTGTAGAAGTTATCAAGCGATAGGTGAAAGTTAGGCTTCAATCCACCTTCAGCATTGAGTGTAACCGCACAGAGGTTTTTATCTTCTCTGGCTTGACATGCGGCGACTGCAGTTCGATTGAGCGTCATCTCAAAAACATTCGCGCCGCAGTAATCAGCGATGCCGCCCATAATATCGAGCCTCGCGGGCGCACAGGTCACAATTACCTGGCCACCTTTTTGTAAGCCGAAAGAAAAGAAAAGCTCTGGCGAGTCGTCCTGTAAAAGGTATTCCAACTCAGAGGCCTGAAAGGGTTTCACTTTGGGACCGTGAAGTTGTTCAACTTTCATCTGTCTTCCCGATGCGGATGTCTTTGTGAGTGTGTTACGGGCAACGCCTTTCTCAAATGCGGACAAAAAATCCGGTTGACTGAATGTGATTCCAATTTCTTGCTATCGCTTTAAACACATTCCAAGTGTTCTCAGAAGCGCAAGCACTTACGCTCCTATCTTATGCCAATTGGATTTATTTATCAACTCTTTTCTCTGCAAGGTCGTTCGGTTTTCCTGGAAAAGCCGAAGGTCTAAGGGTTAACGACTCTAACTTCTTCCCCATCTTTCAGGGAATGCTGACCTGCTGTAACAACCGATTCGCCTTCCATCAATCCACTCACAACTTCAACCACACCCTCCTGCAAAAGGCCTATTTCTATCAAGCGACGACGGCTGACATTCGCTTCTATCACGAAGATGTGCTGCGCCTTCGTATTCACATTCTCAATCAAGGAAACACGCGGGATTAGCAAGGCATCCGGGTGCACCTTGATCGGGACTCTGACTTTCGCGAACATCCCCGGTTTCAATGTGCCTACTGGATTATCAATGCTCACCTCAACACTTGCCGTCCGACGCGCAGCTTGCAGTGTCGGACTAATGAAAGTGATGCTGCCTGCCAGCGGCGTATCTATGCCATCTATCTCTATTGTTGCTTCTTGGTTGAGCGTGAGTTGACTCAACTGTGTTTCGATGACATCAACATTCGCTATTACCGTATCAATATTGATGATCTCAAAAAGCGGGGCTCCCGGGACTGCCATGCCCCCTAAATCTAAGTGCCGTTTGGCGATAATCCCGGAGATCGGGGCGTAAATCGTCGCATCTTTCAAACGTTTCTCAGCCAGTTTAAGCGCAACACTTGCTTGGGTGCGCGCCGTTTTTGCCGATGTAATCTCTGCTTCCCAGCTTTTCGCCGCCTCTAAAGCGCCCGCAGCGGTGAGTCCCGCACGCGCCGTTTCGACCTGTGAACGTGCCAGTTCGATGTCTTTTTCCCACGTTTTTGTTGCCGCTTGGGTTTCTGCCAACCGTAGAGACGCTTCGGCTTGTTCAACCTGTGCTTCCATCGCTTGGATGTCCTCAACACGCGCACCGTTATCGATGAGTTGGAGTTGCTCTGTGGCAATCTTATGCTGCGCCATAGCAATATCCAACTGCGTCTTCGCACTTTCAAGCGATTGCTGGCTTATCGCACCATTTTCAAAGAGTTGGGTCATTCGCTCGTAGTTGCTTTGCGCATTGGCAAGATTCGCATCGGCTTGATTCAGACCTGCTTCCGCCTGCCTGCGGTCTTCAGCACGGGCACCACTTTTAATCTTCTGTAAATTCGCCACAAGCGATTCTAATGCGGCTTCTGCCTGTTCTATTTGTGTAACAACTCGGATTTCAGAGAGGTCAACTACCTGTTGGAGCGCTATTTCTGCGGCGCGAAGTTGTGCCACTGCTTGTGTGACTTGTGAATGCACTCGGACTTCCGCAAGCTGCGTCGCTTGCGAATGGGCAGTCTCTGCCGATTCCAGTATCGCTTCTGCCTGTTGTACTGCGAGTTGTAGTTCCTCGTACTCCACCGTGCCAAGGGGTGCGTCTTTTTCAACACGATCACCCTCATCTACGTTGAGGGTGATCAGCTGTCCGGCAATCTTCGGATACACACTGACTTGCGATGCGGCTTGAATCGTGCCGGAGAGTTGGTGTTCTAAACGAATCTCACCCCGTTTTGCTTTTGTAATTTCTACGGGTTTAAGCACAACCGCTTCGGCTTGCTCGGACGCTGGGTTTTGACGTTGTCTGAACCGTGGCACGGCTAAAATCACCGCAATTACTAATAATATGCCGATAACGATCAGTACTTTCTTCAATTTTTTTTTCTCCTATAGACATGGCACTCGGCTGGAGTGCTTTAGAGGAACGATTGTTTTTTAAGGTGCTCTTATATTCCAGTTTTTATTGTAATGTTTGTCCTATAGATTTTTCCAGTCTCGCCACACCTACAACGTAATCGTGGTGTGCCTGAAGACGATTGACTTCTGCTTGTACGAGTGCGAGTTGTGTGTCCGTCAGCGCGACAGTGGTGATAATACCATTTTGAAACTGCAAATTCGCAATACGAACGCTCTCTTGTGCCTGCGCGACTGTCTCGCGTTGAACTTCTATCAGCGTTTGCGCACCAAGCAAATTCAGATACGCCCCCCGAACTTCAAACTCCACTCCCGCTTTAAGTTGGTCGCCCCCTAACTCGACCTGTTTGAGAACCGATTCAGTCTGCTCCACCGCAGCACGCGTTGCGAATCCGTCAAAGATAGGGATATTAATTTGGAAACCGACGCTCCAGATCCGGTTCATTTGCGTGAGACGTTCATTCTGTGAGATTTGGTAGTTTGAGAACAGACCGAGATCGGGAAGTCGCCGCGTCTTGGCAATATCAATCTGTTTACGAGCGGCTGCTTCACTCAATTGCGTCCGACGTACCTCTGGACGGTTTGCCAGTGCCTGTTGGATTAATTCATCAAGATTGAGTGCGAGTGTCGGCTGATCTGCCGGTAGTTCGAGTGTACCGTTGACGCTGACATCCTCACCGAGTGGGATGTTCAGCACTATTTTATAGGCGTTTTTGGCGGCACGCACCCCATTTTCAGCGCGAATGAGTGTTGATTTGGCGTTTGCGAGTTGAACCTTCGCACGGAGAACATCAAAATCGGTCGCTGCACCGGCTGCAAGCGATGCTTCGGCAATGGCGAGCTGCTCTTCAACAAGCGAAACGCTCTGTGCTGCGACCCGAACGAACTCCTGTGCCACCAAGGCACCATAGAAGGCTTCCGATACGTCTAAGCGGAGTTGGTTATAGGCAGCATCAACATCCCGCTGCGTCGCTTCATAGGTAAGTTGCGCCGCTTGATAACCGTAATAATAACGTCCCCAGGCAAACAGCGGTTGTGTTAAGTTAACAGCACCTTGGAGATTGTGGTGTGCCCCAAACTCGAGTTCAATCAGATCGGCTTCGCTATCCGCACTCGGAGTTGGCATTTCGTTCATTCCGCCACCCGGCATTGGAAAGCCGAAGCCACCGTCGGCTCGAATTACCGATTTTTGGACATCTTTAAAATAGGTGTAGTTGCCATTCGCCATAACCCGTGGTAAGAGTCCTCCAAGCGCAGCTCGAACTTGTGCCTCAGCGGCTTTTAGGTTTTGCTCGGCAGTCTGGAGCGTCAAATTGCTCTGTTTCGCAACTTCAATACTCTCTTCCAATGTCAGGGCTCTGGGTTCTTGCGCTATAGCAGGCAGGTTCAGTAGCAGTAGTAGCAAGGCTCCACCAGTGCAGACAGACTGGCAGAACCGGAGTGGGTGCATTGTGTTCGCGTCCTCCAAGTTGGGTAAAGGCGAACCAAAGTTCCAAAGTCTAACTAAGGTTGAGAAGTGTTCTAAAATTGTGCTAAACTGAGCATAACTTGCCAACTTTAGAACACTTCAAACTTGCAAACTTTGCCTCGTCCTTACATGATGTAAACCGTTCCTAATAGTGGATGATAGTCGTGGCATCGCCAATGGCCCAGATTTGACCGCTTGGGGTCTGAACGAGGTCCCACAACTCACTTTTCGTCGGTGATTCTTGCATCAACCAGGTGACACCGCCATCCGTTGTATGGAGGATTGTCCCACCTTCTCCGGCAGCCCAACCTTCGTTTGCATTCAGGAACAGAATAGCGTTCAGGTTGGCTTGCGTCGGAACCGTCTGGTCAATCCATGTTGCGCCACCGTCTGTCGTCGCCATAATAGCCCCTTGTTCGCCAGCGATCCAAGCCGTCTGTTCGTTAATGGCATAGACATCGTTCAATTTCGGTCCTTGCAAGATGGACGTCCATGTTTGCCCGGCGTCAGTAGTGTGTGCGATAGTGCCGGCATCCCCGACGAGCCAACCGACTTTATCATTGACGAAGTGGACCCCGTAAAGGTTATTAAATCCTGCGCCTGTCATCATTGGGTCCATGTCTTGTCCGATCCATGTTTGTCCGGCATCAGTAGTGTGCATAACCCGTCCGGTTTCCCCGACTGCCCATGCGTGGGTTGGCGTGCCGAAACTCATACCGTAGGATCCCATTGCGCTGCGCCAACTCATTATACCTTCAAACACAATTCGCGTAGCAGTGCCGTGCCCTTCATCCCCCGGATCGCTAACGCCGTGCCACGTTTGCCCGCCGTCAAGTGTTTCCGCCAGTGCTGCGTTGCTCCCGACAATATACCCTCTGTTCGCATCCACAAACCCGACGCCGAAGAGTTCAAAGACGTTCCCACTAACTTGCGGATTCCACGTTTCACCGCCGTCGTTGGTGTGCAAAACACTCCCTGACAAGCCGACTGCCCAACCGAGTTTATCGTCGTGGAAATAGGCACTCCGTAAATGGCTTGAACTGGAGATGACCTTCCAGGTGTCTCCACCATCAGTTGTGTGTAGGATCGTTGCGTCATTGCCGACCATCCATGCTTCCGTTGGACTGAGCATGTGGACACCTTGTAGGCGAGATGCGACAGGTCGCGGTTGAATCGGTGCCCAAGTGGTACCACCATCAGTTGTCCGTAGGATTACCCCGAATTCGGCGGCAGCAATCCCGACCTTTTCATCAGCGAAGTGGACATCCCAAACAGGTTCAGGCATACCGTTAGAATTCGGGACTTTGCTCTCTTGGACTTCCCAATTCATACCGTCAACTGTTGCGACGACGGCACCCCCCGCACCAACTGCCCAGCCTACTTTATCATTGAGCATCGAAATCGCGTCGAGTGTGTTGACGGTCGCGCTGGTCTGAAATTCCCAAGTCGTCCCACCATCTTTAGTGTGAAGCAGCGTGCCACCGCCGCCTGCTGCCCAACCGACTGTAGGACTTACAAAGTCGATACCTTCAATTGTATTATTGGTGTCAATTTCCTGTTTTGCCCAAGTTGTACCGCCATTTTTTGTGCTGATAATGAGACCACCATCGCCACTTGCCCAACCGTGTTTATCATCTACGAAGGAGACGCCTAACAAGGCGGTAAGGGTCCCTGTGTTCTTCTTCATCCAAGTCTGCCCACCATCCGTGGTTTTCAGAACTGTACCATCGTCTCCGGCGACCCAACCCGTTTGTGTGTCAATAAAGCGGACTTTTTTTAGCACAATGTCAAATGGAAGCGGTTGGCTCGGTTGTCTGTTCCATGTCGCGCCCCCATCGTTGGTGTGTAGGATTGTCGATTTACTGCCTACAATCCAAGCGTGTTGTGCGTCTACAAAAAAGATGTCTGAAAAATGCGCTTGCCACTCGGATTCGCTCACTTTCACCCATGCTTTTTGTGCAAGCGCGAACTGCACGGTGCAAAGTAAGAGCAGGGCTACTAAAATAAATAATATTTGCTTTCTCGGTTTCATCAAGTTTCACAGCGTCAAAACCCACACCCTTCAGGTGTGGAGTAAGCGCCGACCTCCTTACTTCTTAGAGATGGGCTTGCAAGCAACGCCCTTTGTGTTAGATACTGCTTTGTACTGTTCAGGAACCGCGAACTGAAGTTTACATGTTTCATTCTATTTTATATACTACCACTACTTAGCAATTCATGTCAACTGAAAATTGGATTGACGGTTGCTCTAAACGTGTGGCATAATAGTAAGTGGATGAGGTTGAAAAAGGTCTCGCGAATCTGTGCAATTCAGTTTGTGGAGACAGAAATATCTAAATCTAAACATAAAGGATAAAAAATTATATGTTGTTGCGAATATTGTTTCTAATTTTGTTTACTGCTTCTTTTTATGTAGCAGTTCCATTGACTTACGCACAGGATCTCTTGGACGGTGTGGTGAGTTATTGGTCGTTTGATGCCGGTACTATCGCGGGTGGAACTGTTGAGGACCTGTTAGGGGACAACGATGGCGAACTTGACGGGAATCCAAAGGTGGTTGCCGGTAAGATCGGGGATGCTCTTGAATTTAACGGCGAGAATTTTGTTCACATTCCGGGAACTGCGTCTTTAGAGTTTGCCGGTGAGGATGAAATGAGCATTGTAGCTTGGGTGAATCCGGATAGCGATAGCCCTGTGAAAGGTGTGGTTGCTGGATGCTGTGGAACGATCGTTGCACAACGCGACGTAAACGGATGGGCATTGCGGTTTGATGGTAGAAATGCCGGGCAAGAGATGGAATTTATTGTCCAACCCGGTTGGCAAGGCGATGGCGGCTTTGGCGCGCCTAAATTCGCGAAAGGGTCGTGGCACCATCTGGTCGGGGTCGTCGCGGATGACGAGATGTTTCTCTATGTTGATGGTGAGTTGGAGACAGATATGACTTATAACGGTCCGATGGTTACAGGTGGTTCGGAAACCGAAATCGGTTATGCCGGTGATGGCGGTTTTGTCGGGATCATTGATGAGGTGCTCATTTACAACAGAGCCCTCTCCGCGGATGAAGTTGCGCAAATTTTTGAGTCGAAGGATCTGTTATCTGTCCAACCACAAGGCAAACTTACAACCCGGTGGGGTCAAATCAAGTCCGCATTTTAAAGCAACTCCTTTACTGTCGGCATCAATCAGAAAATACTTAGACTTCATCATTAAGAAAGGAAGATTTGTGATTATGGAACCCGTAAAAGTAGGTGTAATTGGGTGTGGTGTCATCGGAAGCCGACATCTGAGTATTGCTTCGGAGGCATCGCACATTGCGTTGGTCGCTGCGTCGGATCTGATTGCAGCGAACAGAGCATCTGCTGAACGTTTCAATCCGCTGAAAATATATGACGACGGCAATGATTTGCTTGATGACCCTGAAGTTGAGGCGGTTGTTCTTGCGTTTCCAACGCAGTACCGGACTGAAATGGCTCTACGCGCATTTGAAAGAGGCAAGCATGTTCTAATTGAGAAACCGATCGCGATGAACGCTGCGGAGGTTGAACAACTCATCGCTGCACGCGGGGACTTAGTCTCAGGATGTTGCTCTTCGCGTAGCCGTTTCAATCCAGCGGCTCGACTCACAACGCAGCTAATCACTACAGGCGGTTTGGGCGCACTTCGGACTGTCTACTGTCGTGCCATTGTCGGATGCCGAGAGAAACCAGACACACCGAGACCTGCTTGGCGGCTCACCAAGGCTCTCAACGGTGGTGGTATTCTCGTTAATTGGGGGTGTTACGATCTCGACTATTTGCTTGGTCTGACAGGGTGGCAACTCAAACCACAAAGTGTATTCGCACAGACATGGACGGTGCCGTCTGTATTCCAATCGCATATTGCCCCGGGTTCCGATGCCGAAACGCACTATACTGCCCTTATTCGGTGTGAAGACGACATTGTGCTGAGTGTAGAACGCGGTGAATTTATGGCGATGCACTCACACGCAGATTGGGAAATTATCGGGGCAGAGGGTTCTCTTAAGTTGACCATGCGTGATGAAGAACCAGAAAAAGTTATCTATAACCGTACAACAACAGAGGAGGGTGTCGTGTCTACAACCCTCGCTGAAACCGGTGATGCGCCGGAATCTCCACACAGCACGCCGTTGTCTGATTTCGCTGCTGCTATTCGGGAAAACCGGCAACCTCTGACAAATTTGGAAAATTCGCTTGTTGTTCAGCAGATAACCGATGCTATTTACGCCTCTGCAGAGACAGGGGATGTCGTAAAAATAGGCGGATAGACGCGAATTCCCTCATAATTTTAAGGCGCGCTTTACACAGCGCGCCAATAAAAACAGATGAATCTATACAAAGAATTTCTCAGCGACTTGGGCTACAAAATTTTTGCCCATGACTCGGTAGCCTTCCGCATCGGGATGTAGGTCATCTGGCAGTAAATGCACGTAGTCCGCCCCGAATACACTTAACCCGTCAACGTAATGGATCTGTTTATCGCCGTGTGATCGGAGGGCTTCGGCAGCCGCTTGCACCTCTTCACGCATCCCTTTCAGATGGAAGCCTACGGCGTTCGGTGTTGACTCCCGCGGTGGCGAGCAAATCGGAGACATCAATACAAGTGGTATATCTGGGTGCTTCTCACGGACAATTTGAACTGCACCGATAATCGCAGGACGGAACGCCCGCGGTCCCAAACTCGACGCACCTTGAATGTTGATCCCCAGACACATTGAGATATAATCCGCGGGTAAGTCACGAATCATTCGCGCTACCATCGCATCAAGATGGCACTGCCCGCCGTAACCGAGACAGGTTAAATTCAGGCCACTTTCACGTGCAACAATCGCAGGCCACGTTTGCGTCGGTGATGCTGCTGTCCGGCACTGCGTGATAGAGCTCCCGTAGGTAATCCATCGCGGTCGCGTGTCAGTAAACGCCTCCAAAGTCGCTCCGTCATCTATCTCCAAGCTGCGGAGTTGAAACTGCCCGAATTGCGGTAGCCATAATTCAATCCGTTTTTCCCCATCGGACAAGTCTTCAAAGGTAAAACTTTCTTTTGCCGTCAGGTCAAGCGACGCCACGACTTCACCATCACAACAGAGGTCAAGTATACCACTTTCATTTTGTGGCACGATATTGCCCGAAACCCGTGTGGTATTGCTCTGGAAGCTGATGCGAACCCCTGCGGGCATTGCCGAGCGTTCCAGTAGCGGTTCCGGGAATAGAACGTGCATCGGGTGCAGTGTTCGCCACGGCATCACCCAGTCTTGAGTTTTCTGTAGTGAGACGCTTCCCTGCCAAGTCAATTGCGGTGCGTCCGGCTTCAGTTGCATCGTGTTTCTCCTATATTTGTGAATGCCTACATTGCATCAACGACAGCGCGGAGTTGCCGTATACCCTTCAACATATCTTCCGGTTGCCCCCAGTGTTCAATGCTTGCTGAACCCGTGAACCCGTCAGCCGCTAACGTCTCCAAAATCTGCTCGTAGTTCAATCCGGTATCGCCGATCGGATTAAGATTTTTCTCGCTATTCGGTTTTACATGCACATGCCGCACCAATCCTTTAATATGGGCATACCCTTCCGGCAAAGGGTTTTCTCCACAGTGTAACCCGTTATTGATGTCCCAACAGGAAGTGAGGGCTGGGCTGTTTCCAAGGGCGTTGATGACGGCACGCGTCTCTTCGCAGCTTCCGGCGAGACAGGCACTTTCGTTTTCAAAGCAGAGCGTAACGTCAGCACTCTCTGCTACGGGGACGACAAGCGCGAGTTTCTCGACGATGCGTTCCATGTAGTCGTTAATATCTGGACGTGGTGCCCCTTTAATCCGGCGGTTCGGATTCCAGAACGTAAATCCACGAATGATTTGGGTGTCAAAAGCGTGTGCTAAGGTCACCATCCGATCGAAGTGCTTTCGGTGTTGATCGTACTCTTCGGGATCATCAATGGCGCATTTCCCGAAGGGCGACCCAACACTGGCAACTCGGACATTATAGGTGCTGAGGACATCCTGAGCGCGTTGGACATCGTCATCGTCGATTTCGGTTACATGTTTGCCCCAAACGCCGCCCCGGACTTCAACAGTGTTGGCACCGGCTTCAACGCCGAGTTTAATGGCTTCCTCAAAATCGGTTTTAGAAACTTCGTCAGCAAAAAAGCAGACATCAATCATAGCAAATAGACTCCTTTTGCAATTTATAATTCATTCAGTTCTGCAAGAATATGGTCAGGCCCGACACGACTTCCAAGATTATCCAAGAATTTTGATGCGACCCGACCCTCCTGATTAATAATGTAGGTCGCTGGACGTGCAATATCTGGGTCGCTTGGGTCAATAACGTTGTAGGCAGCAATTACTTTCCTATCTTTATCCACGAGCAGCGGATATGTAATTTCCAAGCTCTGTCGTGTTGAATCAACAACCGTCAGGGGATCGGCACTAATAGCAATCAATACAGCACCTTCGGCTCGGATGTCTTCATAACCGGTTTGCAACTCGCCGAGCTGCGCGCGACAGTTGGCTCATGTACCCGTCCGGTAGAAAACGATAACGAGCGTTTGTCCGAGATACTGTGAAAGGTTATGGGTATTTCCTTCGCTATCTGGCAGCGCGAAATCGGGTGCGATCGCACCGATATCCAGTCCTTCACCCGGCGGAAGTTGTTCAGCACCCTCCTCTGGTGCGGTTATAATTTGTGTCGTCCGTTCAGCGTTATCGCAGGCGAGGCACAGCAGAATGATAGCACTAAATAAAAATGAGAGGCTTACTAAACTAACCTTCTGCGGAAACAGCGATCTCAAGTTTATGTAATGATTATCAATCAGTTTGAATTTCATGCTTCACGTCTCCCTTCATCATTTTGTGAACGCATCCAGTCGCGAACGTCTGCACGCATCTTTTCGAGCATTGGACGCATATCTGTGTTGAAGGCTAAGTTATTGAACTCGTATGGATCGACCGTTACATCGTATAATTCTTCCACTGGATGGTGTTGTGTGAGATAAATGAGTTGTGCGGTTTGCGGGTCAATCTCGGCTTTTTCGACCCAACTCTTCCATACTTCAGCGTGACTCTCTGGGATACCTTCAACCTCAGTGAAATGCGTTGTCCATCTGTTTTCAGGCATCAGGTTCAAGATGTATTTGTATTGACGGTCGCGGACGCAACGCTGCGGAAATACGTTCATATTTCCGTCGCGGGTATGTGTGCCGTAGATTTTGTCGCGGAAGGTTCCTTTCTGCCCGAGCAGAACTCCCTTAAAACTTCTACCGTCTAAACTGTCTGAGGGTTTGCCACCGGCGATATCTATAAGCGTCGGTAAGAAATCGACGTGCGAAATCATCGCATCGGAGACAGTACCCGCTGGAATCTCGCCGTGCCATTTGGCGAGGAACGGTAGACGAATGCCGGTGTCATACAGCGTCCATTTACAGTGGGGCCACTCGGAACCGTGGTCGGTTGTGTAAATGAAGAGCGTATTGTCCGAATACCCGTGTGTTTCCAACATTTTGTCGATTTCGCCGATGCGAGTGTCCATCGTCGTAATATCCTGATAATAGTTAGCAAGTGCCTTGCGAGCAATCGGTGTGTCGGCAATATAGGGTGATAGGGGCAAGGCATCCGGATCATAAATCTTGTTTGGTTCCCATGTGACGTGTGGATTGCTATCGCCGAGGATAAGGCAGATAGGTTGATCCGGGTTTTCTTGTCGATGGCTTGAAAGAAACCGTCCAACAGGTGCCGTATCAAGTCCTTCTGCCCTGTATTTCCGGTGATGCTCGGTACGCTTTGGGAGAAACCCACCGATGTATTCAAAGTCGAAGAGGGTTTCTGGTTTGACGTGCGTTTTTCCGGCGATTGCGACGCGGTAGCCGAGTGCTCGAAGCATACTGGGTAAGGTTTTGAGATGCGCGTGGCACTCCGTGTGATTCCCCATAGCACCGTGACGCGCTGGGTAAAGTCCAGTATAGAGCGTGGAACGGGATGGTGCACACGTCGGAGTCGGTGTGAAGGCGTGCGTAAAACGCCTACCCTCTTTCGCGAGACTGTCCAAGTGTGGTGTTCGGATATGTTCATTCCCGTAACAACCGAGATATTCCCAGCCGTGGTCATCGGACAAATAAACGACAATGTTCGGTTTCTTCGATGACATTATGTTTGGTCCTTAGCGGGTGGAAACGGCTTCGGTGCTTCACCGGTTCGGTTTTCCATCGAAACAACTTCTGGTGGAAATTGTGTACACGTTTCACCGTTTTTCATTGCCCATCGGAAATGTCCCCAGAAGCGTTTGCTTGTTTTGACGATCTCTGGATTTGTCCAGACACCCGCAACAGCAACACGGCTCTTCTCACTTTTGTTTGGTGGGCTGTAGTGCCACATATTACTGTGCCAAAAGACGGTGTCTCCAGTGTCTAACTCGATATGGCGTACACCGTGCTTTTCGATCATCTTCTGTACTTCCTCGCGTGGGAGTTCGCCGTGGATGCTATCGGGATATAAGACGTGTTCGATAATCTCGGTTTTATGGCTGCCGGGGATGAACTGCATGCATCCATTTTCTCGGGTTGCGGGTTCGAGCGGTATCCAGAAATTGAAAGGCTCTGTTTCACCATCCCGCCAGAGTCCGTTGTCTTGGTGCCAGGGCGTCGCGGCACCTGTGCGCGCCGGTTTAAGGAAGCAGCTATTAAACTTCATAATAATGTCATCGCCGAGAAAATAGCGTGTGATGTTGAGGAGCGCGGGACCAGCAAAGATGTTGTGCCATATCAATGGCGCTTGGACACAGAAGTTGTTAAGTTTACGGTAGCGTGCGATGCGTCCTTGCGGTGAGTCTTCCATCGGGTCCATCGGATCGAAATCGACAAACTCGCCTGGTTTAGGAAGCATCAGGACATTGCGAATGACCCCACGGAGTTGTGCTGCTAAGTCTTTCGATATAACATTTCGCTCGATAAAATAGCCTTCGTTCTCATATTGTGCTTTTTGTGCAGGAGTTGGTTGCCATTGTGTCATTGTGATATTACCTCGCAAATTGCCTTAGTCATAGGTTATACAAAGATGTCTTGAACGGAACACTGGAACCCTTCAACAACATCACCACCATCAAGTATATCGGTCCCACGTAAAATGGTGAAATCTGCATTCGGACGATAGACCTCTACAGTTTCCCTGCGTGGATTAATAACCCACACCATTCTACAGCCGGCAGTTAACCACGCTTCCACCTTCTCGGCTACCTCGGCATAAGTATCCCCAGGGGAAATGACTTCGACGGCTAAATCCGGTGCGCCTTCCCAATAACCTTTGACAATACCTTGCCGTTCAATTGATGTCTGACAAACAAAAGCGGCATCTGGGGCGCGCACTGTATCTGGGTTTTGAGCAATCCTAAAACCTGTTTCGGCACCACAGACATATCCTAATTTATGCCTTTTGACATACATGTTAAGTTTGCTTCCGATTTCAGCGGCGCAGATACCGTGCTCGAATCCAGCAGGAGGCATTTTTTGGAGGACTCCTTTCACGAGTTCATAGCGACTGCCATCATCAGGCTGCTTAGTAAGGTCATCGGCTGTTAAAAGATTCTGCTGTGCGGCTAACGATGTAGGTTTTGATTGATTCAGTTCTATGTTTGCCACGATGTTCTCCTCAATAGAATGTTTAACAATTTGCAACCTCTTATATGATAACACTTGCCAATATGCGTATCAAGTTGTTCAACGGTTCTTGAGTTGTCCCTTGATGATATATGAGTTTAGCATGAAACAGGAAATATGTCAAGGACGGGGAAATCTCTTTTTCGTTGAATGATAAAAAAAAATGTGGTAAATTTATGGAGACAAGCATTTACAAGGGCCACATAATTCCAGAATCTATCCGTATATGAATTGAGCAATGCTGACGCAAGAAATGGTAGCCGATGTTCCATCGGATCCAGGGGTTTACTTTTTTCGCGGAGTTACAGGGACGATCCTCTATATCGGTAAGGCAAAATGTCTACGGAAACGGGTGCGTTCTTATCTCCATAAGGTCAAAAAACGTCCAAGCAAAATCAAACGGCTTATCCGATGGACGACAGATGTTCGGTATCAGGTATGTCGCTCAGAGCAGGAAGCACTCTTCTTAGAATCGCGATTAATCCAAGAACATCAGCCGAGTTATAATACGGCTATGAAATATGGGCGGCACTCTTGGTATATTCGGATAGATATTGGAGAGGCGTTTCCGCGCCTTAAGCGCGTGTCTGAAACGCAACCCGATGGCGCACGGTATTTCGGTCCCTTGTCGAGTCGACGATGGACGGATGAAGCGATTGATGTCCTACAGCGGATTTTTCCCGTACGCACATGTGAAGGAGAAATTGTCCCGACACCAGGGTTCCGTGCCTGTTTTGAATACGATTTGAAGCGTTGTAATGCGCCGTGTGCAGCACTCATCACGAGCAACCTCTATAAAGAGACAATAACGGATGTCGTCAATCTGCTGGATGGCGAGTATGAAAAAGTGCAAGAAAGTCTGGTTGCCAAGCGGGATAGGGCATCGGAAGCACTGCGATTTGAGCGGGCTGCTGCGTTTCACAAGCAGCTGCAACGGATTCAGAAAGTTTTTACCTTTCTTGATGTACATCGGAAGTACTCCCATGATGGCACAAATGGTTGAGAAAGAGATTCTCGGTGGGAACGATGGGACGACACTTGGAACAGGCAGGCTATTGTTGTCGTTGCGTTTTTGTGTATCTGGTAGACAATTTCTGGATTTGCAAAAAATGTATTGCCAAGAAAACCAATATCTGTTAGAATAGTATAGACATATAATTATTCAAGGAGGTTAACCCATGCGTATAGCGAAATTATCGCTGATTTGTCTGGTCGCCTTTGCCTTCATGGTAGGGTGTGGCATGATCGGGAAAAAAGCAGAAATGACCGAAACTGCTGCCACTACTTCCACGGGAAAAGCCATGATGGAAGCGGAAGCGGAGGCCATGGCGGGAGACATGGAGCAAGCCGCCGTTGAAGAGATCACACTGAATGTCACAGGCATGACATGAGGCGCGTGTACCGGTAAAGTGCAGGATGCACTTAGCAAGGTTACAGGCGTTTCTGAAGTGGTGAGCGTCTCTTCAGATACGAATACGGCTGTTGTGAAGGTTGAGAAGGGCAAAGTTACGACTGACGCTCTTACCACTGCGGTTGAAGGTGCTGGTTTTAGTGCCGAAGCTGCCCAATAAAGCTTAATCAGAGGGTGGGGTTTCCCACCCTTTTTTTATGAATAGGTTGCGATTCACAGTATAAGGTGCTGCGATCCGAAGGTCGCCGCACAAATAAGAGGTATAAACGCATGCGTCACTTAAACGTGAGAGTAGTATTCGTCTGTCTTGTGGCACTTCTGCTTGTGGTTGGGTGTGCGGATACACAAAAGAAGACGACAGAAGCACCAAGCCAGACAGCAGAAACACCGAGTCAGACGACAGAAGTCGCCGTTGAAGAAGTAACACTGGCTGTAACCGGCATGACATGAGGCGCGTGTACCAGTAAGGTGCAGGATGCACTCACAAAGGTTACCGGTGTCTCTGAGGTTGTCAGTGTTTCTATGGATGAGAATAAGGCTGTTGTGAAGATTGAGAAGGGCAAGGTTGAAAAAGACGCGCTCGTGAAAGCGGTTACAGATGTAGGTTTCACTGCGCAAGTCGCTAACTAAACCTGAATTGGCAGGGCGAGATTGACTCGCCCTCTACCTTGTCAGTGGAAGCAAATTTATCATAATCTTCAGTGTCAAAACCCCGTCCTTCAGGTCGGGGATGTAGACACTGCCTTTGTTTGTAGCGAAAAAAGATTTGACTTTTGCCTAAAAATGTGGTATAATTTAAAGTGTCAGGTTGGCAGACAGTTTCAGCATTGTCGCTTGACAATGTGTCTGCCTCC